>JAIPBJ010000087.1 GCA_021739625.1 Flavobacteriales bacterium | reverse complement strand
CCTGCTCAAGATACGCCTGCTCGATGCCCCGCCATCGGCAGCGGAGGTGGCCGCCCTGCGCGGGGCCGTGTGCCGCAGGTGGGGCATCGCTGCCGCTGATGCGCACTACTTCGTCTTCAGCGACAGCATCAGCAACCGCGCCTACAGCAGCAGGGGCGATGACCGCATCGGCATCCTGTTCAAGGATGGCACGGTGCGCGACATGGCCGAGGCCTCCGATGCCCGCAACATCGCAGAGCTGGCCCGCCCGGTAGAGAAGCATTTCCTGTGCTTCCCTGCGGGGTTTTAGGGGAGAAGGGATTGAAAATTGGAAATTGAAGATTGAAAATTCCTGCCCTGTCTGCTGACAGGGAGGATGTCGGCAGACAGGGAAGATGAGGAAGCGAGTTCATTGCGTAACAATAAATGGTGGGGGCAGCCCGTCCTCGGCTCATACAGGCTCTGAATACTCCCAAAGTCGATTTCCCGCATTGGCATCGTTCCGTTCCACGAGAGAAAATTCCCGTCCCGATGCTGCCTGTGTGTTTTTTCATACATTTGCCTCTCCAATGCAGCCGGTAAGTCCCATATCGAACCCTTCTTTCTTTTCGGGCAAGCGAGCAATCTGCCCTGACAGTGCCATTCGCAACATCACCCAAAGGACATAGGCTTGAAGGTCATCACCGATCGCATCCACAGCACCTTCGATTCGCAGGTTAATAAGGGTGAAGTCTTTGCCATAAACATAATGGCCGCTGCCGAAAAGCCAGAAGAGAGTAGGCACCTTTTCAAAAACCAATTAAAACCAACGATAATGAGATCAAGATTCCTGATGTTCTTCGCCATTGCATCCATAGGCATTGCCGGATGTTCCGACCCCTGCGATGATGTGACCTGCCTCAATGGCGGTGCGTGCAACGATGGCACATGCGTGTGCCCTACAGGCTTCACCGGAGAATTCTGCCAGACGGTGGTTGTGCCGCCCAACCCTTGCGAGAATGTGAACTGTGGCAGCAATGGTGAATGCGTTGATGGCACCTGCGTCTGCGATGAAGGTTATGAAGGGGCGAACTGCGGGACCGTGTCGCGCGACAAGTTTCTCGGCACCTACAGTGTGAGTGAGAGCTGCACCAATGGCACAGATGCATACACCATGACCATCGCAGCCAGCAGCACAAGTGTTCAGCAGGTGACTGTGACCAACCTCTATGACGCGCCCCAGACCGTGGTGGCCACCGTGAGCGGCAACAGCATCACCATTGGCAGTCAGACGGTGAACGGCATCACCTACACGGGCACTGGCAGCATCAACAGCGCAGGCAACACCCTCACCATGACCTACCAACTGTCGGACGGGATCAATTCGGATTCCTGCACCCTCACCGCGACCAAGTAACGGCACCGGCCGTCCGCACTTCCTCAAGTGCAGTGATGCTTTGAAGGGTGAGATCCCCAAGCCCCGCCACCCCCAAGGTGCGCGGGGCTTTCTTTTGCCAAGCCTGCGCCAGCATCCCCCTTCACCGACAAATGTTGCAAATGCATGCAACCGCTTGGTCGGCATGGATTTCAACTTAGTTTTGATGAAGCAAACAGCATGTTCCCTTCCCAGATCAAGGCATTATGCTGCGTGTATCACCTAAAGATCACCCCATGAGAACACTTGCCCTGCCCACTGTCCTGCTCGCCCTTCTGGTCGCCATAGGCTGTCAGAACCCCTGCACCAAGACCACCTCTGAGGTCAACGCATACTCGGGCGACACCATTTTCACGGAACGCACATACCCCGCCTGTGGAGACTCCCTCACCTACCACGAGCGGCAGGTGAAAAGCGATTCGACAGTCATTGCCCAAGGCGAAGTGGTCAATGGCATGAAGGAAGGGGTGTGGGAAACGAATGCGTGGTGGAAGACCGTCAGGGAGTATGAACATGGAATTGCAATCAAGGTCGAGCAGTTCCATAAGAACGGACAGCTCATGCAGGAACAGGTGCTCGGTGCCGATTCGCTCTACAAGGTGCGAAGCTTCTATGAGAACGGCACGCTGGAGTCGGAGCATTTCAAAACCTTGGACGACTATCTGACCGGACATGGAATCGAATACGACACGCTTGGCCGCAAGACCGCAGAAGGCGACCATCTGGCCGAGATGTCCATGGGCGATACGGTTTACGTTGAGAGCCCCGTTCCGCCCTACGACCTGAAGATGACCGTTATTTCAGAAGCAGGGGTAAAGCACGGCCCTTGGTTGCAATACGATGCTGATGGCAACGTGACCCGCACGGTGACGTACGTCCATGGCATCCAGCAAGGAGAGGAGGCAGTGTCTGAGGGAGGAACGGAATAGGTCTTCTTCAAATCGTCCCACACACCCGTCAAAGAGCTCCCCAAAGAAGCCCCGCCACCGCCAAGGTGCGCGGGGCTTTCTTTTGCCAAGCCCGGACTGACAACCATTGCCAACACCACCATTCTCCCTTCCACATTTTCCATTTCTTTTTCCCCATTTTCTTTCCCATCTTGCACCCGCAAACACAAGCCATCCGCCCATAGCTTAACATCTACTTAACAGGACCTCATAATCCTATTTTTGGCGAATGGTGTTTACGGCCGGTGCGGTGGCCGCCCTGCTCAATGGGGCGGTCGATGGCAATCCAGATGCGACTTTGAATGATGTGTGCCCCATCGAGCATGGCAGGGCGGGTGCGCTCACTTTCCTCGCCAACCCGAAATATGCCCATCACCTCTACACCACTGCCGCCACGGCCGCCATCGTGGCCAACGACTTCGTGCCCACCGCCAAGGTGCATTGCACCCTCATCCGCGTCAAGGATCCCTATGCGGCCTTCGCCATCCTGCTCGAACAGTATGCCCGCATGAAACGCCCCGCAGCGGGCATCCACCCCACCGCCTTCATCGATGCCACCGCCACGGTGGGCAACGACCTGTTCATCGGGGCGCATGCCGTCATCGACAGCGGGGCCATGGTGGGCAACGGATGCCACATCCACCCGCAGGTCTATATCGGCAGAAATGCCAAGCTGGGCAACAACGTGACGCTGCATGCGGGCGTGCGCCTGCTGGACGACTGCACAGTGGGCAGCAACTGCACCATACACGCTGGCACGGTCATCGGCAGTGACGGCTTCGGGTTCGCCCCATCGGACAACGCCTATGGCAAGGTGCCGCAGATCGGCAACGTGGTCATCCATGACGATGTGGAGATAGGCGCCAACTGCACCATCGACCGCGCCACCATGGGCAGCACCGTCATAGGCAAAGGCGTGAAACTGGACAACCTCATTCAGGTGGCGCACAACGTGGAGATAGGCGAGCACACCGTCATCGCTGCGCAGACAGGCATCGCGGGATCGACCAAGATCGGCAGGCGCTGCATGATAGGCGGGCAGGTGGGCATAGTCGGCCATCTGAAGATCGGTGACAACGTGAAGATCGCAGCGCAGAGCGGCATCGGCAGCGATGTGAAGGACAACGCACTGATGCAGGGTTCGCCCGCATTCGATGCAGGCAACTATCGGAGGGCTTACGTGTCTTTCCGTGGGCTGCCCAAAACGGTATCAATCATCAATGAATTGAGAATGGACGTGGAAGAACTGAAAAAGGACCGGCATGACCGATAGGCAGCACACCATAGCAAAGGCGGTAGCACTGAGTGGCGTTGGGCTGCACTCCGGTGCGCAGGTGCGGTTGAGCATCGCACCCGCAGAGAGCGGTGGCATCGTTTTCATCCGCACGGATCTGGACGGACAGCCGCGCATCACCGCCTCGGTGCTCAAGGTGGTGGACACCTCCAGAGGCACCACCATCGGGCAGGAGGGGGCAACCGTGAGCACCATTGAACACGTGATGGCCGCGCTCTACGCCCTCGGCATCAGCCATGCGGAGATCTCCATAGACGGCCCCGAGATGCCCATCCTTGACGGCAGCTCCAAGCCCATTGTCGATGCCCTCCTTTCCGCAGGTATCAAAGAACTGGAAGGCCAGCGCGAGGTGCTCACCATCCACGACAATTTCACCTTCACCGATGAGGTGAGCGGTGCATCCTACCTCATCATCCCTGCGGAGACGACCTCCTACACGGTGATGATCGACTACAACAGCCGCGTGCTGGCTCCCCAGCATGCAGTGCTGCACGACCTGAAGGATTTCGCGGAGCAGATCTCGCCCTCACGCACCTTCTGTTTCCTGCACGAGCTGGAATATCTCCTCGACAAGCAGTTGATCAAAGGCGGCAACCTCGACAACGCATTGGTTTTCGTGGAGGAAGTGCTGGACGAAGCGCACCAGAGACGCCTCGCCACCCTCTTTGACCGGCCCGATGTGGCCGTGACCCGCGAAGGCGTGCTGAACAACGTGGAAACCCGCTTCGCGAACGAACCGGCCCGCCACAAGCTCCTCGACCTCATCGGTGACCTCGCGCTTTTGGGTGCCGACATCAAAGGCCACATCATCGCCACCAGGCCCGGCCATGCTGGCAATACGGCATTGGGAAAGGCGCTGGCCACCATGCTCAAAGAATCGCGAAGGCCACAGGCACCGCGCATCGACCTGAACTCAAAGCCGCTGATGGACGTGAATGCCATCATGGCAAGGCTGCCCCATCGGCCACCGTTCCTTTTCGTGGACAAGATCTTTGAACTGTCAGAAACGCACGTGGTGGGCATCAAGAACGTGAGCATGAACGAGCCGTTCTTCGTGGGGCATTTCCCCGGTGCGCCCGTCATGCCCGGTGTGTTGCAGATAGAAGCGATGGCGCAGGTGGGCGGCATCCTTGTCCTCGGCACCGTGCCCGACCCCGAGAACTGGCTCACCTATTTCCTCAAGATGGACAATGTGAAGTTCCGCAAGATGGTGCTGCCGGGCGATACGCTCATCTTCCGCATGGACCTGCTGTCGCCCATCAGGCGCGGCCTGTGCCACATGCAGGGCTTTGCCTACGTGAACAACGAACTGGTGATGGAGGCCGAGCTCATGGCTCAGATACAGCGCAGAACAGAAACGTAGAGACCATTCAAACATAAAACGCGACTTTCGCGCCACTTTTGCAAATAGCATGAATCAACCCCTCTCCTACGTCCACCCTCAGGCCGAGATCGCAGACAATGTAGTCATCGAGCCGTTTGTCACCATTCACAAGAACGTGAAGATCGGTGAGGGCACCTGGATCGGTTCCAATGTCACCATCATGGAAGGGGCGCGCATCGGCAAGAACTGCCGCATTTTCCCGGGAGCCGTCATTTCGGCCATTCCGCAGGACATGAAATATCAGGGCGAGGATACCACCGTGGAGATCGGTGACAACGTCATCATCCGCGAGTGCGTCACCATCAATCGTGGCACCAAGGCCAGCGGCCGCACCGTTGTGGGCGACAACTCACTGGTGATGGCTTATGTGCATGTGGCCCACGACTGTGAGATAGGGAAACATGTGATCCTCGCCAATGCCTGCACCCTTGCTGGACACATCAAGATCGGTGATTTTGCCATCGTGGGCGGCATGTCGGCCGTGCATCAGTTCGTGCGCATCGGGGCCCACGCCATCCTTTCGGGAGGTGCGCTGGTGGGCAAGGATGTGCCTCCATTCAGTAAGGCGGCACGCTATCCGCTCAGCTATTCGGGCGTGAACAGTGTGGGCATGAAGCGCAGGGGATTCAGTGTAGAGAAGATCCGCGAGATCCAGGAGATCTACCGGGTCATCTTCCTCAAGCATTACAACACCACTCAATCTGTGATGTATCTGGAGGCCGAGTTCCCGGTCACAGATGAGCGCGATGAGATCATCGACTTCATCCGCGAGTCGCAGCGCGGCATCATGAAAGGCTATCAGTTCCTCAATGGCAACGGCAACGGACATACCAAAGGAGGGCGGGCAGATGAGTAGCATCGCCCTTGCGGACGTAGGGAAGCGCTTCAACCGCGATTGGATATTCCGTCATGTTTCGCACACCTTCAGGCAGGATGCCCACACGGTGATCGTGGGCGCCAACGGTTCTGGCAAATCAACGCTGTTGCAGGTCATTCTGGGCAGTCTTGTCACCAGCGAGGGCACGGTCTCCTACGATGTTTCAGGAAAGCAGCATGCAGTAGAGGACGGCCTCGGCCTTTTCTCCATGGCCACGCCCTACCTTGAACTGATTGAAGAATACACCCTGCGCGAGATGTTGGCATTCCACGGCAGTCTCAGGCCGTTCAGAGGAGGACTTACCCACGGGCAGATCATCGCCTCGCTGTATCTTGAAGAGGCAGCAGACCGTCCTATCCGCTATTACTCATCCGGCATGCGGCAACGCGTGAAACTGGGCCTTGCACTGCTGTCAGACACCCCATTTGTGCTGCTTGACGAGCCCACGGCCAATCTCGACCGCAAGGCGATGGACTGGTATGCCGATCTGGTGACTGGAAACATGGGCGGCCGTACCGTCATTGTCTGTTCCAATGCGCAGGAGCAGGAACACTTCTTCTGCACGGATAGGATCTCGGTGGACGATTTCAAATAGTCCTGTCCCTCAGCCGCAGGCCAGTGCGGTCATCGAATCTGAAAATCGAGCATCTTGCGGCCCTCGATGTACGACTCCAAGCGGTCGCCAGCATTCAATCTGCCCACTCCGGCCGGGGTTCCAGTAAAAATGAGGTCACCGATCTTCAGCATGAAGTATTTTGATGCTTCAGCAATGATACGGTTGACGGGAAAGAGCATGTCACCGGTCCAGCCACGTTGAACCATCTGCCCGTTGATGTGCAGCTCGAAATGGATGTCCTGAATGTCCGGGAGGTCAGTCAATGGCAAAGTCCCGCTCAGCGGTGCCGAACCATCGAAACCTTTGGCCTTTTCCCAAGGCAGGCCCTTCTCCTTGCACCGCTGTTGAACATCCCGAGCGGTGATGTCTACCCCGATGCCTATCTCTGTGTAATACTTCGGGGCGAACTTCTCTTCGATGTTCTTGCCCTTTTTGTGAATACGCACATAGATCTCGGCCTCATAATGGACATCATCCGAAAAATCGGGCAGATAGAACGGGTCGTTGTTCCGCAGAACGGCCGAATCGGGCTTGATGAAGAACAACGGCTCGGTGGGAACCGGATTGTTCAGCTCTTTGGCGTGCTCAGCATAATTGCGGCCTATGCAGACGATCTTCATAGCTGTCCCTTGTTGAATGCTTCCACCCTTATCTCGGTCAGCACCTTCTTGGTGTAGCCTGGGAATTGTGCCTCCATCATCCAACCATAATAACCGGGATTCTCCCGAAGCACCTCTGCCACTGCCCTGCCCTTGTACTTACCGAAATTGAAGACGGCCGTGCCCTTGCTGTCCTCCACAATATGGCCGGCAAAATCCACCATGTTGCCCCGCTTGCCGAAATCATGCAGGAAAGCAACATCGTTCTGGAGTTCGTCATAGCGCTCGACCTGTGCCAGCAGCACATCCTTGGTGGCACGGGTGTCGGCCTCCGCACTGTGAGCATTCGTCAGATCGCCATTGCAATAGAACCGATAGGCGGCCGCCAATGTGCGCTGTTCCATCTTGTGAAAGATGTTCTGCACGTCCACCACCTTTCGCTTGCGCATATCGAGGTCGAAACCATTGCGCAGAAACTCCTCCATCAGCAGTGGAACATCGAATTTGAGACAATTGAAACCCGCCAGATCGCTGTCGCCTATGAATGCTATCAGCTCTGGGGCTATGTCCTTGAAAGGAGGTTCGTGCGCCACTTTCTCATCAGTGATGCCGTGTACGTCAATGGCCTCCTTGGGAATCGGCCTACCGGGATTCACCAGTCTGGTCAGCACCTGTTCCTCTCCATTGGGGAGCAGTTTGATGACCGATATTTCCACAATGCGGTCATCGGCCACCTGAATGCCGGTGGTCTCAAGGTCAAAGAAGGCCAACGGCCGCAATAGGTTCAGCATGGGTTCAATTGAAGGATTAGGCGCTCAGGGCTTTTCCAGACCGTTCTCCACCAACATGAATGCGCGCGGAACGACCGACTTGTATTCGCTCAGATCCATCACATAGACCTTCTCCTTGACGGGTTGGAAACCATCGGCAGTGATGGTGAACTCATAGACCTGGCCCGGAGCAAGCACCGCAACTATGCGCCCTGTGTTGTAGTTGGGAAGGTAGTCGCCCATATTGTTGCCGTGCTGGTCAGTCACCGTTGCGGTCACGGCCAACGCCTTGTTTCCCTTCAGTGACCGGATGGTGGGTTTCACTCCTTTGGGCGCGACCTTGATCTTCTTCACCCTCACATCAACGAGGTCGAAACCAGCCCCCTTGGGAAAGGTCTTCAGATCGAACTTGCCTACTTCACCGCCATTGGCAGCGCCAATGAATGTGAACTCATAAGCCTCACCGTCCTTCACCTCGATATCCTTTGTGGCCATATATGTATAACCCTCCTTGCCTTCTGGCTGATATCCTATCTCGACCGGGAACCATTTCACCTGTCCATCTGCACTTTTCCATTCATGCACTTTCAGCAGGTCCTTCTCTGGCCCGGTCATCACCTCAAGATCGATGACCACGGTGCTCATCCTTTGTTCAGGATCACCGAATACCACGCGATAGATGTCAAGATCCCCTAATCCTCCTTGACGCAGTTGCGAGGTGTAGCCCACCTTGGGGTCGTCCGTTGGGCTGAACACCAGATTGTCCATCGTATTGTTGATGGGGTATCCCAGATTGACTGGTCGTTCCCATCGTTGCATCTTGTCGTCCCACACGCTTTTGAAGATGTCATAACCGCCCATGCTCCTATGGCCCTGAGAGCAGAAGTAGAGCGTCTTGCCATCATGCGAAACGAGGGGATAACTCTCGTTGTACTGCGTGTTCACAGTAGGGCCCAGATTCTCAGGCACTCCCCACTGCCCATCAGGGAGTTTTCTGGCCATGAACAGGTCAAGCTCCCCAAAACCAGACCCATCCAACGGGAGCAGTGAAAAGAAGATGGTCTGTCCATCAGGTGTACACGAGGCGGCCTGCACAAGCTCATCGGTCACGAAATAACCGCCCAGATTGCTTGGTTTGGAGAACGAGCGTCCACTAAACGTGCTCATCCACACATCTTCTGTTGCCTCCAGATTATCTACCATGATGAACATGTGATCGCCATAGGCCGAAATGCCTGCAAGTTCCTCCACCCATTCCGAATTGATGACCGGGCTAACACTCTTCGCCTTGCCCCACTGCCCATTCTTGGAACTGACCATGAACACATCAGGGGGTTTGTAACCGTCAAAATCGAGATTATTGCCCATCACTCCCTTGTCCCTCTTGGTGGTATAGAGCAGGAAGGACTGGTCCAATGGAACCATTGGATTCAGGTCAGGCCCATTGGAATTGACATCCTTGCCCAAGTTCTCAAAGGTCACATTGACAGCTTCCTTCATGAATTTCTTGGCATTGCCACAGAATTCGATCTGCCGCGTGACATCAACTTTCCGAACGGGATCAGTGGCCACCAGTACATACTTGTTGAAGAAAAGTAGCGCACTGTCAATCTGCTCGTTGTACATATAGGCCAGACCCATCTCATACAGGGCCTCATTGTCGAACTTCGGCATGTTGACAACCTTGCGCAGGTAGGATATCGACCAGCTCTTATTGATATTCTGCCTGAGATGGCAGAGGCCCAACCTGTAATTCAAGAATTCATCCTCGGGCTTTTCGGCCAATAGGTTGATATACTCCAATTGGGCGTTCTTGTAATCGCCCATGTCAAAAAGATTCTTGGCCTTCGCCAGGGGAGTCACTCCCTTTGTGTCCACAACAGCACCACCGGCCTGAGCAAGGACATTTGAAACTGAGGCCATAAGACCCAGCAGAACAACAAAGAATCTGATTGGCATGATAAGTTCTATGATTCGTCACCCTTGGCCGTCAGGGCCCAATATCATCACTTGCCCATTTTACCCAGCTCCAACTTGTAGAGCGACTCGGTGATGTTGATGTCTCCGTTCTTGAACCAGAAGATGCCGCCCCAGTCCCATGTACGCTGCTCATACACGGTCACAACGCCACTTTGATTATGTACATGTCTTAGGATGCGGTAATTCTTTGCCTCCACTGTTTCCTCGGTAACCCCTTGCGGATAGAGTTTGGACAGTTCTGACAGGAAGGCTTTCCTTTGATCCTCAGCGTTGAGATTCAGCTTTTCAACGTCAGCTTTGATCCTGTCAAACTCCTTTGCACGCTGTTCTTCCACAGAAGTCGCTGACGCCATATCCTTGTTGCGTGCAGCATCTGCATTTCTGACAGCTTCCGCACGCGCAAGTTCAGCGGCTTGCTGCTGCTCCTCAAACTTTTTCTTGGCATCTTCCTCACGCTTACGCTTTTCCTCCTCTTGCATGGCAATTTCCTGCTCCGCTTGTGCAATCTGGCTCAACTTGGACTTCGGTTCCGACTCTTCAGGCTTCAACTTGGAGGCCTCAGTGTAACGAAGCTTGGCCACTGCCAAATTGTTCGCCCCCATGGCTCTGTTCCCTTCCTGCATGAGCACCACAAATTGACGTTCACGCTGTGCCCGTTCTTCTTCCGCAGCAGCAAACTCATCCTCCCTCCTCTTTACCTCTACAAGATTTTCCTTGGCCTTTGGATCATTGGGCTTGAGTGTTGCTGCCTCGTTGAATGACTTCCTTGCATTGGCAAAGGCACCAGAAGCAAGCTCGCCCTCTCCTTTGCTTATCAGGCGGTCATACTTCTCGTCCAAAGCACGCTTTTCGGACTCGGCCTTGGCAAGTGCCTGAAGTGCCGACTCGGCAGTTGCAAGTCCCGCCTGAGCTTCCTTGTTCGAAGGATCAATCTTCAACACCTCGCGATAGGCATCCACTGCTGAATCGTATTTCCGTCCTTCGGAGGAACGTTTGGCATCAGCAAGTTTGGAAGCGATCTGATTCTCCCGCTTCTTCTTCTCGGCTGCGACCGCTGCCAACTCTGCCTGACGTATCCTTTCCTGTTCAGCCTTGGCTGCGGCTTCGGCAGCCAATGTCTCCTTGCGGATTTTCTCCTCCTCAGCCTTAGCAGCTGCCGCAGCCGCCAACTCTGCTTGTCGAATCCTTTCCCGCTCTGCCTTGGCAGCAGCTTCGGCCGCCAACATCTCGTTGCGGATCCTATCCTCTTCAGCCTTTATAGCTGCTGCTGCAGCCAATTCTTCCTGACGCTTAAGTTCTGCCTGAGCCTTGGCCGCGGCCTGTTCGGCAACGATTCTCTCCTGCTCAGCCTGTGCTGTTCTTCGTTGTTCTTCATTTGCACGTGCCTGTTCAGCCGCTGCTGCCAGACGTTCGGCCTCAGCTTTGGCGGCTTGCTCTGCTGCTTGACGCTGTTTCTCTGCCTTTGCCGCAAGGAGATCGGCTTCTGCCTTGGCCGCTGCTTCTGCTGCCTGCCGTTTGGCCTCTTCGCGCTGACGGTCCTCCTCTGCCTTTCGTTGGGCCGCAAGCGCAACCTGACGTTCTTTCTCCGCCAGTGCGAACTGCTGCTCCGCTTCTGCCTTGGCAAGTGCCTCCGCCTTGCGTTGTTCCTCAAGCTTGGCCGCAGCAACACGCTCCTTTTCAGCCTCTTCCTTGGAAAGTCTCTCTTTGCGCTCGGCTTCAAGTCTGGCCAATACCTGCTCCTCCTTTTCGCGCTCTGCCGCTTCACGTTGCGCAAGCGCCATTGACTTCTGTTTTTCCAACTCCTCTGCAGCCCGCACCTGCTCCTTCATCCGCTCGACCCGTTCCTCCTCAACTTTTTTCGCAGTAGCCTCATAGTTGGTCTCTGCAACGGCCAGATCCTTTTTTGCCTCCTGTGCCACCTCAATTGCTGCGGACTTTGCCTTTTCAATCCGAGCTGCTTCATAAGCTACGCTATTGGCATCCTCCTTGGCGAGCTTTTCCTCATTCTCCCTTTGCAGAGCAATCAGTTCCGCCTGCTCGGCAGCTTGAAACAGCACGCTGAAGTCAAGTTTGGCACCCACGCTTCCTGTTTTCCGAATCTTTGCGCTCTCCTGCATGTACGCATCATACATGGCCTGCGCCTTGAGTTCGGTCAGCTCAGTTCCCTTCGGAAAGGTCTTGATAAGGGCCTGAACTGTTCTGTCCCTATCGCCACCACCGGCCTCCAGTGCCTGACCAACATCCTTTTCCCTCTTGGTTTTCGCCTCGTTCAGCTTGGCATTCTGAACCTGTTCGGCCTGTTTGGCTGCCTGTTCACCGAGTCGTATCTTGTCCTGCCTGACCTCCTCCCTCAATTTCTCCAGCTTAGCCTGCTCAGTTTCCTTCTCCTTGAACGTCTGCAGTTTGGCATTCTCCTCCGCTTGCTTCTCGGCTATGGTGGCTGCAGCGAAAATCGCCCCGAAATTCAACGGTGCATTGGTACTTCCGGTCTTTTTGATGGCTTTCTGCTGCTCGACATACTCCTCGAACATGGCCTGCCCCTTTTGGGTACGATATGGATCGGTTTTGGAAAATGACTCAACAAAGACTGCCATCTGGGCTGCATCGCTCTGCGCAGCTGCCTTAAGTCCTTGAATAATGGCATCAGATGCTTTGCGTTCCTGTTCTGCCTTCTGCTCCTGTTCCCTTTTCAGATAGGCCTCGGTCTTCACCCGGTCCTTGGCATCGGCCTTGTCAATTTCTTCCTTCACCGCCTTCTGCTCTGCGAGGTCGGCAGCTGAGAACAGCTTACTGAAATTCATTTTGGCCAAGGTGGATCCTGATAGGCGCATCTTCTCATACTCTGCGTAGATGGCCTGTGCTTTCTGCTCAGCATATTGATCGCCTTTTGGAAAAGACTTCACAATGTTCGCAACAGCGAGTTTTCCATCACCACTCGAGTTGAAGATGGCATAATACAGCTTGTCGTTCTTCTCTTGCTCTTCTTTGGCCCGTGTTTGATCGGCCACGAGATTGGCGGCAGCGATCTTCTCTCTCATTTCGAGTTCCAATGCCTGCTGCTGAACCATCATGGCCGCCTCCTTCTGCCGCTCGGCCTCAAGTTTCACTGAGTGCAGCTCTTCGGCTTTACGCGCCTGTTCCTTTTCAGCCTGGGTGACCGAAGTGACTTCAAGCGCCTGTGCACTAGCAAGCAACGCCTTGAAATTGATGTCAGACGACTTGGCCTCCTTCTTCCGCTCCTTTTGAAGCTCACTGTAGATAAGGTCAGCCTTCTTGGCTCTCAATGTGTCATTGACAGGAAATATTTCCGTAATGGTACTGACAGTCTTAACCCGGTCCTCATTGCCCACGGTGATGGCCGCCTTGAGTTTCTCTTCCATTGAGGCGTCATCGCTGTCACGCAGCAACTTGGCCGCCTCCTCCATTTCAAATTTCTTCTGAGCGGCAAGCTCGGCCAGCTTCTGTCTTTCCTCCTGCTCACGTATGAGGCGCTCCTCTTCCTCCATCTCCTCCTTCGAGTAATCCAGCTCATAATCAAAAGAGTTGCGCTTGATCTGATAGAACACACTGGCCACTGATTTCTTGAATGCAAGACCATCCGTGTCTTTGACCATATCGACCTTGAACTCGAAAGCAGGCACCTTTGTGTATTGAGGTCTGGCCAATCGCACATCCGTATCCACATCGATGCCTTTGGTCGTGTAACCTCCCTTTTCAACAGTTATGAGATAGAACTTGTTGATTTCGAATTTCACTGCAAACTCACCATTGCCTGATGTCACAAGCTTCTTGATCTCTTTGAGTTGGTCGCGCGTGCCGTCAGCATCTTCATAAACCGTCACAATGGCCCCTTTGATAGTCTTGCCAAGCTCTTCAACGATTCCCTTGAAGTCCAGCGGGCCTACAATGTTGGACTTGACCGTGTCCCTACCAGTGGTCGCATTGCCTTGAGCGCATGCATCACCTGTAGAGGTTAGCATGAGCAGAGAAAGCCCAAGACTTAGCAACGACATAACAAGCATTGGCCTTGTATTCATGGTCATTTGCCCTCGGTAGTGATGATCTTGTCACCACCAACACTGATGATGGTGAGTTCAATCCTTCGGTTCATTTGACGGCCATCCGGATTGTCCGTGCCATCTGGATTCTCATTAGGTGCAATATGCCTGGTTTCTCCATAACCTTTGGCAACCATTCTTTTAGAAGGTATCTCCCTGTCCTTCAGCCAAGCCCCAACACTTTTGGCGCGTCTGTCCGAAAGACGGAGGTTGTAATCATCAGCACCGCGTGAATCTGTATGACCGGAGATTTCAACCACCACCCGCGGATTGGCATTCAGGAAAACAAGCAGCTTATTGAGTTCGACCACCGACTCATCTCTGATGTCGGCCTTGTCAAAGTCAAAATAAATCCGTTCCAGAATGATCTTCTGACCAGCTTTCAACTGCTTGACCCTGTTCACATCTGCATCAAGCAGGGTCGGGTCATAGCCCATGCTGCGCTGCTTCTCAATCTCAGCAAGTTCGCGTTCCAGTCGTTCGACCTCTTCTTCCAAAGCGACTGCGGTCTTGAGTTCGGCCTGTCTTGGAGACATCTGTTCCTGCTCAGGGAATTTGAGGTGTGGTGAGAAACAGACATCATTGACACGGGATGTATGCCCTGAAAGTGTGACCACTTCATTGCCCGAATTCAGTTTCCAAACTTTCGGACTGTTGCCTTTGTCACTCGCCACCACATACTCGGAATCCTTTGAGATGTAGATGCCGGTCACCTCACCTCGTAGCCCCACCATGGCATGGCGAACACCCGCATCGGCAGTTTTCCACGAGTACAAGAAGCCGTCCTCACTGCCAGATACCGCCATGGATGCATCGGGCGAGACCTTGACCTGAGTCACCGGGGCACCGTGAAGTTTAAAATCGGTAATGCGCTTTGCCGTGGAGCCGTCCCACACAGTGACTGTCTTGTCCTTACCACCGGTCACCACAAAGTTGCGCAGTGGGGCGTAGTCCACGGTTCTGACCGCCCCCTTATGCTCATCATAGACACCGACCAGCTGTTCGCTGCCGGTTTCCCACATCAACGCATTCCCGTCATCAGAGACTGAGACAAAGTAATTGCCATCGGGGCCGAATGAGATATCGTTGACCCTATCAGTATGACCCAGATAGGAATGTTTGACGAGTCCAGTGGACAGGTCCCAAAGTCTTACTGTTGAATCTGCACTGGAGGTGAGAAGGTATCGGCAATCAGGGGTGAATTCAGCAGAAGTGACGCGTCCACGGTGCCCTTGAAGCGTCTTGTCCTTGGTTCCATTGGGCATATTCCAAATGGTGACATGTCCATCGGCCGTGCCAGTGGCTGAATACTTTCCACATGGTGCCATGGCCACAGCGGTCACCTTGTCAGACTCTTCCAA
>JAIPBJ010000086.1 GCA_021739625.1 Flavobacteriales bacterium | reverse complement strand
GCTTTCCATTTGGCGGTTCAGGACCTGTCCCTTACGCCTTATCACTTACGACTCAACTATCAGCTTCCGAAGTCGTCAAACGAGACGTTCTCCTTGGGCACGCCCCAGTCATCGCACATCTTCACCACAGCGGCATTCATCATGGGCGGGCCGCAGAAATAGAATTCGATGTCCTCTGGCGAGTCGTGCTTGCTCAGATACTGCTTTATCACCTGAAGGTGTACGAATCCTACAAAGCCATCGCCCACCGTGTCGTTGATGTCCTTCTTCTCCACCCAGTTGTCCTCGGGCTTGGCATCGCTCAGCACCATATAGAACCTGAAGTTGGGGAACTGAGCCTCGATCTCGCGGAAATAGTGGATGTAGAACAGCTCTGCACGCGAGCGGCCACCATACCAGTAGGTCACCTTGCGGCCTGTCTTCAGGGTCTTGAACAGGTGGTAGATGTGCGAACGCATCGGGGCCATGCCTGCACCACCACCGATGTAAAGCATCTCTGAACCGGTATCCTTGATGAAGAACTCACCATAAGGGCCAGAGATCGTGGCCTTGTCGCCCGGTTTCAGGTTGAAGATGTAGGAAGAGGCGATGCCGGGATTGATGTCCGCCCATTTGTTGTTGGCGCGGTCGAAAGGGGGCGCAGCAACACGCACGTTGAGCATGATGAGACGGCCTTCGGCAGGGTAGGAGGCCATGGAGTAGGCACGCACTATCTCCTCATCGTTCTTCATCACAAGACCGCGCATGGCAAATGGGCCTTCGCTCCAGTCCTTCTCAAATTTCTGCGGCTCGCCCGGATGGTCCTTAGGGTGGGCGGTGATGTCCATGTCTGCGAACTTGACCACACCCTTGGGTATCTTGATCTGAATGTATCCACCGGCCTCATAGTGCATGTCTTCCGGCAGCTCCACCACAAATTCCTTGATGTAGGTGGCCACGTTGTAGTTGGAGACCACTGTGGCCTGCCATTCCTTGATGCCGAAGATCTCCTCCGGTATGCCGATGGTCATGTCCTGTTTCACTTTCACCTGGCAGCCCAGACGCCAATGGTCCTGAATCTGCTTGCGCGAAAAATGCGGGACCTCAGTAGGAAGGATCTCGCCCCCGCCCTCGAACACCTGGCACTTGCACATGGCACAGGTTCCGCCACCACCGCAGGCCGATGGGAGGAAGATCTTATTACTGCCGAGTGTGGACAGGATGGTGCCGCCCGATTCCACTTCGATCTCGTGCTCGCCATTGATCTTCAATTTGACCGGGCCACTCGATGAGAGTTTTGCCTTGGCGAACAGAAGCAGGCTTACAAGTATTGCGATAATGGCCATGAAGACCGCCACGCTCACTGCAATGATGAAGGAGATGTTGATGAGTATCATATCCGATTGGAGTAGGAGTTGATCAAAGAGTGATGCCCATGAAACTCATGAAGGCAATGCCCATGAGTCCGGTGATGATGAAAGTGATGCCCAGCCCGCGCAGTGCAGGTGGAACATTGGAATAGCGCAGTTTTTCGCGGATGGCGGCCAATGCCACAATGGCAAGGAACCAGCCCACTCCCGATCCGAAGGCGAAAATGGTGGCCATGCCCACATTGCTGAACTGACGTTCCTGCATGAAGAGGGCACCGCCAAGGATCGAACAGTTCACTGCAATGAGCGGAAGGAATATGCCGAGCGAAGCATAGAGCGCAGGTGAGAATTTCTCAACGGCCATCTCCACCAACTGCACAAAGGAGGCTACCACTGCGATGAACATGATGAAGCTGAGGAAGCTAAGGTCAATGGAAGCGAAATTCTCTCCCAGCCATGCCAAGGCACCGGCCTTCAACAGGTAGTTCTCCAACAGATAGTTGATCGGAACAGTGAAGCCAAGCACAAAGATGACCGCCAGCCCAAGGCCAACTGCCGTCTTCACGGTTTTGGAAACGGCCAGATAGGAGCACATTCCCAAGAAATAGGCAAAGATCATGTTCTCAATGAAGATCGCCTTGACGAATGTATTCAGGTATTCCATGGTGCTTGGGAATTAATGCTTTTCGATGAGTTTGGTGTTCTTGCTGCGCTGTATCCAGATGATGCAGCCAACGGTGATCAATGCCATCGGAGGCAGGATCATCAGACCATTGTTCACATAGCCGGCAGCGTAAACCGCATCGGGGATGACCTGAAAGCCCAACAGTTTCCCCGAACCGAACAGCTCACGGATCACAGCCACGGCAACGAGAATGGCTCCGTATCCGGCACCATTGCCAATACCGTCCACAAAAGAAGGCCAGGGCTTGTTGGCCAAGGCAAATGCCTCGATGCGGCCCATCACGATGCAATTGGTGATGATGAGACCCACGAACACCGAAAGGGCCTTGCTCACATCATAGACGAAGGCCTTCAGTGTCTGATCCACCAAAATCACCAGCGCAGCCACGATCACCAACTGAACGATGATGCGGATACGGTTAGGGACATAATTGCGGATAAGGGAAAGGATCAGGTTGGATGCGGCCGTCACCACCATCACCGACAATCCCATCACGATGGCCTGTTTCACCTGCACGGTGATGGCCAATGCAGAACAGATGCCCAGCACCTGCACGGTGATCGGGTTGTTGTCGTTGAACGGATCGGTGATCAGCTTCAATGTCTTCTTAGAGAACATGGGCTCTGACGGGGCCTTTACTTCGGGTTCTGCAACTGCGGTGCTCATGGTAGGGTCTTATTGGATCACTTTGACATTCACAGTGTCGATGGCCAGACTGTCAACTGCGAGGGAGTCAACTGCCATCGGGGCAAGTTCTTCAACTGCCGGGGCCTGAATGCCTTTGAGATAGGTGGTATAGATCTTCAGTGTGTTCTCAATCATGGCGCTGAGGCCATTGCTGGTGATAGTGCCACCCGAGATGGCATCGACACCGTGCATATCATCATCGGCAGCGCCACCTTTCACAGCTTTGATGGGCGCGAATTCGCCTGCATCGGTGAAGATGGTCTTGCCCACGAAAGGCGCCTGGAACCATCCCTGATTGATCTCTGCGCCCAGTCCCGGGGTCTCGCTCTTGTGGTCGAACGATACGCCTTCGACCGTCTTGCCATCGCTGGCAATGGCCATATAGCCCCAGATCGGGCCCCAAAGTCCGGTGCCTACCATTGGAATGATGTAGGAGGTCTTTCCGTCCTTTTCGCAGATGAACAATGGGAACTCCTTGTCCCCATCCTGTTTGGCCTTGTCCTTATACTGTGCGAGCACATCGATGTTGAAGGCCTCATTTTTCGGCTCAGATATCACCTGACCGTCATGGCCGATAACGACCGATCCTGTAATCAGCTCTGCGTAGAGGGCCTCCGCCTCCCCGGCTGTGGCCTTCACCCCCACAGATGAGAGGATGTTCTGCATCTTCTCCCTTTTCACGTTGGCGTTCTGCATCGGCTTAAGGCTTTCTGAAGCCACGGCCAGCAGAACGGCCACTACCACCACCATCACGGCCGAAAAGCCGAAGGTGTACTTATTGCTATTGATGTCGAGTGCCATGTCCGGTTACGCAGTTTTAACAGTAGCTCGTTTAAGTCTCTTCGAGATATTGGCACCCACCACATAATGGTCGATGAGCGGTGCCATCACATTCATGAACAGAATGGCCAACATGATGCCTTCTGGATAGGCAGGGTTGAACACGCGGATCATGATGGCCAGCAGACCGATGAGAAATCCATAGATGAATTTGCCGGTGTTGGTCTGCGATGCAGTGACCGGGTCGGTGGCCATGAAAACCACACCGAAGGCGAACCCGCCCACCATCATGTGCTGCCACCATGGGAATGTCATCAGACTGTTCATGCCCACAGCGTTGAAGATGAGTCCCATCACCGCTGCACCAGCCACAGCGCTCAGCATGATGCGCCAGCTGCCGATGCCAGTGATCAGAAGAATGGCTGCACCGATAAGGATGGCCAAGGTGCTTGTCTCACCGATGGATCCCGGAATGAAGCCGAGGAACATGTCCGATACACTGTAGGCGAGCTGATTATTGGCTGCAAGTTCGCCTAGCACTGTTGCACCGCTGAAGGCATCGGGCGTGCCAGCGGCCTCGCTTGCGCCAAGCACCCATATCTTGTCGCCACTCATATAGGTAGGATAGGCAAAGAAGAGGAATGCACGGGTGGTAAGTGCCACGTTCATGATGTTCATGCCGGTGCCACCGAATACTTCTTTTCCAAATACGACAGCAAATGCAGTGGCAACGGCCACCATCCAAAGCGGAATATCGATCGGCACTATCAATGGGATCAGCATTCCGGTCACAAGGAAGCCTTCTTCCACCGCATGGCCTTTATTCATCGCAAAGGCGAATTCTATGCCCAGACCAACTGCATAAGACACTACTACGAGAGGCAACACCTTCCAAGCGCCCATGGCCACCATTTCCCAAAATGGGGCATCGAGGATGCCCTGTGCGCGGAAATGCTGAAATCCAGCGTTGTAGATGCCAAACAGAAGGCATGGGAGCATGGCCACGATCACCACGCTCATCGTGCGTTTCAGGTCGATGCCGTCCTTGATGTGCACTCCTTTTCCTGTCACTTCCTTTGGGGTGAACAGGAATGTCTCAAAGGCCTCGATGGCAACAGTCACTTTGCCATACTTCTCAAATTTCCCACCTTTCTCGAAGGGGGCCTTTGCATTGTGAAAAATGTCCTCCAGAAACTTCATCTTTTCAAGTGTGATGAGGGCCAAGGGGCGAAGCACTGGGAAGAACGCCTTCCAGAATCTTGAACCTTGACCATGAACCTTAAACTTTGAATTTTAAACCTTAAACCTTAAAACTCCTACCCGCACTCCTTTTCAATCAGGGCAAGTCCTCCACGGATCACCTCCTGCACTGGGGTTTTCGATGTGCAGACATATTCGCACAGGGCAAAGTCCTCATCGTCCACCTCATAGATGCCCAGATTCTCCATCAGTTCGATGTCTCCGATCATCACGGCCTTCACCAAATGCTGCGGATAGATGTCCATTGGGAATACATTCTCATATTCGCCAGTGGCCACGTATGCCCTGTGCTCTCCGTTGGTGTTGGTATCCAAACGGTATTTTCTGCCGGGCATCAGCCAAGAGAAGTAGCTGCGGCTGGCGCTGTGTTTGTTCAGTCCGGCACCTGCCCATCCCTCGGTGATGAAGAACTTCGGATGGTCGCCCTCTGGGATCACAGATACGGTGCTGTCGAAAAAGCCCAAGTTGCCGGCTGCCCCAACGTTTGAACCGGTGAGCACATTGCCGCTGATGTAGCGGAGCTTGCCTTCCTTCATCTGGCCTTTTGAAATTGAGGCGATGGAGGCACCTTGTGCGACCTTGTAGTATTTCGGTGAGGAGACTTCAGAACCCACCAATGCCACAATGCGCGATGCATCATAATGCCCTGTCAGGAATGCCTTTCCGATAACAGCCACATCCTGCGCGGCCACAGTCCAGACAACCTCACCTTTATTGATAGGGCTGATGTGGTGAATCTGCACACCAACGTTGCCCGAAGGGTGTGGCCCACTGATCCAGTGGATCTGTACCCCTTTGGCATTCTTCAACACTTCGGAAGTGGTGTGGCTGCGATGCAGTGTCAGATGCACCTTGCCTGCGGTCAATTTGCCCAGCACATTCAGGCCGGCCTGAAATTCCTTCTCTTTTCCGTGCAGCACATAATCCACATCGGCAGAAAGTGGAGCACTGTCAAAGCCCGAGATGAAGATGGCCTTTGGCCTGTCGTTGGGGCGGGCGGCCGTGCCATAAGGACGTCTTTTCACAAAGGCCAACAGGCATTGGTCAAGCATCCTTTGCAGCACCTGCTCCGATGCCATTGTTGTTGGATCGGCCACAGGGAATTCAGCGTAGCGGGTCTCTTTGTCGGCAAGGATCTTCACGCCAAGGATCTTGCGCTTGTCGCCACGCACCACTTCCGCCACTTCACCGCTCACAGGCGAACCCACCTTCAGTTCGGGATGGTCCTTGCTGAAGAAGAGAGGGGTGCCTGCAAGCACCTGTTCGCCCTGCTTCACCAGCATCTTGGGCGTAAGGTTCTTGAAGTCGGCAGGGTTGATGAGGATGGTCTCCGAGTGCTCTGCTGTGGCTGTCACTCTCTCGGCCTCACCCAATAGCGGGATGTCGAGGCCTCGCTTGATACTGATGTCCTTTGACATTGTTGGAATCGGTATTTCTTACCTTAAAAATCGCGGCAAAAATAGCAGAAAGGGCATAGGTTGTTCGGATGGGTAATGACCAATAAAAATTAAAGGAACACTACGGTGAAAAAGGCGGAATGGCCATGGCCAGAGCCCCTTCGTGTCCTTTGAAATTCCGATACCCGTTCCGGTCATGCTCTGACTGGTTCTGCGGCCGCAAATCTCATTGTATTCCTAGTGTTGGAATGTGCGATCGTCATGTCTCTTCATGATTCATGTCAGTAGATTCGCGGTGCGGGTTTGGAACTTTGCCCGCTATTCTACACCCCCGACCTTGACCAACTGCTACCACTGTGGAGAGGAGTGCCGCGATGAGGAGATCCGGCACAAGGAACACACCTTCTGTTGCGCGGGATGCCGCACTGTGTTCGACCTGTTGGACGAGAACGGTCTGTGCGATTATTATGGTATGGAGGATGGTCCCGGAGCGCAGATGCTGCGCAACGAGACCGGTGACCGTTTTGCATTCCTGGACCTGGAGGACATCCGTGGCCAATTGGTCGATTTCAGCGATGGCGACCTCACCAAGGTCACCTTTTTCATCCCCAACATCCATTGCAGCAGTTGCATCTGGCTACTGGAACATCTGGAACGTCTCAATGAGGGGGTGATGCATGCGCAGGTCAATTTCCTGCGCAAGGAACTTTCGGTGAATTTCAATCATCACAGGATCACATTGCGGCAACTGGTGGAACTGCTGACCACGGTGGGCTATGAACCATCGCTGTCGTTGCGCGACCTGAAGCGCAAGAGCGATTCGGGCCGCGACCGCGATCTGCTCATCCGCCTCGCGGTGGCAGGCTTCGCTTTCGGCAACATCATGCTGCTCACCCTGCCCGACTATCTGTCGTTGGGCCATGGTGTTGAGGACGCATTTCAGAAAGTGTTCAACCTGCTGAACCTTGGACTCGGAACGCTGGTGCTCGTCTATCCCGCCATGGTGTTCCTCAAGTCGGCCTATAAGGCACTTCGTCATGGAACGGTGAACATCGATGTGCCATTGGCGGTCGGCATCCTCGCCCTGTATGGGCGCAGCATGGCCGAGATAGTGACCGGCTCGGGATTGGGCTACATGGACAGCTTGGCGGGCCTCATCTTCTTTCTGCTCGTGGGCCGTTGGTATCAGGACCGCACATACAAGGCCCTCTCATTCGACCGCGATTTCAGCGCCTATTTCCCGATGGCGGTCACGCGGGTGACCGATACGGGACAGGAGGCCGTTGCACTCAACAACATACGCAAGGGCGATGAGCTGCTCATACTGTCGAATGGGCTTGTGCCTGCCGATGCGGTGCTGCTAAGCGACCATGCCAGCATCGACTACAGTTTTGTGACAGGCGAGTCGGAACCTATCGGCAAACGCAAAGGTGACCCACTCTTTGCGGGCGGTCGCCAAGTGGGCGCGGCCATCCATATCGTGCTCACCAAAGAGGTCTCGCAGAGCTATCTCACCGGTCTGTGGGATTCGGAGGTGTTCCGCAAGGGCAGGCGCACGCTGGGCGGCATGATGGACCGTGTGGCCCGGAGATTCACCATCATCGTGCTGGCCATTGCCACAGTTGCTGCCATAGCGTGGGCGTTCATCGATGCAACGCGCGTGGCCGATGTGTTCACTGCCGTACTTATCATCTCGTGCCCTTGTGCCTTGGCACTCACCATGCCCTTTGCATTGGGCAATGGCATCCGCATTCTGGGCAGGAACGGACTCTACTTGAAAGATTCGGCCATTATAGAGGTGTTGGCGGGAATCACCACGGTCATATTTGATAAGACCGGCACACTGACCTCTTCAGACCGTCCCGAAGTACACTTCGAAGGTGAGCTTTCCGAACAGGAACAGGAATGGGTGCAGGCAGTGGTGAAGAACAGTTCGCACCCGTTGAGCAGGGCCATCGCCCTATCATTGAACGATACGGAAATTGCTGCGGTTGAATTCCGTGAGCTTTCGGGCCAAGGGGTCGAGGGCGTGGTGCAGGGCGCTCGGGTGCGTGTGGGGTCGTGCGAGTGGGCAGGGACCGGTGGCCGGACCATGGTGCCCGCAGGTGGTTCGCAAGTGTTCATCAGGATTGATGACGTAGTGAAAGGGCATTTCTCCATCCGAAAAAAGTACAGGACAGGACTGAGGGAGATGTTCGACAGGGTGAAGACGGGGTACAGGGTCGAGGTGCTTTCGGGCGACAATGACGCGGAGCGCGACTTTCTGAAGCAACATTTCGGGGTTGAATCCCTCTATTTCAATCAGACCCCCTTTGACAAGCTCGACCACGTGAAGGCAGTGCAGGACCGGAACGAACGGGTGCTGATGGTGGGCGATGGCCTCAACGATGCGGGTGCGCTGAAGCAGGCCGATGCGGGATTCTCGGTGGTGGAGGACGTGCATGGTTTCTCGCCTGCCTGCGATGGCATTCTGGAGTCAACATCTCTCAGTGCCATGCCAAGACTGCTCAGTTTCTCAAGGTCGTGTGTGCGAGTGGTGCGTTGGAGCTTCGTGCTGTCTTTCCTTTACAATGCGGTGGGCATAGGCATGGCGGTGCAGGGACTCATATCCCCGTTGTTCGCGGCCATTCTCATGCCATTGAGCAGTGTCTCCATCATCACTTTCAGCACCTTGGGCACAAGGTGGATGGCGGCTCGCAACGGGTTCAGATAGCGTGGTCAGTGTGCATAATGGGCACGGTTCTTTGAGTGAATGTCGAAAAAAGCTCTTTGAAAGGTTATCAGCCTTGCGGTACTGATAATTTTTTAAGGGAATCACGTAGAGTACTCCGAAAAACACTAACTATGACACGGATTTCGACCCATGGATCGACCGATTCTACTGCTCAGCATTCTTTTTCTTCTGACGAGCGCTGGAGTAGCGCAGGAGTTCGACCTGCAACCTGTTCGCACATTCGGAGGATTTGAACACGGTGTGCGCAAAGCGGTATTCGCGCCCGATGGCAGAACCTTCGCTACAGGAGGTACGCGGGGCGAGGTCTCTGTGTGGGATGTGCAATCTGGACAGCTGTCAGTGCGCACCGAGGGTCACTACAGCTCCGTGAGTGACCTGCGCTATTCGAAGGACGGCCGTCTCATTGTGACCGCTGCCAACGATGGCCATGTGAATGTGTGGGATGCTGCTTCGGGGAAGTCAGTGAGCAGGATCAAGACCTCCGAGGATGCCTCAGACCGTTTGAATATCCATTTCGCCCTTTTCTCCGATGACGGTCAGTTGGTCTATTTCGGTGGTGATGACCGGAAGCTGAAAATGGCCCTGGTGGGCGGTGACGAACCTTTTCGTACCATATATACCGACAGAAAGTATCCGGTGCGATGCGCGGCATTGAGTCCCGATGGCAAGGAGATCGTGTTCGCAGCAGGTCAATATCTCATTGTGCTCGATCTGGCCAGCAACCGCGTGGTCAGGGAGTACAACACGGGCACGTGCGTCATCAACGCACTGAACTTCTCATCCAATGGCACCGAACTGCTCTCGTGGTGCGCCAATGCGCGCGTGGACATGCGCGATTCAAAATCCTTTCAGCTCAAGACCAGTTTCCGTTCCGGTTCGGGCGAAAGGAAGTTCAGCAATATGGCTGTTACGGACGATGGACGCTACATCATCACAGGTGACCATGCATCGCGTTTCCAAATGTGGGATCTCGAAGGCAAAAGACTTGTGATGGATGCCGGGGCAGATCAGGGCACCATCCTCGATTTCGATGTACATACCTCCAGCCCTACCCATCTGCTGTCGGCAAGTTTGGACCGGACAGTGAAACTTTGGAAAATAGGAGACAAGGTGTTGGATGAGACGGCCAAGAAGAAGAAGCCGGAAGTGGTGCAGGAACCCGTCCCTCAGATGGTGATACTGACCCAGAGTGAGACCCAGGACGATTTCAGCCCCATGGCTGTTCGCGAAGAGGCCCCATTGACCAACAATGCTGTGGTGATGAAGCAGCCCGAAGTGCAGCCACAGCCTGAAGTGGAAACGCGTCCAGAGGTCATCGAATCCGTTCAAGAGCCAGTTGCAGGAGCAGTGAATGACAGCATCAGCGTGGTGCCCGCCCACCTCAACGGTAGGCGCATCAATCCGATCCGCAACGAGCACCGTCTCAATCTGATGAATCGCAATCTCACCTTCATTATCTGGGATGCGCAGGTCGTGGACGGAGACATCATTTCCATCTATATCAATGATGAGTGCATTCTTAGCGAGCATACCATAGTCACGGAGCGGAAGAGTGTGAGTTTTGACGCCTCCGGGTTCAGCAAGGTCTATCTTTATCTGCATGCGCACAATCTGGGCACCATTCCGCCCAACACCGCCACCATGATGGTGTCTGACGGCACTCAGGAGATTCAGGTGGAACTTAGGTCAGACCTCACCGGGTCTGCTGCCATGGAGCTGAATTTCGTGGAACCCTGATGCAACTGGATAAAGACTTCTGGAACAGCCGCTATGCCAGTGGTGAGATGGGTTGGGACATTGGCGAGCCAAGCCGACCGCTCAAAGAGTTCATTGACACGCTCACCGACCTCGGACTGCGCATCCTGATCCCGGGCTGCGGAAGTGCCCACGAGGCACTGTATCTCTGGGATACGGGATTCCGCAATGTCCATCTCATTGATATCGCCCCGCTCGCGTTGGAGCGTTTTGCGCAGCGCGTGCCGGATTTTCCGAAGGAGAACCTCATCTGTGGCGATTTCTTTCAGCACCAAGGTCAGTATGACCTTATCTTGGAGCAGACCTTCTTCTGTGCGCTCGACCCGTCCCTTCGCGAAGGTTATGCCCGGCATATATATGGGCTGCTGAGGCCCGGAGGCCGTTTGGCAGGCGTGATGTTCGGAGTGCCGATGAATGCCGACAGGCCACCGTTCGGGGGCAGCACCGAGGAGTATCTGGCATATTTCTCACCGCTCTTCCAGACCGTAAGGCTGACACCATGCTCCAATTCCATCGCGCCCCGAAACGGAAGCGAACTGTGGGTGGAAATGATGCGATGAAAGGGAATGGGCCGACCGCATCATGATGCGCGGCCGATGTGGGCGCAAGAAATGGCGCTGATCGGAGGCCGATTTTCTGATCTGAACCCCTGATGATCCAGTTATCGCGTGCAACATGCTGATCCTTAATGGATAAATATCTTCATGGGTAGAGCGGGTCTTGGTAATTCGATTGACGATCCAAGATACTTTCGCTCCGTGATCAGGCCTGTTCACTGGTCCTGAATGGTTCTATCAAACCCCTTGAAAGCAATAACCCAATGATTCATCCTGACACCGAGATAAGGTTCATCAGCAAAGAGATCGGCTATGGTGTGGTGGCCACAAAATTGATTCCGAAAGGAACGATCACATGGGTGCTCGATCAGCTTGACCGCGAGTTCACACCGCAGCAGCTCGATGCGCTCGACCCGGTGTTCCAAGACATTCTCTACACCTACACGTTCCGCAACAACGTGGGCAACTTCGTGCTGTGCTGGGACCATGGTCGCTATGTGAACCACAGTTTCAAGAGCAACTGCATGAGCACTGCCTATGATTTCGAGATTGCCATCCGCGATATTCATCCGGGCGAGCAGTTGACGGACGACTATGGCTACCTGAACGTGACAGAGCCTTTCTTTGCTTTGGACGAGGGCACGGAGCGCAAAGCGGTCTATCCGGACGACATCAAGACCTACGCCCATGTGTGGGATGCCCAGTTGCAGGAGAATTTCCCACACATTCTTGAGGTGGATCAGAAGATGAAGCACCTGTTGAAGCCTCAGATGTGGGAAAAGGTGCAGGCCATTGCCAAAGGAAAGGAGCCACTGGAGTCCATTCTGTCGTGTCACTATGAGGATGCGAAGGTGAATTCGCATGGGTAAGGCAGGGGCCATATCGGCATTTGTCTTCGGGGCATTCCTGCTGGCAGCAGGCATCAACCATTTCATACGACCAGAGTTCTACGCGGCATTCGTGCCTGCGTGGATGTCTTTGGACTTCGCCAATCTGGGTTCAGGCATAGCAGAGATCGTGCTGGGCCTGGGGCTGTTCCTTCCACGCAGACGCAAATGGGCAGCGTTGGGAGCCATGGTGCTGATGGTGGTGTTCCTGCCGTTGCATGTGTGGGATGTGCTGCGCGATGACCCGGCCATAGGCAGCAGAACGGCCGCATGGGTACGCCTTGTTGTGCAGCTCTGCTTTATTCTATGGATGGGTTGGCTCGCGTTGCAGAAGTCGGACAGGAGGTTCGCCAGAAGGAACTGAAGTCTCCGTTGTTCCTGTGCATACCTGAAAATACGGGACGGACCGGACAATCGTGTGAATCAGCGTTTGCATCGGACAATCATGTTGGACACTTCTGAACAGTCGCCAACCATCAAAAAGTTGCCCGCCTTATCGCTGGCAGCACATACGTTACGGCCTATCTTCGCGGCCCCATGGGCGCACTGCTTCTAAAGGAGGTCAACAGTTTTCTCCATTCGTTGATAGGGTACATCGTCATCGGTGTGTTCCTGCTGTTCGTGGGGCTGTTCATGTGGGTGCTGCCCACCGATGCCAATGTGCTGGAGAACGGCTATGCCGACCTCAGCACGCTGTTCACCGTGGCCCCGTGGGTATTCCTGTTCCTCATCCCGGCCATCACCATGCGCAGTTTTGCAGATGAGAAGGCGAGCGGCACCATCGAACTGCTGCATACGCGCCCACTTTCTGACCTGCAGATCATCCTTGCCAAATACCTTGCTGGCGTGCTGCTGGTCGTATTCGCGCTGATGCCCACGCTGATCTATTGGTTCTCTGTACACCGGTTGGGAAATCCGGTCGGGAACATCGACACGGGCAGCATGTGGGGTTCCTACATCGGGCTGATGCTGTTGGGAGCGGGTTTCACGGCCATCGGGGTGTTCTGTTCGGCTGTGACAGACAACCAGATCATCAGCTTCATATTGGCGGTCTTCCTCTGCTGGGCCCTGTGGATGGGGTTGGACAGCATTGCCTCATTCCAGTTCCTCGGTTCGTGGGATTCCATCCTGCTCAACCTCAGCATCAACACACATTACAGCAGCTTGAGCCGTGGGGTGGTCGATACCCGTGACGTGCTCTTCTTCCTCAGTCTCATCGCGCTGTTCATCGCCATGACGCGCACAGTGCTCGAAAGCAGGAAATGGTGAACCGGGCAAGGACACGCGACCTGTTGCAGCTCGTCATTGTGGCGGGCATCATCGTGGCGGTGAATGTGCTGGGCGGCTTCTTCTTCGCCCGATTCGACCTCACCAGCGAACAGCGTTACACCCTCACCGACACTTCCAAGGAACTGTTGAAGTCGTTGGACGATGTGGTGTATGTAAAGGTCTATCTGGATGGCGACATGCCGGCCGGTTTCCGCAGGTTGCGCGACCGCACCCGTGAGACTCTGGACGAGTTCCGCGCCTTCAGTGGCAACCGCATCGAGTACATCTTCATCAACCCGTCTGATGAACCCGATGAGAAGAGCCGCAACGACCTCTATCGCCAACTGGCCAAGCAGGGCATCGCGCCCACCAACATCCAGATAAAGGGCAAGGACAATGTGGAGCAGAAACTGCTGTTCCCCGGGGCACTGCTCACCTACAAGGGCCGTGATGTGGCACTGCAACTGCTCAAGAGCCGCATAGGGGCCGCACCCGAGCAGATGCTCAACAGCAGCATCGAAGATCTGGAGTATGAGATCACGAATGCGGTGCGAAAGGCCGCCAGTGAGCGCGTGGACGCCATCGCCTTCATTGAGGGGCACGGAGAGCTGACCGCGCGCCAGACTGCCGACATGGCCAAGCAGTTGGCCGAATACTACCGTGTGGACCGCGTGACGATGGATGGCCGCATCAACAGCCTTGTGGAGCGCGTGGAGACCACCACCGATGCCAAGATCAAGCTAAAGTACAAGGCCATCATCATTGCCAAGCCCGATTCCACTTTCAGCGACCGCGACCAGTTCATCATAGACCAGTATGTGATGCATGGTGGCAGCGTGCTGTGGCTCATGGATCCCGTGTTCTGCAACATGGACAGCCTACAATATGCGCCCTCCACCTTGGCCCTGCCCATCACGGTGCATCTGGAGGAGATGCTCTTCAAATATGGTGTGCGGGTGAACACCGATCTGATTCAAGATGCCCGCTGCGCCAGCATTCCCGGGCCATCGGGCTATGTGGGCGACCAGTTGCAGTGGGCCTTGCAGCCGTGGGTCTATTTCCCCATCATCATTCCGCAGAGCAGTAACCCCATTGTGCGCAACCTCAACGGCATCAAGCTGGAGTTCGCATCGAGCATCGACACCATCTCGGTGGCAGGGGTGAAGAAGACCATCCTGCTAAGCACCTCCGAGCGTTCGCGGGCGCTGCGCACACCAGTGCGGGTGAGTCTCGAGACCATGTTGCAGGAGCCGAAACCGGAGCAGTTCAACCAGCGCAACATGCCCGTGGCCGTGCTGTTGGAGGGCGAGTTCGGCAGTGTGTTCAAGAACAGGCTTCCGCCACAGATCCGCGACAGTCGCGAGATCGCATTCAAGGAGAAAGGCGTGCAGGCCAAGATGATCGTGGTGAGTGACGGGGACATCATCCGCAACCACGTGAACCCCGATGGCACCTACATGCCCGTAGGGTTCGACCGTTTCACGCAGCAGATCTATGGCAACGGCAAGTTCCTGCTCAATGTGGTGAACTACCTCTGCGATGATGTGGGCATGACCTCCATCCGCAGCCGCGCCTTGGAGATCCGCCTGCTCGACCGCAAACGCGTGGAGGCCGAGCGCAACGCCTGGCAGGCCGTGAATGTGGTGCTGCCCATCCTGCTGCTGCTCATCTTCGGGCTGGTCTATTCCTATTTCCGCAGGCGGAGATATGCCAAGTGACCACGGGCATTATGAAGAATGGAACACTGATTTGACTGATCTGACTGATTCAAACAGATTCAAGATGAAAATCAGTGAAAATCTGTTCCATCAGTTTCATCTGTGTTCCAATTCGCACGCATGACCAAAAAGGAACGCTTCGAACAGGTGATCGCCTATTTCTTGGAGCACATGCCTGTGGCCGAGACCGAGCTGGAGTATGGCAATCCCTACGAACTGCTGGTGGCGGTCATCCTTTCGGCCCAATGCACCGACAAGCGGGTGAACATCGTCACGCGCGACCTCTTCAAGCGTTTCCCAGAGCCGCAGAGCCTTGCCGAGGC
>JAIPBJ010000002.1 GCA_021739625.1 Flavobacteriales bacterium | reverse complement strand
CCGGCCATGGCCTACGGCCGTGGCGGCATACGGGCCCGAGGGAAGTGCAGGCACGTCCAACCGTTGGGTATTGGACTGAATCGTTTGGGACAGCACTTTGCGGCCAAATGCATCTGTGACACGCAACAGGCCTCCGTCCCAAGCACCGTCAAAGGAAATGTTCACCTCCTGTGATGCTGGATTGGGATAGACCCTGAAGTTCTGCTGATGTAGTCCTTCAACTCCGACAGGATCATAATTCGCATTCTTCAGTTCCACGATCTTGTGGGTATTGGGCTGCGTATTGCTCCATACAGGGCCATTGGTGGCAAGAAACACACGGCCATCGGGCGCCATGCAGATGTCGCGGAGCCTACCGAACACATCGGTCAGATATTCCACATCCTCAAGCACCTGTGTCCCATTCACATCATCGACCCTGATGGCCCGCAAGTGCTTGTTCTTAAGCACGGTCATGAGCAGGCGCCCTTGGAACTCAGGAATGGCCGGATGGTCATAATACATAAGGTCAGATGGGGCGATGGTCGATCCCTCATACCAGATTGTGATAGGATTCTGATAGTCTGTCATGCCACCGCAAGCACTCTGCTCGGCAGGCAGGTTGCAATAGCCTTCGACCTGAGGCCACCCATAGTTGCCGCCTGCCACAAGGATGTTCAGTTCGTCATTGGTAGAAGGGCCGTGCTCTGAGCTGTACAGCTTGCCATTGGGGGCGAGCACTATGCCCTGCGCATTGCGATGACCGTAGGAGTAAATGTAGCTGCTGGCCCCGAATGGGTTGTCGCTGGGGATTGAACCATCGAGATTCATCCGCAGGATCTTCCCATTGAGCGAGGACAGGCTCTGAGGATATGTGCTGGGCTGCTGGGCATCGCCTGTGGAGACCAGAATGGTGTTGTCGGGCAGGATCAGCATGCGTGCGCCATTGTGGGTGGTCGTCCCTGCAATGTTCTCAAGCAGCGTGACGGGGTTCACCAGCGCACTGCCGTTGTATTCATAGCGTACAAACCTCTCTCGCACATTATTGACCCCTGCCAAATAGGTGTAGGCCACAAAGACCTGAGGCGTATTCTCAAAATCTGGATGAAGCGCAAGGCCCAACATGCCTGACTCTGACTGCTGATAGACGGATGACGTGAGATTGAGCAGGATGCTGCGCACCCCGGTTGCCGGATTGAGCCGGCTTATGCGTCCTGCCCGTTCGGTGAACCAGATATGACCGTCTGGCCCCCAGATGATCTCCCAAGGGATATCGATTCCAGTAATCACCTCACGAACCTCGAGCTCGGTCGTACCCACCGTCACAGTGGTCTGTGAACGGGCATCAATGCTGAAAAATACTATGGGAAGAACGGCAAGCAGCAGGTAGCGTTGTAGCATCAGATCGGGTTTGACTTTTTTCAAATTTGCGTGAAATACGTACTGCGAGCGAAAAGGATACGCCAAGGTCCTGTCCGCGCAGTCTGCATGGCGCGGATACCTGGACTGTAACACCGACTGCGGTTCAGTCCCAAGGATTTGTCGCCCACACCGTTACCTCGGGAATGAATCCACGGTCGTCCATTTCAAGCATGGCACATATCTGATGGGCTATCTCGGTGGAACGGAGCCTATTGGCCTTCTCGGCCCGTTCCATACCGTCCGCAGAACCGAATGCGGTGGTCACCTCCGATGGATTCATCTGGGTGACGCGCACATTGAAAGGCCGCAGTTCATCCTGCCAGCATTGGGTCATGCCTCGCAGAGCGAACTTGCTGGACGAATACACTGTGCCCTTGGCGTAGCCTTTCAACGAAGCGGTAGAACCGATATTGATGATGTTGCCCGAACGCTGCTGCTTGAACATGCGGGCGGCACCCTGCCCCATCATCATCGCCCCGAACACGTTCACCGAATAGACCTTCTGCATGGACTCCAGACTCACCTCAGTGAGTTCTGCCCAACCGAGGCCGATGCCGGCATTGTTGATCAGGATGTCCAACCTGCCGAACTTCTCGGTCACGGTTCTGAAAATACGTTCCACATCAGAAGTTTCAGCCACATCGGCCGCAATGGCCATTGCACCGATGGCACTGGCCACAGCATCCAATTTCTCGGCATTGCGCGACACAATGATTGTTTTCGCCCCTTTGGCGGCCAACATCCGTGCCGTCTCCTTTCCGATGCCACTGCTTGCGCCAGTGATCAGGGCCACTGCTCCATTGAGTTTCATCTTGTCATTGTTTGAGATAGAACCCGCAATTGGGCAAAGTGTTCTCAGTGCTTCAACTGCAACACTGAGAAATCGCGGTGGGCGAGAAAATTCTCTCGGAAACCGATGAGCCGCGAGGTATGCACAGCATAGATTTCGTACGTGGCCGCATCATCACTGCGCTGCATCATGAATCTGGCATCTGTACCGGTGAACTCTGCAACATGATTTTCCATCAAAGTGCGCACAGGGTCGAGATATACTCCTGTCACCAGATCGAGGTCGCCCTGAAGCAGTCTCTCCAACGCCAACTCCTTTGAAGGAATGAATGAAACTGTGACCGTATCGAGATAGGGGAGATTGTTGTCAAAAATGTCCAAGGCAAAATAGTCGGGGTTGCGCACAAGGATCAGCTCTCCTGCTTCTCCCCTTTCCTTCTGAGGTATGAAAGGTCCCGCACCGACCACCGACATATCGCAGTCCAAATAAGCCTTCTGCGAAATGATTGCTGCACTTGGCTGCGTTAACAGGAACAGAAACGACTCATCGGGTCGGGTGAGGGTTATCTGCACCGTATAGTCGTCCATCACACGGATGCCTGTGATCACATCCGTGACAGCGTCATGATAATTCTCCACTCCCACCACGTGTCCCTTCAACATGCTTTCGTAAACCACAGATTCAGGGCGGCAAAGCTGATGAAGGGAAAAGGACACGTCATGGGCGGTGACTTCCCTGTTGGTCCGCTCGAAGCACCGGTCGGGATGGAACAACACCCCCTGCCGCAGGTGAAAAACGTAGGACAGACCAGATGAATCCGTTTCAAACCGCTCCGCAATGCCAGCAACAGGCAGCAGTGTGACGGGATCCAATCGCAGCAGGCCGCAATGCACCTGATTGCCTATCCTCTGTCCCATGGCCGACAGGAGGTCTTCGGGCGCAAGCGACTGTGGTTCCACAGCTTCCACCACACGCAATGTGCCTCCCAACAGCACGTCTCCCTTGGCAACACGGTCGGGCAAGGGCATTTCCTGATGCTGACATCCCAAAGCTGTAACCGTCAGACCTAAAATGAGTAGAAGGCGTTTCATGGATAATGGATTTACATTGCAAGTGCCTGAACAGGCAAACGAATGTACAAGAATTCCGTTATTCGATTCAATGCTCACCTGTCCTTTTACCTTCGCTGAGTTTGATGGATTTTTATGACATTTGCCACATTCGTGGAAATGGCCGATCCATTGACCTGAGAAGATTTCCGGTCATCAGCCATAATCCCTGAAAAACACACGTCAAGTCAATGAACATGAGAAAGACCGGTACACTCGCCCTTGTTGCAATGCTTGCCGCTACGGCCCCTGTTGTGGCAGGGACCATTCTGCTGGAGGGCAACTATCACGGTAAGAACCTGTATGTGCAGAACCCCTTCGCTTCAGAAGGTGTGGGCTTCTGCACATTTGAGGTCAAGGTGAATGGAAAGGTCACCACCGATGAGATCAACTCCAGTGCGTTCGAAATCGATCTGAGCTTTTTTCAACTTGCGCTCGGATCGCCCGTGGAAATTCGCATCTCGCACAAGGACGATTGCAAACCCAAGGTGGTGAACCCTGAGGTGCTTCAGCCGATCAGCACTTTCGAGGTCGCTTCCATCGGCATTGATAAGAGTGGTGAACTTGCCCTTACGACCACCAACGAGACCGGTGGCCTCCCCTACAAGGTGGAGCAGTTCCGTTGGAACAAATGGGTGGAAGTAGGCGAGTTTGAAGGAAAGGGATCGCCCGATAAGAATGACTACAAGGTGCAGCTCACTACCATTCACAGCGGTCAGAACCGTTTCCGTGTGAAACAGGTCGATCAGCGTGGCAAACCACGCTATTCGTTCGAGGCCAAGACCACCGCCACACTGCCCGAGATCACTTTCGATCCGGGCGATGGTAAGAAGGTAACCGACTTCATCAATTTCTCCGACAACACCCTCTACGAGATTTACAACGCATACGGCAACATCGTTTCCAAAGGGGTGAGCAAACGGGTCGATGTGAGCAAACTTGACAAAGGCACCTATTATCTGAACTATGGCATCAAGACCGGCACTTTCAAAAAGTGACCGCATCTGCTGAATGACAATGAAAGGCCGTTCATCACTGAACGGCCTTTTCTTTTTCATCAATACGCATCCGCCCCATCACAGACTTCTCTTATCCTTTGATATCCCACATGGAACACATAGAACATCTCGGAATCGCTGTTCGCGACCTGAACGCTTCAATCCCTACCTATGAAAAACTGCTGGGAGTTCCTTGCTATAAACGGGAGGAAGTGCCATCAGAAGGGGTGTTGACCGCATTCTTTCAAACTTCCATCAATAAAATAGAACTGTTGCAGGCCACCCGCGAGGACAGTGCCATAGGCAAGTTCATCGTTTCGCGGGGCGAAGGGCTCCACCACGTGGCATTCTCGGTGAAGGACATTCATGCAGAGATGGAACGGTTGCGCAGCGAAGGCTTCCGCTTGCTGAATGAGCATGCGAAACCGGGTGCCGACAACAAGCTCATCTGCTTCGTGCATCCCAAAGATGCAGGCGGGGTCCTTATCGAACTCTGTCAGGAAAGATGACCGAAGAGGTCGAGGATGGTCTCTCCGTCCATAAGATGATAAGCTGACAGCCCAGCCTTTCTTGCACCTTCCACATGCTGCGGTGAGTCATCAATGAACAACGTCTGCGCGAGGTCCAGACCATCTGTTTCCACAACCATCCTGAAGATGCGCTCCTCGGGTTTTCGCATGCCCACATCGCAGGAGTAGTAGGCACGTTCAAAGCAGGCCCTCAGCGCACCGCTGCCATGCACCGCCTCAATGTCGTTCTCAAAGGCCTGCACATGGATGCTGTTGGTATTGCTGAGCAGAAAGATCCGCCTTTGCTCCTTTAACAGGTTCAAAAGCCGGAGACGTTCGGATGGCAGGTCGAGCAGCATGGCGTTCCACGCTCCGTCAATCTCCCCATCGGTCACCTGAGGCCGCAACTGGGGCCGCAAGGCATCTCGGAACCCTTTGGCACTCAGTTCCCCCCGCTCAAACGCATCGAATGTGGCCGATTGGTGCAACTGCGTGTAGGTGGCAGCGAAATCCTTCATCCCCAGCAGACTGAAGGCATGGATGGTGCGATGGTAGTCGATGTTGAGGATGACCCCACCGAGGTCGAATATGATGTTGGGGAAATCGGCCGGGCTTCGCAAATTAGGGAAATGTAAAAGGGCTGCAACAGCATCGTGTCGCAGCCCTCGGTGATGGTGGGCCCAGCAGGGCATGATCCTGCGACCCCCTGATTATGAGTCAGGTGCTCTAACCAACTGAGCTATGGGCCCGAAAACGGACGGCAAATTTACGCCAAGCAACGGCTATGGCAATCACTTGAACTGAATGGACGAAAGACAATAGGAAAGCCCTACCGGACCATGCCGGCAGGGCCTCTATGAACAGGTCGGAGTGGAAGGTGTTCTCAGACCACCTGAATCTCCTTGGCCTTGCGCACCGCTGTATCCACTTTGGGCAGTTCCACGTGGAGGATGCCATTCTCATACTTGGCCGCGATCCTATCGGCATCGATCTGCTTGGTGAGATGGAATGACCGCTTGAAGCTGCCTTTGCGGAACTCGCGGGTCAGGTAGTTGTCCCGCTGCTCCTCTTTGTTCTCGCTGTGCGAACCGCTCACAGTAAGCACATCCTCTTCCACCGAGATGGAGATCTCAGACTTGTCATATCCTGGAGCCGAAAGTTCCAAAGCGAACGTCTTTTCATCCTCGCGGATATTGACTGACGGCACAAAAGTGGCAGTCTGCTCGGGAGCGAAGTCCTTCCAGAACTCATCCATGATTCTGGGATACAGCATGTTGGGCCTTTTGAATTTTACAAGTGTCATAGTGCTTGATTTTTGATGGTTAAACCTGTCCCAAGATTTTCAGATTCCGTGCCATCTGGAAAAATGATACGTTTCCGCGCCATTTCGGCAGGGGTTGCGGGCCCTCGCTGCCGAAATGACTGGCTCTTTGGGTGTCATTAACACTTGGTGACATGATGCGGGGGATTATGGGCATCGTAATTTTGTACTCCGGCTTTGGCCCGTGGATTGATGTGTGGGCCCCACAACCGATAACCCTTAAACAAAATGATGTTCGACCCCTTCCTTCTGATACTGACCTTGGTGTTTGCCGGCATCGGCATGGCTGTGAGCGCAAGGCTCAAGAGTGTGTTCCATAAATATGGCGAAGTAGGCCTTCGCAGCGGTCTCAGCGGTGCGCAGGTCGCCCAACGGATGCTTAAGGAAAGTGGCATCCATGACGTGACCGTTGAATCGGTGCCGGGCAAGCTTACCGACCACTACAACCCGCTGAACAAGACCGTGAACCTGAGTCCGGAGGTCTTCTCAGGCCGCAGCATCAGTGCCGCTGCAGTGGCTGCGCACGAGTGTGGACATGCCGTGCAGCACGCACGCCAATACCCTTGGCTTCAGATGCGCTCTCAGTTGGTGCCCATTGTCAACTTCAGCTCCAAGGCTCTCAACTGGGTCTATATCGCCATGATCGTGCTCGCATTCAGTGCCAATCTCTACAATCAGGCACTGCTGGCCATCATCATCCTTCAGTCGGCCATCACCCTGTTCACTGTGATCACGCTTCCTGTGGAAATGGATGCGAGCAACCGCGCACTGGTGTGGCTTCGAGGAAGCGGTGTGGCCTTGCCCGGTGCCGAGATGGATGGTGCCTCCACTGCGCTCAAGTGGGCCGGTCGCACCTATATTGTTGCCGCGCTCGCCTCGCTTGCCACCTTGGCCTACTTCATTATGAAGTATATGGGCCGCAGAGACTGAGTTCCAGCAAGGGCAGTATTCAGAAAGGGCATCTCTTAAGGATGCCTTTTCTTTTTCCGACCACGGGATGCGCGCAGATCGGCCTTCCTGCTTTTCAGTTCCCGAACTGCCACAGACAGCGTGTTTCGCTATCTTTGCCGCCCCTTGCACAAGGGCCTCGTAGTACAATGGATAGTATATGGGTTTCCGGTACCCAGGATGCAGGTTCGATTCCTGCCGAGGCCACGAATTGACAGCATCATCGGGGTGTAGCGCAGCCCGGTAGCGCGCTACGTTCGGGACGTAGAGGCCGTGGGTTCGAATCCCGCCACCCCGACCACGCTGTCAGTCACGCAGTGAAATACCACCTCCAATAGGTGGAGATTCACTTTCTCCTTTTCAACTGCCCGGAGTGAAACGCTCCACCGTATTTTCCACTGCCGGCACTGTGCGCAGGAAGCGATAGATGGCTGCAAGGTCTGCAGTGTCCATCCCTGAATACATGATCCAAGGCATGGCGGTCTGGAAGTCTCCGGGCTTCACGGTCTGCGGCAAATATGAGCTGTCGGAATACATCTTGAACCTTGCGATGAACTGCTCCTCGGTCCAACGGCCAATTCCAGTTTCGTGCGGGGTGATGTTCATGGAGCGAACGATGGTGCCACCGCCCAACGGGAATTCAAAACCACCGGCAAACAGTTCACCCACAACTTCGCCTTTCACTTTCTTGGTGTGGCACTCGTTGCACCCTGCCGCGTTGGCAATGTACGCGCCATACTCCAAAGAGCCCTTGTCCACGGGAAGTTTGCCCATTTCAGCCTTGGCGGGAATGGTGTTGATGATGAAATTGAACGGAAAGTCGGGTTCTGACACAGGCAGGTCGTTGACCACCGGGTCCAAGCCTCGGATATACGCGATCACGGAATAGATGTCCTCCGGGTCCATCTGGCTGTAGTTCTTGTAGGGCATGATGGGGAAGAAGGCGTGCCCGTCCTTGCTCACTCCGGTGGTAATGGCGCGATAGAGTTCTCCGTCCGTCCAATCACCGATGCCATGAGGGGTGATGTTGCGGGCCACGAACCTGCCGGGGAAACCGAACTTCTGATCGAATATGTCGCCACCGGAACCAAGCGTGCCTGCGGTCGGTGGCCCAGCGAACAGTGACCAATCTCGCACAGCATGGCAGTCCATGCAGAGCATGACATGATTGGCGAGATACTCGCCACGGACGATGCGCTCAGGGGTGCGCTCAACGGTAAGCTCCGATGCCGGCCCCACATCGGGCAGCATGGTCTTTACATAAGTGAGTGCGCCTGCCACTGCAACGACCAGCAACAGCGCAATTACTCCAAGGGCTTTTAGAAGGGTTTTCAAGGGGTTTGGGGGTTTGGTTAGACCTCGGAAATGTAAAAAAAATCTTAGCGTGCAAGATGGCTGACATTTTAACGTGTCAGGACATTGAATCATGAGCATCGCCATGAGGATCCGACCAATTAGGAATTTAATGCGCACATGATCCGCTAATTCGCATATTCGCTCAATCTTTGATGCGCAGATCCATCACGAATGACCTGGAACAATTACCACAGCCACACCAACTACTGTGACGGCACCGATGTGCCCGAAGCCTATGTGAAGGCCGCCATTGCTGCGGGAATGAAGGTGTATGGTTTCTCATCGCACGCGCCCATTCCTTTCTTCGAGTGCAAGTGGACCATGAACATCGAATCGCTGGAGGAATACACGTTGGAGATTGCGCGTCTCAAGCACAAGTATGAGGACCGGTTGGAGATACTCCTCGGACTGGAGGTGGACTATGTGCCAGACAGGATGGGCCCCACCGCGCATTTTCTACAAACGGCCGGGCTGGACTACACCATCGGGTCGGTTCATTTTGTGGACGGGTTCGGAACAGACAAGGGCTGGGAGATTGATGGCCCGTTGGACATATTCAAGAAAGGCCTGCACGAGATATTCAGTGGCGATGTGCGCAAGGCCGTGACCCGCTACTTCGAACTCACCCGCATGATGTTGGACGAGGACTGCCCCGACATTGTGGGCCATCTGGACAAGATCAAGATGCAGAACTCGCGGGAACTTTTCTTCAAGGAGGACGAACCATGGTACCGCGATGAGCTGCGCAGCACCCTGGAGGCCATTGCCGACAGCGGGGCCATCATGGAGGTGAACACGCGCGGGCTGTACAAGAAGAGGTCCAGCGAACTGTATCCCGGCACATGGGCCTTGGAGCAGGCCTTGGCACTCGACATCCCCATCATGCTCAACAGCGATGGACACCATCCGCAGGAGATAATAGGCGAATTCGCCACGGCAGCTACCATTCTCAATAAGGTGGGATACCATTCCGCCATGATCCTGGCCGATGGCCGATGGCAGGAGGTTGGGCTTAGCCCCGAGGGGTTGGACTACTGAGAAGCCTCACGGACCCATTATCACCCCGCCACCTGCTGACTCAGACAGTGCAGCGTCCCGAAACCCCAGATGAGGTCGATGGCGCTGATGGGGATGATGTCGCGGTCGGGGAAGCACGTTGCCAGGATGTTCAGCGCGTGGCGGTCGTTGGCATCGTTGAAGGTGGGCACCAGCACCGCCCCGTTGATGATGAGGAAATTGGCATAGCTGGCGGGTATGCGGACGCCATCGAACACCACGGGGCGCGGCATGGGCAGCTCCACGATGTTCAGCGGGCGGCCGTCCTCCAGCTTCGCAGCACGCAGGCGGGCGAGGTTGTCCTGCAAGGTGCGGTGGTTGGCATCCTTCGGGTCGCTCTCCACCACCGTCACCACCGTGTCAGGATTCACGAAGCGGCAGAGGTCGTCAATGTGGCCGTGGGTGTCATCGCCCACGATGCCATCGCCCAGCCAGATGGTGTTGGTGATGCCGAGATACTCGCGGAACACCGCCTCGTAGTCCTCGCGGGTGAAGCCTGCGTTGCGCACCTGTATGCTCGGATGCAGCAGACACTCCTCGGTGGTGATGAGCGTGCCCTTGCCATTCACCTCCAGCGCACCGCCCTCCAGCACCACGTTGCGTCCCTTGTGCGTAGCGGCAATCAACGGAAGGCCGAGGTGGGCGGCCACAGTTTGCGGCACATGGCGGTCAAGGCGGTGGTTCGGGTACTTGGCCCAGCCGTTGAAATGGAAGTTGATGGCCTCGCGCTGCTTGCCGTTCTGCACTATGATGGGGCCACTGTCGCGCATCCAACTGCGGTTGGAGCGCTGGTGAATGAACGAGACGTTCTTCAGCCTCACCTCGCCCGTGTGGAGCATGTCGGTCACCTTCTCCTGCTGCGCTGCATCCACCACCACAAGGAACACCGTCTCGCGCTCGGCCACCTTCTTGATAAACTCCACGAAGGCCCACTGTATGGCCCCGAACTTGCCGGGCCAGTCGTTTCCGTTGTGCGGAAAACAGAGCAGCACGCCCTGCTGCCGCTCCCATTCGGCTGGCATCCTGCGCTGTTTGCTCATCGGTCAATGGCGCGCTTGGTGATGTCCCCGAACGCATCGATCCTGCGGTCGCGGAAGAAGGGCCAGTTCTGGCGCACATTCTCCTGAAGATCGAGGTCCACATCGGCCATAAGGATCTCCTCCTTGTCGTGCGAAGCCTGCGCAAGCACCTCGCCCTGCGGCCCGCAGATGAACGATGCGCCCCAGAACTCGATGCCGTCCGTGTTGGGCAGATACTTCTCCAGCCCGATGCGGTTGGCAGCGGCCACATACACGCCATTGGCCACGGCATGGCCGCGCATCACGCTCATCCACGCCCCGTGCTGGTTGGGGCCGTATTGTGCCTTCTCGGCAGGGTGCCAGCCGATGGCCGTAGGGTAGAACAGCACCTCCGCGCCCTTCAATGCAGTGATGCGCGCCCCCTCGGGATACCATTGGTCCCAGCAGATGAGCGTGCCGATGTTGCCCTTGGCCGTGGGGGTGTTCAGGAATCCGAGGTCGCCCGGGGTGAAGTAGAATTTCTCATAATAATAGGGGTCATCGGGGATGTGCATCTTGCGGTAGAGCCCCGCCTGCGAGCCATCGGTGTCGATGATGTAGGCGCTGTTGTGATACACGCCCGCCATCCGCTTCTCGAAGAATGGCACGATGATGACCACGCCCAGTTCCTTGGCCACTGCACTGAAAGCAGTGAAGGAGATATTGCCCAGCGGTTCAGCAAAGGCGTAGTTGGCCACGTCCTCGCTCTGGCAGAAATAGTGGCTGCTGTAGAGTTCCGGCAGGGAGATGACCTCTGCGCCCTTGGCAGCGGCCTCCCGAATCCAGTGGACGCACTTCTTGCGGTTCTCCTCCGCAGTGTTGTTGAGATTGAGTTGAATGACCGCGATGGTGTACTTGCGTTGCGCCATGGTTAGGATGCTTGTCCGCAAAAATAGGGGTCGCAGCGTGGGCCCCGAAGTGTAAATGCCATAGGAACGATGAACACAGACGATAACCCTTAGCCCTCTAAATTCCTTTACTTCGCAGTCCTCAAAAACAAGACCCATGCAAGAGTTCATAGAGCGTTCCATTTTCACCGAGGAGCACGACATCTTCCGCCATTCGGTGCGCGATTACATTGAAAAAGAGATTGTGCCGAACAACGCTCAATGGGAGAAGGCCCACATGGTGACACGTGAGAGCTGGGAGAAGCTGGGGGCGAACGGATTCCTCTGCATTCAGGTGCCCGAGGCATACGGAGGCATGGGGATCACCGATTTCCGCTACAATGCCATCTTCACGGAGGAACTGAGCCGCAGCGGCTGCGCAGGGCCAGCGGTAGGCTATCCGCTTCACAACGACATCGTGCTGCCCTATCTGCTCGATTTCGGCAACGAGGAACTGAAGCAGAAGTGGTGTCCGAAGATGGCAAGTGGCGAGGCCATAGCGGCCGTGGCCATGACCGAACCGGCAGCAGGCAGCGACCTTCAGGGCATGAAATGCACTGCCGAGGACAAGGGCGACCACTATCTGGTGAACGGAAGCAAGACCTTTATCACCAACGGCTATCTGTGCGATATTGCCGTGGTGGCGGTGAAGACCGACCCGACACTGGGGGCAAAGGGAATAAGTCTGCTGCTGATGGAGGCCGCGATGGAGGGTTTCACCAAAGGCGAGCCGTTCCACAAGGTGGGATTGCACGCTCAGGACACCTGCGAGCTGTTCTTCGACAATGTGAAGGTGTCTAAGGGCAACCTGATCGGCAAGGAGGGCGAGGGATTCAAGTATCTGATGCACGAACTGGCACAGGAACGGTTGGTGGTGGGCATCGGTGCGGTGGGTGCGGCAGAGGGCATCTTCTGGAAGACCCTGCAATACACCAACGAACGCAACGCATTCGGCCGCAGCATCTCGCAGTTTCAGAACACAAGGTTCAAACTGGCCGAGCTGGCAAGCAAGATCACCATGGCACGGTCGTTCCTGGACCAATGTACCGCGTTGCACTGCGCAGGGAAACTGGATGCGGCCATGGCCAGCATGATCAAATACACCACCACCGAACTGCAGTGCGAGGTGGCCGATGAATGCCTGCAACTGCATGGCGGCTACGGCTATATCTGGGAATATGATGTGGCCAGGGCCTGGGCCGATGCCCGGGTACAGCGCATCTATGCCGGCACCAACGAGATCATGAAAGAACTGATCGCAAGGAAGTTCGTGGGGAAATGAACTTCTGCTGACTGGCTGAACCCCTGATTTGCTGAAAAGCTGACCCGCTGATGCGCTTCCACCCTCGTCCCTCGTCTCCCGTCTCCCGTCCCTTCGCAAATGGGTAAATACGCCAAATGGTTGGGAGGCACGCTGGGCTGGGCGTTCGGTGGTCCTATAGGTGCGCTGCTCGGTTTTGCGCTAGGCACGATCTATGACAACGCCAGTGGCGACCTGATCACCTGGCAGGGCGAACAGCCTGAGCACACCGCAAAGTCGCGACCACAGACCACGAGAGCCGACTTTGAGGCATCGCTCCTCGTGCTCACCGCAGCAGTGATGAAGGCCGATGGCAGCGTGAAACGGTCGGAACTGGATTTTGTCAAGCGGTTCTTCGTCCTTCAGTTCGGGGAGACGCGGGCGGGCGAACTGCTGCTGTCACTGCGTGAAATGCTGCAACAAGAGATAGCGGTGGATGCCGTGGCAGCACAGATCGGCAGGTTCATGGACGCATCGTCACGCCTGCAACTGCTGCACTACCTCTTTCAACTTGCAAATGCTGACGGTGCAGTTCACGGCCGCGAGGTGGAACTCATCACCCGAATTGCGGCACACATGCGAATCAGCACGGCCGACCTCAATTCCATCAAGGCCATGTTCGTCTCTGCCACCAAGGAGAGCGCCTACGCCATCCTCGAAGTGGACCGCAACGCCACCGATGACGAGGTGAAGAAGGCCTATCGCAAGATGGCTGTGAAGTATCACCCCGACAAGGTGACCCATCTGGGCGATGAACATCAGCACATGGCCAAGGAGAAGTTCCAGAAACTTACCGAGGCTTATGATCAAGTGAAAAAGGAGCGGGGAATGAATTGAGCGGTCGCTGCCCGTCAGGCCGTGCCTACTCGAGTTCCACGTGCGTGCCCACGGTCGTTTCAAAGAAATGATGCAGCACAAGGGTCTGAGGCTCACCGATCTTCCGGCCCGACCGGGCAATGGCCCACAGAGCGAATGCCACAGCCCCACAGACGGGCAGCAGTGCGAAATAGGTGAGGTCATCGTGCAACCACCATTCGGACAGGCCCGCTATGACCACCATCATGGCGATGATGCCCACCACGGCCCGGCCATAGAAGAAGAACGCCCAAAGACCGGGGTCAGGGCCATAGAGGCCCCGCATAAGCGTGCCCTCCGCTGTCTGCTCGAACGAAACGCTGAGCTGCGGTGACCAGAAATGCCGCTGAGCGGCTGGGATCTTCAACACCGCATAGCCCTCTACGAAATGCCCGACACATGGCGAATCCTGTGCCTGCAGCCGATCCCGGACACGCTGCTCCACGTCCTCGGTGACGCATTGGCACTGTTTCTTGAAACGTGGACGGACAGCGATGGGAGTCATGACCGGTGGGGGTTTGGAAGTGACGGAACGGGGACCGGTGCCTTTTCGGCATCATCAACGGTCGGGGGCACAGGACAGGGGCAGTATATGGGAATCCCCCTTCAACGGGAAGCCTAGACCGTTTCACGAAATTAGAATTTCGGAACATATCAAAGGACTCCGGCACTCGGAGACTCGGAAATTGGCGTTTTAGGTCTTAAAATGGGCTTAATGATTCGATCGCAGTGCGTTAGTTTTGCCTCAGACCATTTCATCCCCAATGGTTCAAGGCAACTGACAATCTGATACCCAAGTCCGCATGATCCGCCTACTGATAGTGGATGACCACGAGATGATACGGAACGGCCTCATGTCGCTGATCTCTGACGAGGAAGACATGACCATTGCCGGTTTCGCCACCAACGGACGTGAGGCGGTAGCCGCATGCGACCGGCAGCCGATCGATGTGGTGCTGATGGATCTCATGATGCCCGACATGAACGGTGTGGAGGCCACAGGTGCCATCAGTCGCAGATATCCTAACACCCGTGTGCTTGCCGTTACCATCAATGAACAGGGACGTTACATCAAGGAGGCATTGAAGGCGGGCGCGGCAGGGTACATCCTCAAGCATTCATCCAAGGAGGAGATTCTTACGGCCATCCGCACGGTGGCCTCAGGCAGGCCTCATTTCAGCGGTGAGGTGCTTGCGCGCATCTCAGAGGAATTTGCCAAAGGCGGCAAGCGAAATGATCACCCCGTGCTGACAAAGAAAGAACAGGAGGTTCTACAGCTGATCTCCTTTGAATTCAGCAATCAGGAAATTGCCGAGCAGCTGGGCTGCGGCATGCGCACTGTGGACACGCACAAACGCAACCTGATAAAGAAACTGGAGGTGCGGAACGTGGTGGGACTGGTGAAATTCGCCATGCGCGAAGGCATGATCGAGGAATAGTCCGGTGGCCGACCACAGACCGGCACACTAACCGGCCGTGGCGGCCTTGTTGGCCTGCTTCGCTGCCCGTCTCGCCTTCACCTTGTTCTTGTTATAGACGGTGAACACCCGGCTAATGTTGAATCCGATGTGGATGTCGCCCGCGCCCCAATTGCCATTGGTCTCAGTGACGAAGGCCTTCTCGTGCAGCCCGCGCGAGTTGGTGGCATGGATCTGGAAAACGTGGCCTCCCGTCTCCAGATCGAGGCCGATGGAAAAGGAGTCATGCACGTTCTGCGCATCGAACTGCGAAACGATCTGATTGGGCGGAACCCAGTAGTATTCCACATTGATGGCGAGACTGCCAGTGAGCTTCACCCGGCCGCCCGCACCAAGGGCAAACACCGTATTGGCATCGTCAGCCGTCTTCACAATGTTGCGGTGTACGATGGTGGGCGTGAGCTGAAACGAAAGTCTTTCTGAGAACTTGCGTGCGATCATCACCTGATAGCTGTAGAACATGCGCGAGGTGAAATAATTCTCTCGCGAAGGGTCGGCAAAATCCTGTGAGATGATGGCCATGCTGGCGAAGAGCGTCATACTGATGGGCATCTTCTTTTGGCCTTTGCTCTGGCGCAGCACCTTGTATTTCAGAAAACCGTCATACACCTTCTGGAAAGTGCTCCGCCCGAAGCCGATATTGAAATTATCGGTGATGCCATACTCGAAGCCGAGTCGGATCTTGGCATTGTCGATGCCGAAAAATTCCTTGGCCCCCTCGTTGACACGTCCGAACCGGTGGCCAATGAGCACGCTGAGCACGCCTTGGGCATTGGTCTCCAGACTATGGCCTGCAATGAGGCGGGTCGATTTGAAGGTGGCGATGGTATAATCGGTCTTGGCCACCTCGGGCTCCGCCTCGTTCAGCAGGTCCATCAGATCGTCCTGCGCAAAGGCCCTGGGAACTGTAAGAAGGACTGTGGCCATCAGGGCCACCAACAGCTTACTTGTTGTATGCATCATACTGGGCATCAACGTTCACCTGCACTGTCTCAGCAATGTTGTCCTTCACCGCACCAGGGATCTTGATACCGTAATCGGCCAATTTGATCTCAAACTTTGATGTTCCGCTCACCTTGCCGCCCTTCACTGTGAACACGCCCTCAGCTGTCACAGCATTGGTCTTGCCCTTGATCTCCATGGTGCCCTCCACGGTCACGGGATATGTTCCGTCCTTCACAAGGGCAATCTCTCCTTTCGGGGTGAATTTCCCTTTGAACGTGCCCTTGGGATAGGTGGCAGATTCGACATACTTCTCGTTGAAGTGCTCCTGCATGAGGGCCTTCTCAAACTCGAAGGACTTCATCAGCACTGTGAACACCATCTCGTTCTTCTCGAAATCGACCACCGTGGTGCCTTGCCTGTTATGGGCTTCGATCTTCTCCATAGGAGTGTCGGAATAGAAACTCACGTGAGCACTCTTACTGAGATATTTCTGCGCAAGGGCAGGGCTGATGGCTGCAGTTGTCGCAATGGCAATGAAGAGGAACTTTTTCATTTTTTGAAGGATTGGTTAGATGTTTATTTTCTCCGAATTTCCTCCGCCTCAGGCGGACAGGGGGGCTAATTGTCCGGTGCGCCATTCAATATCCATGCCTCGAATTTTTGCCGTTGGCAGTCGGTCAGGCCACCGTTGGGCGGCATATTGGCCTGTTCCACCACTCGGGCCATCAGGGATCCGTTGGTCACTTTGGCCAACACCGAGGCATGGTCGGTATAGATGCCATTGCCGCTTCCGCCCGGAGCGTGGCATCCAGTGAGACAGGTGGTCTCTATGGCGGGCCAGATGTCGGTGGCGAAACTCACTGCAGTGGTGTCACAGTTTCCATAGAGCTCATCTTCCACATCGAAATAGCACGATGAAAGTCCGAAGAGGGAAAGGAAAAAGAGAGCGATCAGAATTCTGTCCATGCGTTGGTCTTCAATGGCCTCGTTGCGGCCCTGGGCCGATGGTGACTGGAGTTGGTCAATTGTCGGGTGCGCCCTGTTCAATCCAGTTGCGTATGAGCGCCACCTTGCAATCGGCCAGACGTGGTTGGTTCCTTGGCATGGTAACATAGCCCGGAAGATGGCTCACCACACCCAGCAGCAGTCCGTTCGCCACCACCACAGACACCTGCTGATGGCCGGTGAGCAGAACTCCGCCCTGCGGGGCCGAACCACTGTGACATCCGAGGCAGTGGGTTGACAGAATCGGCTGAATGTCCTCAGCAAAGGAGACGGCCACAGTGTCGCACGGCCCGCTGTCTGCACAGAAATTGTTCTCTGCACCTTGGCCGATCCACTCATAAATGGTGTTGATCTGATCGGGTGTGAGGGTGATCCCTGATGACTGTGGCGGCATACGGTCGTTCGGGTCATTTTCTGTGATCATCTCATAGACATCGCTGTTTCCGGGATTTCCAGGACTCACATCTCCGGTGTTGACAATGTTGAGATAACTGTCCAAGACCACGTCCTTTTCGGCAGTGGCGGCATCGTGACAGCCGGGAACGGCACACGATGATGCAAAGATGGGCATCACCTCATTCTGAAAATATACGGTTGAAGGGTCACAACCATCAGTGGTGTCAGGATTCGGGCCATCGATGAAAGGAGTGAGGGGCTCGTGCTTACACCCGGCAGCGCCCAACAGGGCCACAACAGCACCCAACGCAATGAACTTTCTCATTGAACCGAGCAGTTGATCAGGATCACGTCCATCAGATAGCCTGTGCAACGGCATTTCACGGTCACCTCGGCACCATCCGGAACGCTGAGGGCGCCTTGCTCCTGCATGGTGGCACTCACACCGCCCAACATGGCATTGGCAGCGATAAGCGTAATGACTGTCTGGCCGGCATTGTTCACGCTGGTCTCGGCCACAGTGCCGGTCACGGCCACCACCTTGTCAAGATAGATGGCGTTGGCGGCTGTCTCATCAGCCTCAAAGGCATCGAACAGCTCATCGGCCGTGAGATTGAATGCCGCATCCTCTGCAGCAATGTCACGGTGAGGTTTGTTGTAAATGAAATAGGCAGCTGCAAAACCAACGATGCCAAGCAGCAGAAGTACGAGGGATATCTTCTTCATCCGAAAATCAATGTTGCGACAAAGATAATGAAGATTCCGCACTGCCCCTTCCAATCATGCGATTGCAACAGGCCGTCTATAAGCTACCGTGTGCTCAGTTTGAAGGAGAACTCGATTCAACATGCGGCACTACGCGATTATGCCATTCTGAAAAGCGAACCTTATCAGTCCTGCCACATTGTGGATGTCAAGCTTGTTCATCAGGTTGGTACGGTGAGTGTCTACTGTGCGCGGGCTGATGAAGATCATCTCACCGATCTGTTTGCTGCTAAGCCCCTCGCAGATGTGGCGCAGAATCTCCGCCTCGCGTTCGGTGAGTTCGGCAGGCGCACCGCTGGAGGCGGTGTGTACTTCGCGCTCAGCAAGTTTGCGTGTGACCTCTTCCGAGAAGTATCTCTGCCCCTTTATCACCTTGCGAATGCCGTCCAGCAGTCCGTCACGGTCTATGTTCTTGAGCATGTAACCGTCAGAACCACAGTCCATGAGCCGCTGCACCATAGCGCGCTCGTTGTGGTGGGTCAGGGAGATGACCTTCACATCGGGCATGGTCCGTTTGATGCGGATGGTGGCCTCAATGCCATCCATCACCGGCATGTCGATGTCCATCAGCACCACGTCCACTTTGATGAGCTTGAGCCTGTCCAAGGCCGCTTGACCGTTCTCCAAGGTGGCCACGCACCTGAAACCTTGGGCATCTTCCAACATGCTGCAGAGTCCATCGAGCACAATGCGGTGGTCGTCCACCACCATCACCTTGATCTCCTCCGATTCCAAATCTTTTTTCATGCGATGGGTATTCTTATGGTTGCAACTGTGCCCTGCTGAGGGCTGGGCGCGTAATCCACTTCTCCGTTCAATGCCTTGGCGCGACTGCTGATGTTCATCAGCCCGATGCCATTGCGGTTGGCCTTGTCCTCATAATTGAACCCCTTGCCATTGTCCTCCACCACTAGCACCAGATGGGTTGCCGTTCTGAGCAATTGCACCGAGACCGCTTTGGCTCCCGAATGTTTGATGATGTTGTTGATGAGTTCCTGCGTGATGCGATAGAGGCTCACTTCCACAGCCTCATTGAATCTTTGCCCGTCCAATCGATGGTGCTCGAAGGAGAAACGGATGTCGGTATGGCCGAACGCCTTGTCCAACAGGTCTTCGAGGGCTGGCAGCAGGCCCAGTTCGCCCAAAGCGCGCGGCATCATCTGATGGCTGATGTTGCGCAGCTCGTTGATCGATTCGTCCAACATGGATGATGTCCGGACAAAGTTCTCCTTCTCAACAGCATTCATATCGGCATTGCGAAGCTGGTTCTGAAAACGCATTTTCAGCCCCGTGAGGCCCTGCACCACGCCATCGTGCAGATCCTTGGCAATACGCTTCCGCTCCTCCTCGGTGGCACTGATGATGGCCCGCAGGCCCAGTTCCCGCTCGCGGATGATGGCCGCATTGCGCATCTGCTCGGCCTTTCTGCGCGTGAACTGAAAATACACGGCCCCGAACAGCAACAGGATGATAAGCAGCGAACCGAGCAATGCGATGTAAGTGTTTCTGCGTTCGGCCAGCACCGAGGCCTCGGCCACCTGCCGTTCCTGCTCCTCGATCTTCCTGTCCTTGACGGCCGAACTGTACTTGGTCTGCAACTCCTCCAGTGCCTCGCTCTTCTCTATCGTGACCACACTGTCCTTCACCGTGCTGCTGAGTCTGAACAGTTGCGCGGCCTGCTGATAGTGGCCCATTGCATAGCGGGTATGGGCCTGCTGCTCGAAGATCTTGTAGAGGAGTTTTCCGTCCTTCTCCCGCTTGCATAGCGCCTCCGACCTGTCCAACATGTCCAAACTCGCCTTCATGTCGCCCCTGTGCCGGAGCACTCCTGCCAGATGCATGAGTGTGGATGCCATGGCCCGGTCATTGCCGACAATTTCGCTTTGCACGATTGCTTTTCTGTAGCAGCTCTCAGCCTCATCGTACCTTTTCAACCGCTCATACGCGAAACCGAGGTTGTGAAAACTCTTGGCGAGTCCGAAAGCATCCTTCAACTGCTCTTTGAGCGGAATGGACAACAGCAGATAATGGACGGTGGAGTCCAACTGCTTCAGATCCTCATGGATCAGGCCGATATTGGTATAGTTGGCTGCGATGCCGTACGTGTCCTTCAGCTTTTCATTGATGCGGAGCGCTTTGAAAGTGTAGGCCATGGCCTCTTGAAGGTTGCCATCGTCCCAGAGCACAAGGCCAATGTTGTTATAGGTGTTTGCCAGCCCCTTGTTGTTGCCTATCTGTTCGAAGAGCTCGGCTGAACGCACATAGTATTCAACCGCCTTGTCCAGTTCACCAAGATTCCAATGGATGAGTCCGATATTGTTGAGCGCGCCAGCAGTGGTGGCCTTTTCTCCATCCTTTTCGGACAGTGCTACTGCCTGATGATAGAACAGCAGGGCCGAATCGGGCATGTGCTTCACATCGAAAGCAACACCCATCCGGTTGAAGGCGGTCGCCTCATTGCCCGTATTTCCCTGTTCCCGCGAAAGCGCCAGCGCCTGCCTTCCATAGAACAGGGCAGTGTCGGGCCCATTGAACACGTATGCCCAGCAGAGGTCGTTCAGAAGTTTGGGGGTGATCTGTTGGCTGCGGTACAGTTGCAGCATGCTGTCGAGGTCGGCATTCTGCGCCAATCCCGCTACCGGACAACAGGCCGCAAGGAGCGAGAACACAAACAACATCAGGCCTTTCCGCAACATGTGATGGCGTGTGAAACTGCGCGTAAAGTACGTTATTCCACGTAGCATTCTCTTTGACGTTTATCGCGTCAAAGAAGCCATTCTCAGGTCAGATCATGACATGTGGGCGGACGGGAATCCGGTCAGCGGTCAGATCCGCATCTCAGGAATCTCACCCTCGATCACCAGACGTCCTGCCGTGAGTGCCTTGATCTCTTCAACTGAAACACCGGGTGCGCGTTCGATGAGCTTGAAGCCTTCAGGAGTGATGTCGAGCACCGCCAGTTCGGTCACAATGCGCTTCACGCATCCCACCCCTGTGATGGGAAGTGAGCATTCGGGCAAAAGCTTGCTCTCTCCGGCCTTGTTGGCATGCATCATGGCCACGATGATGTTCTCGGCCGAGGCCACGAGATCCATGGCACCGCCCATGCCTTTGACCATTTTGCCGGGAATCTTCCAGTTGGCGATGTCGCCCCTCTCGCTCACCTCCATGGCACCGAGCACGGTAAGGTGTACGTGCTGCCCACGGATCATTGCAAAACTGGTGGCCGAATCGAAGTAGCACGCGCCCGGCCTTGCGGTGATGGTCTGTTTGCCAGCGTTGATGAGGTCTGCATCCTCCTCACCCTCAAAAGGGAACGGTCCCATGCCGAGGATGCCGTTCTCGCTCTGAAATTCGACCTCTATCCCTTCGGGGATGTAATTGGCCACCAGCGTAGGGATGCCGATGCCAAGGTTCACGTAGTAGCCGTCACGCAGTTCCTGCGCTATGCGTTTGGCGATGCCGTTCTTGTCCAGTGCCATAGGGTTGTAAAGGTTTAAGGGTTCACGTTTCAGGTTCAAGGTCTCCTGTCCCCGAATCATCAATAATCAATCAACAGTATTCAATCCCTTTTCCGAACGGTGCGCTGCTCGATGCGCTTCTCGTACTTCTCCCCTTGGAAGATGCGTTGAACGAAGATGCCCGGGGTATGAATGAAGTTGGGGTCAAGCTCGCCCGGTTCCACCAGCTCCTCCACCTCGGCCACGGTGATTTTCCCCGCCATCGCCATCATGGGGTTGAAGTTGCGGGCCGTGCCCTTGTAGATGAGGTTGCCGAAGTGGTCGCCCTTCCAGGCTTTGACGATGGCGAAATCGGCCGTGAGTGCCGATTCGAGAATGTGAGGCTTGCCGTTGAACACGCGCACCTCCTTGCCCTCTGCCACTTCGGTGCCGTGGCCCGCAGGGGTGAAGAACGCGGGAATGCCGGCACCGCCCGCCCTGCACCTTTCGGCAAGGCTGCCCTGCGGGATGAGATCGACCTCCAACTCTCCGCTCAGCATCAGCTGCTCGAAGAGGGCATTCTCGCCCACATAGGAGGATATCATCTTGCGGATCTGACGCTTCTGTAGGAGTAGGCCGAGGCCGAACTCATCGACCCCTGCGTTGTTGCTGATGCAGGTGAGACCTTTGATGTTCATCCGTACCAGCTCTGCGATGCAGTTCTCTGGGATGCCGCAGAGGCCGAAGCCGCCCAGCATCAGGGTCATGCCGTCCTTCAATCCTTGTAAGGCCGCAACAGGGCCGCTGACTACTTTGTTCATGGAATCGCTGATTGATTCAGACGGCCAAAAGTACATTCCGGCAGGAACTGTAAACCGGATACGATGTGTGGCTTTCCTGCTACCTCACCCGATCGCCCCTCTTTCTGTTCAGATACCTGATACCGTTGTCAGAGCGGTAGCATGTCACCACCTCGCCATGATCGCCAACCACCACCACCCAGTTGTTAAGATACTCGATGTCACGTGCATTGGCGTATGCAGGGAAGGACCGCTTGGTGACGGTGTAGAAGATGAGTCCCTGCTTGAAGATGGCCTCTCCATACTCAATGACCTTGAGCATCTTTTCGATGGAAAGCCCCCGCTTGGCGGCACGCTGCTCAAAATGGTGGGTGCATTTGAAGGTGAACTCGGCCACACGGGTCTTCAACGAGGCGACCATGCGGTCCCGTTTCTTTTCCCAACGGTATATGACCTTAGGATATTCTATGGGCTTTTTCATGGCAGAAGCAGTTGATGTATTGAACGCGGAAGCGGAGGGAAAATTGTCTGCGTCCGCATCCTGTCCATTCCCTACTTTCGGAATCCCATTTTAAGACTCAGAAAACAAGCATGGAAACAGCCACAGCAACCAGGATCGATGTCGTCAACCCGATTGACAAGAGCGTACTTTATCAGATAGAGGAAACGAGCGAGCAGCAGGTGAAGGCCATCTTCGCCAAGGCGCGGCTTATGGAGCCCGCCATCCGTGCGCTGACTGTGGAGCAGCGCGTGGCAGAGCTGGTGAAGCTCAAGAACTACATCATGGATCACCGCGAGGAGCTGCTCACCCGCATTATCAAAGAGACGGGCAAGTCGCGGCTGGACGGTTTCACATCAGAGGTGTTCGAGATCATCGATGTGATGGACGTGTTCGCCAAGCTCGCGCCCAAGTTCCTGAAGAACCGCAGCGTGCCCACGCCCATCGTGCTGGTGGGCAAGAAGAGCGAGATATGGTACGAGCCGCTGGGCACCATCCTCATCATCCCGCCCTGGAACTACCCGCTCTATCAGGTGCTGGTGCCTGCCGTCATGGCCTTTCTCTGCGGCAATGCGGTGGTGGCGAAGCCCAGCGAGGTGACCCCGATGCAGGGCGTGATCGAGGACATCATCGCCAAAAGCGGTTTCATGAAAGATGCCATTCAGGTGGTTTATGGCACGGGCATCACCGGACAACGGTGCATCGATGCTCGTCCCGACAAGATCCATTTCACAGGAAGCTGCCGCACGGGCAGGAAGATCATGGCGCAGGCCGCTGGTCACCTCATCCCCGTGGATCTGGAACTGGGCGGCAAGGATGCGGCCATCGTCTTCGAGGACATCAACATAGAGCGCACAGTGAACGGCATCATGTGGGGCGGTTTCACCACTGCGGGGCAGTCATGTACCTCGGTGGAGCGGTGCTATGTGCACGAGAACATCTTCGACAAGTTCGTGGAGATGATCGTGCATCGCACCAAGCAACTGCGCCCATCACACGCCAATCGCAACATCACCGACCCTGAGGACTGCGATGTGGGCTGCGTGACCACCGAGTTTCAATTGCAGATCATCGAAAGCCACATCAAGGATGCGGTGGAGAAAGGCGCCAAGGTGCTGTGCGGAGGCAAGCGCGAGGCAGGCACGCACCATTTTCTGCCCACCATCGTGGTGGATGTGGATCACACCATGGAGCTGATGAAGGAGGAGACCTTCGGCCCTGTGATCCCAATCATGAAGTTCAGAACGGAGGAAGAGGTGATCCGCCTCGCCAACGACAGCGACTACGGCCTCGGTGGCAGCGTGTGGAGCAAGGACATCACCCGTGCGAGACGTGTGGCATCGGCCATCAAGACGGGCAACCTGAGCATCAACAACCACATGCTGAACGAGGGCAATCCCTACCTGCCGTTCGGGGGCACGAAGAACAGCGGTTTCGGGCGCTACAAGGGCGAGGCGGGGCTACTCACCTTCAGCAATGCCAAGTCGGTGCTGGTGGATGCCGATAGCGGCAACATCGACCCCAACTGGTATCCCTTCACCAAGACCAAATACGGTATGCTCAGCAGCATCATCGACCACCTCTTCGACCTGCGCAGACGTAACTGGCTTAAGTTCGCCATCGTGGGATTGAAGATTGACAGCATCGGGAAGAAGGAGCGGTTGAAATAGCCCTGAACGATGTTGAACGGTGAAAAAGTCCGTCTGCGTGCCATCTTGGCCAGCGACCTCGACCACATCCATGCGTGGGAGAACGACAGCGCCCTGTGGCATCTGGGGGCCACGGTGCAGCCGTATTCGCAGGAGGTCATCATGGAATTCATCGCCAATGCGGCCCACGATATCTATACCACCAAGCAGTTGCGGCTGATGGTGGAGACGCTGGACGGACGCACCATCGGCACCATAGACCTATTCGATTTCGACCCGAAGAACCAGCGCGTGGGCATCGGAATTCTGATCGCGGAGCAGAGCGACAGGAAACAGGGTTTCGCCAAGGATGCGGTGCAGGTGCTATGCGATTACTGTTTCGATGTATTGGGCCTGCATCAGGTCTATTGTCATGTGACGGTGGACAACCCGGCCAGCATTGCTCTGTTCACGGCAGCAGGATTCGGGACCTGCGGTGAACTGTGCGACTGGGTGCGCGTAGGGCGAGCGTTTGTAAATGCGGTGGTGATGCAGAAAATGGCGCAGGACTGATGGCAGCAGTGAAGAAGAAAGGCGGCCTTCCGCAATGGAAGAAGGTGCTGATGATATTTCTCGCCCTCGTTGTGCTGGGCGGCAGCTGGGCAGGCTATGAGTTCTATGCCACGGTATTCAGCCCCAATGTGGTTATGGAAGCTGAGGAAGGCTATTTCCACGTGCCCACCGGATCCGGATTCAAGGAAGTGGCAGACCTGCTGCAGCGAAAGGGGATCATCACCAACAGAGCCTCGTTCGAGTGGCTGGCGAAGCAACTTCACTACCCGGAGAACATCCGAGCGGGCCGCTATCTCCTCCGTACAGGGATGAACAACAAGGACCTCATTCTGCTGCTTCGTTCGGGTCGGCAAATACCGGTGAAAGTGGTCATCAACAATATCCGCCTGAAGGAGGAACTGGCCGGAAGGGTCGGCAATCTGCTGGAGGCCGATTCCGTAGAAATGATGCGCCTGATGAGCGACCCATTGTTCACCCTCAGGTATGGTTTTGAACCAGAGGCCTTCTCTACCCTGTTCCTGCCCAACACCTACGAGTTCTATTGGAACACCAGCGCAGAGGAGTTTGTGGACAAGCTGGCAAAGGAGTACAAGAAGTTCTGGACAGCAGAGCGCATGGCCAAGGCCAAGAAGCTGGGGCTTGAACAGAGCGAGGTGAGCATCTTGGCCTCCATTGTGGAGAAGGAGAGCAATTTCCGCAGCGAACATTCCACGGTGGCAGGGGTCTATCTCAACCGCCTGCGAATAGGGATGCCATTGCAGGCCGACCCCACGCTGGTGTTCGCCAACCGCGATTTCGGGGCCAAGCGGATCCTGAACAGGCACAAGGAAATTGATTCGCCCTACAACACCTACAGGTATAAGGGGCTGCCTCCGGGGCCCATCTGCATTCCCGATCCGCGTACGATAGATGCAGTGCTCGATGCCGAAAAGCACAGCTACATCTACTTCTGCGCCCAGGCCGATGGGGCGGGCCGCCATGCCTTTGCCGCCACCTACAACGAGCATCTGAGAAATGCGCAGGCATTTCAGCGGATGCTGAACAAGCAGGGCGTAATGCGCTGATCTCTGACAGGCGGCCTTGCCTTCAGGTTACCTTTGCCACTCCAAGGCCCCACAATTGCATCTGCGTCAGCTTTCCCTTGTGAACTTCAGGAATGTGCCCGGGGCGGAACTGCAGCTGGGCAGCAAGTTCAACTGCATTGTGGGCAACAACGGGGCGGGCAAGACCACCGTGCTCGATGCGGTACACTATCTCTCGGTGTGCAAGAGCTTCCTCAATGCCATCGACACTCAGAATATCAAGCATGGCGAGCCTTTCTTCGTGCTCAGCGGCACATTTGAGAAAGAGGGCACCGATGAGGCCATCCATTGCGCTATGAAGCGCGAGGGCAAGAAGCAGTTCAAGCGTAACAAGAAGGAATATCCGCGACTGATGGACCATGTGGGGCTGTTCCCATCGGTGGTCATATCGCCCTTGGACGGTGACCTGATAGCAGGCGGGAGCGAGGTGCGCAGGAAGTTCCTCGATGGCGTGCTCTCGCAGCTCGACCGCGACTATCTGGAGCATCTGGTCATCTACAACCGTGTGCTGCTGCAACGCAACGCGCTGTTGAAATCGTTTGCGGACGGGCAGCCTTTCGATCCGGCTCAACTGGAGATATGGGACATGCAGTTGGCTGAGCGGGGACAGTGCATCCATCTTCGGAGAGCGTCATTCCTTGACGGATTCCTTGAAGCCTTCCGAAGGTTCTATTCTGCCATCTCGCAGGGGCAGGAGGAGGTGGGCATCGGTTATGAGAGTCAGATGACCGAAGGGCCGATGGAAGAGATGCTCGCAGCAGCACTGCCCCGCGACCGAGCTGCCACACACACCACCGTGGGCATACACAAGGACGATCTGAGTTTCCACATCGGTGGGCATCCGCTCAAGCGGTTCGGGTCGCAGGGCCAGCAGAAATCCATGCTGGTGGCCCTCAAGCTGGCACAGTATGCCGTGATGCGCAAACAGACCGGACTGCTGCCCATGCTGCTGCTCGATGACATCTTCGACAAGCTGGACGACTCGCGTGTGGCCCAGCTACTCGACCTTGTGAGCGGCCCCGATTTCGGTCAGATCCTGATCACCGACACGCATCCCGAACGCACGGCCCAACTGCTGAAAGGGGAGAACAATGTGCGCGTGTTCACAGTGGCCGATGGCGCGGTGACGGGAGCGTAGAGGAATTTGCCTCCGTAGTGGTCTATCTCAGCCACCGCAGCGGGTTCAGCAGCTTGAGGCTGCCCTCGGGATCACCTTCCGGCCCGAACGGTGACATCATCACCATGCTGATCTCCTTGTCGATGGTCACCTTGCGGAGGACGGGGCGGGTGTAGGGTTTCTTTTTCATGGGGTGTGGTTTTTTATGTTTGGTGATGGTCGATAGTCCACAGACCATAGTCCACGGCAGATGGTCTGTGGCCAGGGACTGTCGTCTGTGGTCTAAGGGAGCATTACACGGTGCGTCTCCGCGCCTTTGGCTGTCTCCACCCTTATGAGATAGATGCCTGTGGCCACCTCTGTGGGAATGACCGTTCTGGTTCCAGAAATTGATGCGGTCTGCACGGTGCGGCCCATCATATCCAGGATGGTGATGGTGCCTGCGGTGATGTCATTGCCTACGGATACATTCACCATGCCCTCGGCAGCAAAGACATGAGTAGAGACGCGATTGATCGCGTCTCCACCCACCCCAACGGCCATCATGCCGAAATGAAGCGCGAAGCGGTCGCCTATGTTGCCTGCGTTTGAAGCAAAGGCATAGACAGGGTTCACATTCAATTGCTGGAACTGGTTCAAGAATCTATCCTCCAACCATACTTCCTCATTGAGGGTGATGCTGCTGGCGGTGATGGTGTAGTCTCCCGTTGTGGGGGTCTTGATGCCAAGGTCAACGATGGGGTTTGTCTCGATGCTGAAGAGGCCGTTGATGGTGAGGCTATCAGTTCCAACAGTGGTGTAAAGCTGCGGCAGGTTGTTCATCCACATCTTCTGGCTGTCAAAATCATCGTAGCTGTCCTCGGCATCGGTGGTGAAATGGACGATGGTCTCATCGCTGAGGGTACCATTGCTCAGGTGCAGGCGCACAGTGCCTTCTTCGGCCTCTTGTTTGTAGATGCTGGCCTGCGTGCCGTGGCTGCGCGACCCGTTGTAGAACGCCACTATCCCTTCGGGCTGCCCTTCAACTACCCGCACCCAGAATGCCTGACCAGGGGGGATGATGCCCACGGCCGACTGTCCAGTATAGTTGCCTGTATTGGTACCGATACCACCAGAGGCATTGAAGGTCTCCACCATCATGACACCATCTGCTGTGTGGGTGCGGTACCAAAGACTGGTCTCCACATTGATCCGAACGGCATCAACCCAATTCACACTGCTGGGAAAGGGATTGCCTATCAAGTTGTAGCCATAGTTGCCGATTTCACCTGAGCGGGTGAGGGAGGGGATGGCGATGTTCCCTGTATGAAACGCAGTTCCGCTGTGTGTAACAACACTATTGGCACCCACGCGGGCAACGTAGCCTTTTCCTATGTTCAGCGATGTGATATTGTCCGCGATAGGCGGGTAGCTCTGCGTGGATTCGTTGGCACTCCACAGTCTGTTGGTTCCTGCGGCATCGTACGTGGCACTCGTGGCACCCACCACAGAATTGCTGACATACTGGAACACACCGTTGGGGGTGGCATCCCCTGCGCCCAAGAGGTACTGCTCCATCTGAAAGTTCCCTGCACCCGAAAGTGAACCATTGGTGATGAGCGAGCCAATGCCCGTTGCGTCCGCCTCCACATAGATGGTTCCTTCATTGTTGAGGTCTCCTGCGACCGTAAGGGCCTTGCCCGCATCAACCGTAAACACAGCATTGGTGCCTATCGAAAGGTTGTTGCAGGTGGCTGGGCTGACCGCACTGTTGCCAACGTGCGAATCATTGAAAACATAGCGGGAGATGTAAACATCATCCGTTTCATCTGGGATACTCCCGTCAGACCAATTGGACGCGATGTTCCATTGACTGTCGGTGGTTCCTGTCCACTGTGGGCAGTCGGACATGTAGTAGCGCTGGTTGCTAAGAAACGGATAGCCGCTGTTGTCGGTGCCGTTAATGCCCCATATCTGTTCCGTTCCGTTGACTTCTTCGCATTGGAAGTCCCAATTGGAATCGGTGAAGGTGCTGAGGGTCTTCATTTCGACCGTTGTCTTAGCGGTGGCACCGACACCCGATCCCTGTACCGTTGTCTCGCTATCGAACAAATTGTCGCTGCAATTGGTGCATGAGGTGGCAGGACTGCCGATGAAACCGTTTCCGGTCGGAGAGGCTGCATTCGCATAGGTCACGGCCCCTGTGGCATAACACCTTCTGATGGCACCAAGGGCAATGCCGTTGAGTCTGCCGGCAAAGGCTCCCACAGGTTGTGCGGCCCAGCCTGTGGCATCTCCAGGGCCCTCCACTGCCGAGGCGGAATAGGAATCGTGAATATTGTAGTTGTTCACAAAGCCAATGAGACCACCAACAACACCTGCCAGATTTGCAGAGGAAGTGGCTTCAACATCCCCGGTCCCATAACAGTTCCGTATCATGAAATCTGGACTGTCCATCCAAGAGGATGTGTTGATACTGTTCCATGCTTGACCGATGACTCCGCCAGCCCGGGTCGTGGCGCTGACACTGGCAGACGAAGAACAGTTCTCGATCAGGCACGCACTCAGTGCATAGCCGACCAGTCCTCCTGTCCTGTTTGCAGTGCTCTGCACCGTGCCCGAACTATGACATCCGGTCACGTGCGAAGGATCGGACTCAAGACCTGTTAGCAGCCCCACCAACAGACCCACGTCACCATTGCCCGAGATTGTTCCCTGCACGGTCAGGTCGGTAAGCACACCGCCATTGACGCGACCGAAAAGACCTACCTGGGCAATGACCCTTGATATGAACAGGCCATTGACCGCATGCCCGTTGCCATCATAACTTCCAGTGAATTCCGTTGCAGTGCTGCCAATTGGCGACCAGCCCTGACCACCGTCAAAACAGGCATTGGAAGTAATGGACGCATCAACATCTGCCATTTGAAGAAAGTACTTGTCCCATTCCCCGCTATTCTCGCTCACCCAGAGCAAATTCTCGAACGAGGCGATGAGATAGGGGTCGCCACCAGTGCCGCTGCCCGATGGGGACACAGCAGTGGGACATTGGGCAAGCACACTGGAAATATGGAAGAAAGAATTGATGCTCAGGGCAACGAGGAGGAGCGCATGTTTCATGGAGAATGGGTTAAAGAACCATTTGCCACTTATGTGGGCATTGGTCAGATTTTCCGAGTTCAAGGTTAGGAAATTCCTTGGTGGCTGTGTGAATTAAAGAACCCTGCCGGGTGCGAAGGCACGGGACAGAGAATTGTCCGGTCGATAGTCTATCGAAGCATTATACGGTGCGTCTCCGCGCCTTTGGTGGTTTCTATGCGAACAAGGTAGATTCCCGTAATCAGATCGGTGGCCACAACCGTGCGGCTGCCACTGATGGCTGCGGTCTGCACCGTACGGCCGGTCATGTCCAGGATGGTTATCATTCCCGTGGTGATGTCATCGCTCACCGATACATTCACTATGCCATCCGCAGCGAACACATGCGTTGTAGAGACGCGATTAATCGCGTCTGTACCCACCCCAACGGCCATCATGCCGAAATGAAGCGCGAAGCGGTCGCCTATGTTGCCTGCGTTTGAGACAAAGGCATAGACAGGGTTCACATTCAATTGCTGGAACTGGTTCAAGAATCTATCCTCCAACCATACTTCCTCATTGAGGGTGATGCTGGTGGCAGTGAAGCTGTAATCGCCTACGGTCGGCAGTTTCACACCGAGGTCAACTATCGGGTTGGTTGCTGTGCTGTAGAGGCCGTTGATGACAAGGCTGTCGGTGCCCACGGTGGTATAAAACTGCGGGATATTGGCGGCCCACATCTTCTGGCTGTCGAAGGCATCGAAACCGTCCAAAGCCTCGGGGTTGAACACGATGATGGTCTCATCGTTCACGGTGCCATTGCCGATCTGGATGCGTACAGTGCCTTCCTCTGCGGCAAGGCGGTAGATGGATGCCCAGGACTGGTGAAGGCGATCCTCATTGTCGAAGTCGAGCCGGCCTGTGTTTCCATCGGCATCCACCCGCACCCAGAAGGCCTGCGTGGGCGGGATGACGCTTGTGAGATCGCCATTGCCATTATTGTTGGTGCCTATATCTCCCATACTGTTGTATGTGTCGTTGGTCATCACCAGACCTGGAGTATGGGTGCGCACCCAGTATGTGGTCATGAGGTTTGTCCTGCTGACGGTGTTCCAATCCACCGATGACGGGTAGGGATTGGCCACAAGGTTGTAGCCTCTGTCAGTAGCGCTGGTTCCAGTGCGGGTCAGAGCACCAATGCTCACAATACCAGTGTTAAAGGCCGTTCCCGTGAAGGTCACTTCACCATCTGCGCCAACGCGGGCCACATAGCCTTGGCCCACATTGAGGGGGGTTGTATTGTCAGTTATTTCAGTATAGTTCTGTGTAGCCTCGTTGGCGCTCCAGAGCTTATCGGTGCCTGCGGCACTGTAGATGGCGCTTGTAGCACCTGCCACGGGGCTGCTCACATAGTTGAACACCCCGCTCGGAGCAGCGCCACCGGCACCAAGCAGCGACTGTTCCATCTGGAAATCGCCACCACCTGTTACAGCACCATGCGTGATGAGCGAACCGATGCCCGCGAGATCCGCATCTGTCTGAACGATCACTGTGCCTTCATTACTGAGCACACCATTGATGACGAAATTGTTCCCTCCCTCGATGGTGAGCGAGGCACCGCTCTCGACCAAGACACCGTTGCAAACGATGGGCTGATCGGGCGAGGTGACCGTGGGCTGATTGGGAGTACCTGATGGGATACGTGTATTGTCCGCTTCCAAAGGCACGGCATCGCCCACCCAGTTCTCGGGGGTGTTCCAGTCGGTGCTTTCGCTACCGTCCCATACGATTGCAGGGACATCGGAGGTCATCACGCGGTTGCCTGTCCCGTCACCGCTCACTGCCACCACCATTCCTTGACCATAGGTGACTGCGATCCAGCTGATGTCTGCCGCAGATGTGCGCGAGATCCAAGTGATGCCATCAGGGCTGGTCATCACGCGATCGGCCGTTCCTGAATTGGAAACAGCCACAAACAGGCCGTCAGCATAGGTTACACTCATCCAAGAATTTAACACAGCAGCTGTTCGGGATGTCCATGTGATGCCGTCCGGACTGGTAATGACACGGTTGGCCGTGCCGCTGGCTACAGCAACGAACATCCCATTACCGTATGTCACCGATCTGAAAATCGTGTTCGGAGTGTTGCGCATGGTCCAAGTGACCCCGTCCGGGCTGGTCATCACGTGGGTCGAGCTTGAGTTGGAATGAACCGCCACGAACAGCCCGTTGCCGTAGGTCACAGCGTTCCAACTGTTGTCGCCCGCAGAGGTTTGCGAGGTCCAGGTGATGCCATCTGGGCTGGTCATCACGCGGTTACCTGTACCTGAGCCGGCCACTGCCACGAACAGCCCGTTTCCGTATGTAACAGCGTTCCAACTGTTGTTGGCCGCAGAGGCGCGCGAGGTCCATGTGATGCCATCAGGGCTGGTCATCACGCGATTGCCTGTGCCTGTACTGGACACCGCCACAAAAAGGCCACCGCCATAGGCGACACCGGTCCAACTGTTGTCAGCAGCAGAAGTGCGCGAGGTCCACGTGATGCCATCTGGGCTGGTCATCACGCGGTTGCCTGTGCCAGTGCTTGACACCGCCACGAACAGCCCATTGCCGTAGGTCACAGATTTCCATGTGTTGTCGGCAGCAGAACTGCGGACCGTCCAGTCCACACCGGGCTGCCCACTGGCGGTCTGACCTTGGTACAAGGCAAGCACACAGGAAAGAAGGATGGTGAAGACCACATGGCTACGGCTCATTTCAATCGGGGGTTATAATTGATAGGCCGACAAATGAACCCCGCATGGGCCCTCCGCTGAATGTAAGTGGCCGGTAGTTGTCCACAGCGGCATGTGAGGAACACATCAAGACCCTCAGACCTGTATGATTTTCCGGCAAGCCGCTATCTCCACCTCCATCTGCGAAGCGGGACTATCTGTTCATAACGAAAGCACAAGTGTCCACATCTGAGGGGCAGCTCAATTCGGCACACTCTGGAACATCTCCCTTGGCAGCGCATGACGCTCTATCCAAGGTCGGTTGGACGGCAGGTTGCGGATGAGGATGATGCTCACATCGTCCACCAGAATGGGCACCCACTCCGCGTCCTGCGTCCTGCGGATGAGGAACGGCTGCGCCCAAGGCGTGGCATCATGGCGGTAGAAACAGATGATGTTGATGCCGTAGCGGCCGACCATCTGTCGGAAAACAGCATCGTCCTCCTGCATGGGACGGTAAATGGAATCGAAGAAGGCGACCGAGTACGCCTCAGGACGGTTGTCCACGAACACCTTCCCACTGTCTTGGAGGTAGTATACCAGATAGCTCCCGATGTCATAGTTGTTGAAGATGCGTCCTGGAACTCCCGACCTGAGCAGGAACCGGCCACTGGTCTCCACCCCCTTGATGACACCAATGCTGTTATAGCCTTTGTTGGCCGAGGCGTATGTCCCGGTCGTGGGGGTGAAGATGACACAGAGCGCAATGCCGACAATGGGCAGCAGTTGTGTCAATGTTTCCCTGGTCTTGAAGTGCAGGTCCTGCACCAACGCGAAAAGCACCCGTGAGAAGAACGGAATGCTGAACATGGCGAAGATCGGGATGCCACGCACGGCCATGAAACTGAGCGCAAGGAACCCGGTTGCCAACAACAGCTCGACAGCCATTTCGCGCCAGAGGCCCTTCGCCAAGGCCCAGCCCACGGCCCCAAGTGCGAACACGGCCAATATCTCCAGATGGATGAACTGCGGACTGCCGAAACGTTCCTGTAGGAAGAAGACCGTCTGGTTCTCCACGATCATGTAGCCATACGCATTGAAGATGGTGAGCGGGGCCAGAAGGCCGTTGTGGAAGTGCGGGTTGATGAGGCTCACCGCCACCATGCCACCAAGCAGCATCGCAAGCTCCCGCACTTTGGCGGTGTCGCGCTTCACTACCAGCGCATCGAAAAGGAAGACCCCCGCCACCCCGATCCCGAGAAAGAAGAAGATGTGAAGGTTAACCCAAAGCAGTTGCAAGGGCAATATCCACAGCAGCAGTTTCTTGAGGTCGATGGAACCCGCCCGGTGCCTGCAAAACAGCAGATAATAGACCGCCAGCAGGAGATAGCTGAAGCCTTCGGGCCTCACCTCGGTGCGGTAGGCGAACAAGGGCACCGTCAGTGTGGCGAGCAGCATTGCCCAGCGCACGGGAACGGTGAGGGCAGTGGCGCGCACCATCACCAGCAGGCATCCCACAGAGAGCAGGATATACATCAGGGACAGCCCTTTGAATCCCACTGGGGCATGCACAAGGTGCATCAGCACCCCGCTGCCCCAATGGTGGTTGGTGAAAGTGTGGCCGGGTTCGGTGAAGGAATAGTAGTTGGTGTAAAGCACATCGGTAACGCCCTGCATCAGCAGCGCACCGTTGGTGATGTGCCGCCCAAGGTCTGCTGTGGCCAGATTGATGGGAATGGCGAAGAAAACCCCAGTGTAGAGGGCCAGCAGCGCTGTCCATAACCACAGTAGGCGGTCGTTAGGAACGGAGGTTTTCATCATGCCAAACTTATGCAAATGTGCATGGTGCTGTTAAAGAACCCCAACGCTGAAAAGCCCTTCCGACCTACGGGTTCTATTTGCCTATTTTCGTCCGCCCTTAAGAATTGTCAGGAATGAGCAGATACGCGCTTATCAACAACGTCACCGGATGGCTGGTCTTCGCCATCGCCTCTTTCGTTTACATCTCTACCATCGAACCTACAGCGAGCTGGTGGGACTGTGGGGAATATATCAGTGCCAGCTACAAATTGATGGTGGGCCACGAGCCTGGCGCTCCTATGTTCCAACTCCTTGCAAGGTTCTTCACACTGTTTGCAGGCGATGATGTGATGCAGGTGGCCAAGTGGGTCAATATCATGAGCGCCCTCGCCAGTGGATTCACCATCCTCTTTCTTTTCTGGAGCATCACCCATTTCGGTAAGAAACTGGTCATCGGCAATGACGACCCCAATGCCGACCTCGGCAAGATCCTGGCCGTGATGGGCAGCGGCATCGTGGGCGGACTGGCCTACACTTTCAGCGATTCGTTCTGGTTCTCGGCCGTGGAGGGTGAGGTCTATGCGCTTTCGAGCATGTTCACCGCCTTGGTGTTCTGGGTCATTCTGAAATGGGAGTCCGTGGCCGATGAGCCACACTCCGACCGCTATCTGGTGCTGTTGGGCCTGCTGTTCGGCATGAGCATCGGGGTCCACTTGCTCAACCTGTTGGCCATTCCTGCCATCACATTCGTCTATTATTTCAAACGCTACGCACCATCCACCAAAGGATTCATTCTCACAGGGATCGTTTCGGTGGTCATAGTCGGTGTGGTGCAGTATGGCATCATCCCCGGTGTGGTGTCACTGGCCTCCAAGGCAGAGCTGCTTTTTGTGAACGGCTTCGGAATGCCGTTCAACAGCGGGGTCACCATCTTCGCCATAGCCCTGGTCGCGGCCTTCGTGTTCGGACTGCGCTATACCAAGAAGAAGAATCACCCGTTGACCAACACGGCCATCCTCAGCGTGCTGATGATCCTGATCGGATACTCCGCATACACGGTCACCGTGCTGCGTTCGGTGGCCGATCCACCGATGAATGAGAGCGCACCCGACAACGTGTTCGCCCTGCAGAGCTATCTGAACCGCGAGCAGTATGGCGACCGCCCGCTTTTCGTGGGTCATTACTTCAATGCGGATTACATCGACCGCGAAGAGGGTGCTGCGCAATACTATCAGGCCGAGGACCGCTATGAGATCATGGGCCGCAAGCAGATTCCACTGTATGATCCGAAGATGAGCGGCATTTTCCCACGCATGTACAGCAATCAGCCGCACCATGTGGAGGAGTACAAGAACATTACGGGTGCCAAGGGCGGCAAAGTGAAGCCCACCATGGGGCAGAACCTCGCATTCCTGTTCAAGTATCAGGTGGGTCACATGTACATGCGCTATTTCATGTGGAACTTCGCTGGCAGGCAGAACGATGTGCAGGGCAATCGCGAGATAAACCGTGGCAACTGGGTGAGCGGGATTGCCATCTTCGATGAGTGGCGCATCGGGCCGCAGGACGACCTGCCGGTTTCCATGACCTCCAACAAGGCCTACAACCGTTTTTACATGATTCCACTGTTCCTCGGACTCATCGGCCTGTTCTTCCAGTATTACAAGGACAGGCAGAGCACCTGGCTGGTGTTCCTCATGTTCTTCATGACCGGTCTGGCGATCGTGCTTTACCTCAACCAGTATCCCTATCAGCCACGCGAACGTGACTATGCCTATGCAGGCTCGTTCTATGCCTACGCATTCTGGATAGGGTTCTCTGTGCTCGCGTTCTATGATTTCCTGTCGAAGAAGAAGGTGCCGCGTGTGGCCGCAGCCGCGATCGGAACCGTGCTCTGTCTCAGCGGGCCATACCTGATGGCCAAGGAAGGCTGGGACGACCATGACCGCAGCAACCGTTATGCCGCCCGCGACATAGCCGTGAACTATCTGGAGACCTGTGCGCCCAACGCCATTCTCTTCACCAACGGTGACAACGATACTTTCCCATTGTGGTATGCACAGGAGGTGGAAGGCGTCCGCACCGATGTGCGGGTGGTGAACCTCAGCCTGTTCAACACCACCTGGTACATAGACCAGCTGCGCAGAAAGGCCTACGAGGCCGATCCGCTGCCATTCTCATTCACTGAGGATCAGTTGCGGGGCGACAACCGCCTTCAGATCCCGATCTATGACCGAGGAGTGGAAGGCAACGTGGAACTGGCCGAGCTCATGGATTTCGTGAGCCGCGAGGACAAGCAGTACAAGCTGCAGACCCGCGTGGGCGACTACAACTATCTGCCAACGGCCAACATCAAATTGACGATAGACAGTGCGCAGATCCTTGCCACTGGCACGGTGCGCCCCGATCAGGCCGACCGCATCGTGAAGGAGATGACATGGTCGCTCAAGGGCAGTGCCATCACCCGTAATCACCTGATGGTGTTGGACATTCTCGCCAACAACGACTGGAAACGGCCAGTATATTTTGCCGTGACCGTGGGCAGCGACAATTATCTGGGACTTGAGCGCTATTTCCAGACCGAAGGACTGGCCTATCGCCTTGTGCCGATGGAAAGCAGTAGCCGTGACGGGCAGACCGGAGAGGTGAACACCGTGGCGATGTATGAGAACATGGTGAACAAGTTCCAGTGGGGTAACATGCACCTGCCTGAGGTGTATCACGGCACCGAGACCGAGCGCATGAGCCTCAACTATCGCAGCATGTATGCCCGTCTTGCCAACGCCCTCATTGCCGAGGACAAGAAAGAACTGGCTCTGAAAACCCTCGACCGTTGCATGGAGGCCTTCCCACACGAGAGCATTCTGCTCAACTTCTCGGCAGCAGGCATCGTGGAAGCCTATTACAAGCTGGAGGAATTCGACAAAGGCAATGAAGTGGCCCTCAAATTGGCAGACGTTTACGGTCAGGACATCGACTATTTCTCACGCCTCGACCGCACGCAGGTGAGCCGCTTGGGCAACGACCCTGACATCGCCATGTCGGTGATGCAGAAGTTGCTCATCCTTGCGCGGATGCATAAGCAGGATGCGGTGCTGGAAAAGTTGGAGGAACGCTTCGCAGATCTGGAGGAGAAATACCTCAGCAGCCCGATCGGGAGGAAGTGAGCTTTAAGGGCTGTTCGCCTTTCGTTGTTCGGGGAGTGAGCAGAAGGACGCGGATCCGCCCCATCAACGTGGCGCACTCCTCATCGGCCAGCGCTTGTGGGAGATATGCCACTATCAGCCGCAATTGGCCTGCCTCCCGCTTGAACACCACACTGAGCCCCGGAGGGCACGGCACGGGCGGAATGTGGGCCATTCCCTGCACGGGCACCCCGAGAAACTCCTGCAACGGGTTACGCTCCTCGCCAAGGTCTGAGAACGCGAGACTGCTGACACGGCCGCCCGTGGTAAGGCCCACCATGGCATTCATCATCCAAAAAGGCACCCTTCTGAACACCCGCTGCAAGGCGGCCTGATGTCCAAGCGAACCCTTGCGGATCTGGGTGTTCAACTGCATCTGAATGGCTGCGACCGCCTGCGGAACAGTGAACAGCGCCTCGCGCCCGATCTTGAAGAAAAGAAAGGCCAGCTCATTGCCGATCAAATGGCCGTTGGCTCCCTTTCTCCTCATATTGTGTGGAACCGGAAACCAGAAATAGGGCGGCCGTTCTCCCCGCGATTCCAACAGCTCGCGCAAAGCCACAAGCACTACCGCCATGTAGAATGCGCTGCGGCCCGGCCCGGCCCCGTGCTGTTGTGCGGCAAGGTCCATGCGCCCCGAGTCTTCAATGGAGAAGGAGATCTCGCGATGCAAGGCCGCTTCAGTCGGCCTCAGATGCTTCGGGGCCAACGTGGCAAGATTCCATCCTGCCGAACCAAGTGCCGAGAACATGCCATGCAGCGCATCCATCGCCTCCGACCGCCATGGTCTTCTCTGCGATCGGATGAACAACTGCCCATCAGATTGCCCAGTGGCAAGGCTCTGAAGGAATAGGGTCATGCCCCGGTGGTCGAACAGCGCATGGTGCATGGACACGACCAGATGCTTCGACCCGTCATTCCACGCGCAGAGGTCGATGCGCACAGGCACCGTGGTGGCGCCCACGGGGCCGTTCAGCACCTTGCTTTGGAACATTTCCTCGGGCAGATCCCTGTGGATGAAAATGTCGGGAGAATCGGCCGAGGTCCCGATCCATTTCGGAAGTGCTGGCCAGCGGTGGTGCAGGCGCAGGTGGGCCACACGGTTCAGCGTTGGGTTCTGCTCCAGCATTTCTGCAAGTGCCATCAGGTCGGCCGATGGAGCAAGGCGCAGGTGAATGCGCGAGATGTTGCCGGGCAGTCCCTTCTGGCGCATCTGCCGGTCGATGAGCAGATGGAAGTGGTCTGCCCCTGTGAGCGGTTGGCCTGCGGATGCCATCAGCGAAGGGGCTTCCCGTGTTGAACGGCATGCGCGGCAAAAGCACTGACCGTCCTTGTGTGTTCGGGCGTCAGTAGGTTCACTGGAATCTCAATGCCCAACCGCTCTTCAAGGTGCATGGCCATCTCCACAATGGTCACCGAATCCACGTCCAAGGAGGGCAGGTCTGTTTCGGGGGTGATGGTCACGCCTTCGGCCAGGACGTGTTCGCTCAAATAGGCGAGCAGGGTGTTCTGGATGATGTCGGGGTTGGCGGCCATTGGCTTTGGCTGCAAAGTTAGCAGGATGCCAAACCGCACGGTCGGGATAGCTTCCTTTGCGAACAGACATGGAAGCAAGGACAGCAGCAGTTATCGGGGCCGGCATCGGTGGGCTGGCGGTGGCCATCCGTCTGGCACGACAGGGATTCCGTGTCACGGTGTTCGAGGCCAACGACACCCCCGGTGGCAAGGTGGCCGAATTGTGTATGGACGGTTTCCGGTTCGACATGGGGCCATCCATCCTCACCATGCCGCAATACATAGATGAACTCTTCCAACTGTGCGGAGAGCAGCCTCAGCAGCACTTCCGATACCGAAGGCTGGACCCCATCTTCCGCTATTTCTACACGGACGGCACTGAGATCACCACACCTGCCGACCCGCAGCGACTGGCAGCAGAACTGGAATCCAAGACCACGGTTCCGAAGGCGAAGGTATTGGAGTTCCTCAACAGGTCGAGGATCAAGATGGAACTCACCGACCCGGTGTTCCTCCAGCGGTCGTTGCATCAATGGAAGAACTATTTCGACCGGCCCACGTGGCGTGGCATACTCAACTTCGCCAAGGTGGAGGCATTCACCACCATGGCCAAGGCCAACGCGCTACTCTTCCACAACGCCAAGGTTGAGCAGCTGTTCAACAGCTATGCGAGCTACAATGGGTCTGACCCCTATCAGGCACCGGCCACGCTGAACCTCATTTCGCACTACGAGATCACGTTGGGAGCATTCTATATAGAAGGCGGCATGTTCACCATTGCCCGTGAACTGACCGCATTGGCGCAGCGGCAGGGGGTGCAGTTCCGATTCGGAAGCAGGGTCGGCCGCATTTTGGTGAATGATGGCCGTGCCACAGGTCTGGTGGCGAATGGAATCCGGCAGGACTTTGACCTGATCGTGAGCAACGCGGATGTCAATGCCACCTACAGGCAATTGCTTCCGGACCGGTCCAGCCCATCGGTCACATTGAACCGTGAGAAGTCGAGTTCGGTCATCGTTTTCTTCTGGGGAATGAAAAAGGAATTTCCCAGGTTGCACTTGCACAACATGTTCCTCTCGCCCGACCCGAAGACCGAATATGAGGGGATCTTCAAGCAGGGAAGGGTCTGTGACGACCCCACGGTCTATGTGCATGTGAGCAGCAAGGAGCACAGTGCAGACGCGCCCTCTGGTTGCGAGAACTGGTTCGTGATGGTGTCTGTGCCCCACAACACCGGCCAGGACTGGGACACCACGGTGCAACGCACGCGCAGCAACGTTCTCAGACGGCTCAATGCGCAATTGGGCGAGGAACTGGAACCATACATCACCTGCGAGAAGGTGCTGGATCCCCGCGACATTGAGACACGCACCTCAAGTGCGATGGGCGCGGTGTTCGGCAACAGTTCGAACGGCATCTTCTCGGCCTTCCTGCGGCATCCGAATTTCAGTTCGCAGATAAAGGGGCTCTACTTCTGCGGAGGGAGCGTGCATCCGGGCAGCGGGATTCCGCTGTGCCTGCTTTCGGCAAAGATCACGGCCGGGTTGATCGGTAAAGTGCAGGCGTAAGCTGGGCCTACTTGCCCAACAGCTCCATCAGGATGTCAAGTTTGGGCGAGAGGATGATCTCTGTCCTACGGTTCTTGGCGCGGCCTTCTGGTGTCCTGTTCGGGGCAATGGGGTTGAACTCGCCCTTGCCCGAGGCAGTGAGCCTTTCGGGATCCATGCCTGTGCCTGTGGTGAGCAGACGCACCACACTGGTGCTGCGGGCCGCGCTCAGATCCCAGTTGTCGCGAAAACGGGCCGTGTTGATCGGAATGCTGTCCGTGTGGCCTTCGATCTGAATGCTGATGTCGGCATTGCGTTGCAGGGCCTCGGCCAGTTTGGCCAATGCTTCCTTGCCTTTGACCTCCACGGCATCGCTGCCTGAGCGGAACAGCAACTTATCGCTCATCGAGACATATACCTTGCCATTGCGCATCTCCACACTCAGTTCATCGGCAGCGAAACCGAGCAGCGCCTGTTTGATGCGGTCGCTGAGGGCGTTCATCAGGTCGTCCTGCTTCTTCACGATGTCCTCCAACACCTTGAGGCGGGCCTCGCGGTCCTTCAGCAACTGTTCCTTCTCTGCCAGCAGCCCCTCCTTCTTCTTCAGGTTGTCGCTGAGGCCCGCCACTTCCTCTCCGGCCAGGCGGGTGAGGTCGTCATAGCGCTTCTGCTGTTCGGTGAGGTCCTCGTTCAGGCCCTTCTCGCGTTCCAGACCGAGGCCGACCTCGTCCTCCAACGCCTTGGTGCGGATGCACAGCGAGTCGCGTTCGGCCACGGCAGCCTTGTATTTCTTGTTTCCTTTCACCTTGTCCACCGGTACACCGCAAGGCACATGGGTGGCGCACGACCCGAGCAGCAAAGTGATTGATAGCATCAGCAAGGATGCGCTTATTCCCAGATTTCTCATGTCTGTTCTTTTGAAAGGGTTGCTTGCAAAAGTAGCCCCTATGGGCTGCCGCCCGACCAAATCGCGGCAAAGCAGCTATTTCAGCGGTTGCAGGGTGATGCTGAACGGCCGGCCCGCGTGCGTCACCTTCATCTCTGTGAGCCTGCCTGCTGCATCGAAGGAATAGTTCACTTCGCGGCTGGGCAGGTGCTTCTTGGTCTTCACATGGAGGCGATCGATGCGACCGTCCCTGCTTTCGATGTGGATGCTGCGCTTGTTCCAGAGCCAGAGGTCGCCCCGGTCCTCGGCCTTGGGGTCGTGGCGGAAATGCAGGAACAGCAGCATGATGTCCACCTGTAGCATTTCGATGAGGCCGCGCCTGTTGAGGCTCCTGTTGACATACTTCTTCTTCCAACGGCCGTTCTTCCATACCATCTCCAGCATGTTGGTTCCCATGATGGAGTTGAACGACACCTGAAGCACGTGATTGCGCCTGTGGCTCACGGCCAGAAAACCGTTCATGCCCGTTGCCAGGTGCTTGAACTCTGCCCGGTAGATGGCATCCTTGCCCGCAGGCAGCACCTCTGGCACTGGCAGTTGCTGCGCCACTGCCGGCAGCGCGAGCAGCAGACTAAAAATCAGTGAAAACAGCCTCATCTATGGTCTGTCCGGTGCGGATGTCGGTGAAATGGATGTGGGTGATGTCGCCCGATGGGTCGGTGAGCATGACCGAGCGCAGCTTGTTGCCCTCCTTCGCAAATTCGACCTCTATGCGCTGTATGAACTCCTTCAACTGGCGGTCCTTGGGCTGGAGGTCGAGCTTCAAAGAGGTGGCATTTCCGAAGAAGGCGGCCTTGTAATTGGCATTGTCGATGATGGAACCATCGATGCAGCCGAGGATGATCTCGCGCACCTGACGCAGAATCCTGTTCACGCCCTTGTACTGCTTCTCCTCGCCCGCCTCGCGCAGCCGCATGGCGTTGTCCTTGATGAGGATGATGTATTCGATGGGCCGGTCGAACTGCCAGCGCAGGCGGTTCTCCTTCCTATAGCTGAAATATCCGGTGGACACGAGCTTGTCATCGAGGAAGGCGAATGACTTCTCTTGCCTGATGTTGCCTTTGATGCTGGCCATGGCACCGAGGTCCTTTCGCAGCTTCGCGATGGTGGGGTCGGTGGCGGTGAGGGGTTTCCAGTCCTGCGCGAACATGGCCGTAGAGAGGAATAGCAGGAGAATGGGGAGAAGTCGGGACATGCGGTTAAAAGGTTTCACCCAGAGAATGCAACGGCTGACCAAACCTAACGGGTTTCAAAAACCTGTTAGGTCTCGGTAAGTTTTTCGCGGCCAGCGGCCTTTCAAATTCCGAGCCACAAAAGCGCGGCAAAGAAAGGGGTTCAGGCCTTGACCTCCACTTCGAGGTTGTCGAACAGGGCGGCATCGTGGGCGCTCAGCTTGAAATCCTTCACGGCCAACAGCATCTGGCGGGCCGCCAGCGTGAATGCGCGGTTGGCAGCGAGCAGCACCGACACCAGTTCGGCAGGGATGTGATGCTGCTTCAGTCCTTTCATCAGCTCCTGCATCAGTTGCGCATCTTCGGCCATGATGCTTTTCATGGTCTTGACCAGCCGGGGCAGGTTCTGCAGGTCCTCCTCCTCGCTCATCACGCGTTGCAGATGGATGTAGTTCTCCATCATCTTCCTTCGCAGGTCGGCATAGCAGTCGTTGAGGTGCGGGCTCTCGGAGTCTTCCATCTCATCGATGTCGCGCTTCACATCCTTGAGGGTCTTGGCCGAGGAGATGGCATAGCGCACGGCCGAAAGCAGTCGGTTGAGCAGCGATGCCTCCTGCTCGCTCATCTCCTGACCCTGCACCAGTGCGGCAAAGGCATAGATTTCGGCCTGCACGGCTTTGAGGCGGGCATACTGCTCCTCCGGTTTCTTCCTCTCTCCCTTGCTCCCGTTGACATTGCCTGTGAAAACAAGTTTGGGGTCTATGCTCAACAGGTCGAGATTGTGCTCCATGGCCGCCTGTAGGAGGGCCTGTGTCTCCTGTTGCAGCGATACCATGGCGGCCTCAGGAACATCGGGTGTCACCTTCGATATGAATACCGAGGTCTCCATCCGCTTCTCGGGGACGGCCCACACCAGCAGCTTGGAAAAAAGTGGGAGGAAAGGAATGAAGAGCAGCACGCCCATCAGGTTGAAGATGGTGTGGAACATGGCGAGACCCATCACCGGGTCTTTGCCCAGTCCCATCACATCGAACACCAGCCGATTGAGCAGGGGCAGCAGCATCGTGGCCACGATTGCCGTGATGAAATTGAAGAGGAAGTGGCTCATTCCCACCCGTTTCTTCACCGTGGAGCCGCCCACGGCACCGATCATCACAGTGACGGTGGTGCCCAGGTTGGCCCCAATCACCATGGCGGTGGCCTCGGTGTAGCTGAAAAGCCCGCTGTGCAGGGCACTCAGAATGACCGCAATGCTTGCCGAACTGCTCTGGAGTGCGGCCGTGAGCACAAAACCCACCAGAATGTAGATCAGCGGCCCATAGTCGGGTATCATGCTCAGGAGTTCGTCCGTGGCGATGGCCTCGATGCTGCGCTTCATATAGTCGAGTCCCATGAACAGGAATCCGAAGCCCACCGAGAGTTTGCTGATGTTGCTGCCCTTGAGGGATTTTCCGAGGAAGATGAGCCCGAGGCCGCCTATGCCGATGAAGGGCAGGGCCAGTGCCTCGATGCTGACCTTGAAGCCCAGTCCGGCCACTATCCAGCTTGTGACAGTGGTGCCGAGGTTGGACCCCAGCACCACCCCTATGCCGTTCTGCAACGACATGATGCCTGCACCTGTGAAGGCCAGCACCATCAATGTGACGGCCGAGCTGCTCTGTAGGATGGCCGTGGCGAATGTGCCGGTGAGCACTGCCTTGAGGGTGCCTTCGGTGTATCTGCGGATGAAGCCTTTGAAGGCCCTTCCCGACAGGTTGCGGATGGACTCCTCCAACAGGAACATCCCGAACATGAAGATGCCGAGGCCGGCAAGGAATTCCCAGAAATCGTTGGCGTTCATGCGCGGTTGCCGTCCAAGTTGTGTGGCAAAGTTATGCGAATGTCAAGGGGTGTCCAGTGTGCTCTGTGCATTGGCTCCATGCGTTACTACCGACCCTTGATCGTGATAATTGTTCTAAACTTACAAGGTGAAAGACGGGACCCCCGTTCAATACAACTCTCATGAACCGCATCATCACGCTCGTATTGATTACCACCGTATTGTCCCATGCGGTGGCAGCTCAGGAACTTCCTTCAGATCTCATTGTTCCTGATTCCAGCAAAGTTGTCTCTGTTGCGCAGAAACCGAAGGCCAATGAGGCCATACTCAGTTTGTCGTACGCCAATGCAGGGATGTCCTTTGGGCTTTTGTACAAGCGTCAATTGGGAAAACGGACGTATCTCAGAGTAGGACTGGTCGATTTCTCAGCGGCCATTTCTGATGACGAACCTGAGTTTACCAACCAGTTCCCAACCAAGTCCAGAGGTGTGAGCGGGGCATTGAACTTGGGACTGGAGTTCAGGTTCAATCTTCATCCCAGGATGCACACATACACAGGAGTGGATTTAGTTGCAGGCGGGGGATATGGCCTGTACATGGTAGATAATCCAGCCCTTCCAACTATTGAAAGGACAAATGAAACTTGGCAACTGAAACTTGGGCTGGCCTTCAATTCTGGCATTCTGGTGGATGTTCACAAACTGTTGCGTATTGGCATCAACATCTCTCCCAATATCCTGTACAGCATGCAGCCATGGGACTACGGATACAATTATGGGACACCCTACAAAGGGGTACGTCACCGGGTCACCTCCACATTTGATACCGGGTCGGTTCAGCTGTTCCTCGTCATTCATTGGGACAGGAAAACGAAGAAAGAGAGGAGGCCACCGTTGGAGTGAGAATCCTCGCCTTGCCAAGGCTGGGTTGAGCATTCAACGTGCTCCCAGCATTCCAGAAGTACCTTCCGCCCTCAGAAAGGGCTCACACCGATGCCGATGCTGATGGGGGTGGCCTCTGTGCCCCGGCCTTCTTGGAACAGGGGCGTGAGCGAATAGAAGAAGTTGAGATAGAAGTTGGCATAGCCCACCCGCGCGGTGAGGCCGTAGCGAAACCAGTTCAGGTTCTCTATGTCGTAGGTCTTGAACTTGCCGCCTATGTTCACCCCGTCCACCACATAGTCCTCCTTGGTCTCGGTCTTGGTGTGGCTCTGCACAAGGAATCCGAGTTTGAATCCAACGGAAGCTGCGATGCGCTTTCCATTGCGGTGGGCCTTGGAGCGGAACCGGAACTCGAACGGGATGTCGATGAAGTTGGTGCTGATCTTATTGACCTCTATCTCGCGGCCACCGAAAAAGGCGGTGTCGAGATGGGTGTAGGTGTTCCCTGCCGTGGTGCTGTAAACCACCGGGAACCCTTCGCTATGGATGTTGTGCGAATTGAACCCTACACCGCCTGCAATGCTGAAGTTGCTCTTCTTGATGACATAGTCGTAGAGCAGGGCCACATCCACGCCCCGCGACTCGCCCCATTTGGGGGCGATGTAGGATGGATGGTTCACCCAACTGTCGAAATTGAGGTTTATGAGCACCATCTCCTTCTTGGGCATCTTGCGCTTCTTGGGCTTCGGGGTTTCGGGCGGGGTGGTCTCCTGCGCCTGCAGCAGCAGTGGGAGGGCGCAGAGCATCCAGACCATGGGAGAGACGAAGGCTTTCTTCATGGTGCAAATTTAGGCATGGTGGAGAGGGGTGGCCTGACGCGGCCCGGCAAAGGCAACACATCAACCTCGAAGGGGGCTTTGAAGTGTAATGCGATCATTTTACGATCATTTACACGTGGTTTTACCATGCGATGGAGGAAGGCGGTCGAGCTTTGTGGTGTCCTATCGCAACAGGTGCCCAAGCATTGCGCTGAGGCCCATGGCCCGATAGGGATCACATCAACACCAAAGACCATCTGCCATGAAGAACAGCATCCTCCTCCTCAGTGTCTGCATCACCTCCATGGGCCTCGGGGGCCTCGTGATGGCAAAGTGGAACAGCCCCGTTGCCGCACACGTGCAGCCTTTGTGCGACACGCCCGCTCCTGTTGCGCCAAGGCCATGGAGGCCGATAGGCCCGCTCATGCCCGTGGAGCCTGTCTATGACCTCTCGTCACGGTTCATGATGACCGTTACCAAGGAACGGCTGGCCAACGCCCGCTCCATTGCCGACCTGCAGCTCGATGCGGAGATTGTTCCGCTGGTAAGCTACTATTCCATGCGCGTCTCGGTGCTGGACGGGCAGATGGAGGACGCGCTGAATGCGGATGGGAACAGCAGTGCGTTCAATGACGCACAGCTGGGACTGTTGCGCACGGTCGGCTATTCGAAGAACATCCTTATCACGGCCGACTACCAGCATCTGAATTCCGCCACGGGGAAACTGGAGTTTCGCCAATGCACGCCCTACGTCACCATTGTGCCTGAGAAAGCGGCCGAGTATGAATATGGCAAGGCGGCCCTTGTGGCCTATGTGAAGGAGAATGCCCGCGAGCTGGCCCTTGGGCTGGAGGCCGACAGGCTGCAGGGCGGAAGGGTGACCTTCACCGTGACCCGCGAGGGCAGACTGGCCAACGTGAAGCTCAGCTCGTCCTCTGCCCATCCGGACTATGACCAGCGGGTGCTGCAACTGGTGAGCACCCTGCCCGGCCGTTGGACGCCCGCCACTGATGCGCAGGGCCTTCCCGTGGAGCAGGAGCTGGTGTTCTTCTTCGGCACCATGGGCTGCTGAGCCTCTATTCCGAATTCCCCTCTCTTTGGGAGAGAGGTCAGGGGAGAGGTCTTTCACCCCCAAAAAACCCCGTCAGAAGTACTAACTTATTTCCTCGCAACGCACTGACCTTGTGTGCGATGCACGATAAAAAAGTGCCTCAGGAATACTAACTCGGGCAAAAAGTTGGTTAGGAAAGGGGGAACAGGGCATGTTGGTTTGCATCGTGATAACGAATGCACTGACCGATGGGAACACAGGAAAGATGGAACAGGATTGCCGAGGCCGTGCTGGCATGCGCGGGCCACGACACCATAGGATTGAAGCACTGTGGGGGCCTTGCCGAGGCGCTGGACGGCATGGGATGCGGCATATTGCTGCACCGGCCGGGGCAGATGGTGCCGCTGTTCTACAACGCTGCGGTGGCGCGGTGGGTGGGCGTGGCCCATGCGCAGTTCGGCCCGGCCAAGGTGCTGGAGCTGATGCCGAGGCTCACATCATCGGCCATGGCGCATGTGCAGCTCTATGGGCAGGCGTTCGGGCGGAACGTGGGCGGGCCGTTGCGCCTGCAGTTCCTTCTGCTGGACAGCGATGGCACCGAGCGCGCCTTCTTCGGGCATGCGGAGCGGCTTGACGCGGAGCATGACGATTCGCCTGTGCTCACGGTCTTCTATGATGTGGAGCTGCTGGTGGCGTCCACGAAGGGCGACCATGGCCTGATGGAGGCCTTGACCCCCGAACGCAGCAAGGCGTTCAGCACCCTGACGGGGCGCGAGAAAGAGGTGCTGGCGCTGGTGGCCTTGGAGAAGGGCCGCAAGGAGATAGCCGACCTGCTCTGCATTGACCCGCAGACGGTGAAGACGCATCTGAAGAACATGAAACGCAAGCTGGGCGTGGCAAATACCCTTGGTCTTATGCCCTATCTGTGCATGGTGGCGACCATCGTCCTGCCCGTGCATCTCCCCCAAAGGGGTAGAAAGCCCATTTGAGGCGCCCCCCCGATATACCCCTTCGGGTGATTGTGGGGAAAAAAGGGGCGGTGAACCTTTGCAATGTCAGATGACGATCAAACCTAAATCAGACCAGTCATGCATGTACCAAACCAAGACAAAGGCCCTTGAAATGGGAACAGGGGCAAAGCAACTTCAAACTTGGGTCGGCCATTCTCGAACTTGAGTGGGCCTTTATCAAACTTGAGTTGCCCCTTCCTGAACTTGAGTTGGCTCTTCCCGAACTTGAGTGGACCCTTCCCGAACTTGAGTGGACCCTTCCTGAACTTGAGTTGGCCCTTCCCGAACTTGGGTCGGCCTTTATCAAACTTGAGTCGGCCCATCTCGAACTTGGGTCGGCCCTGATAGGATCAGTTTTAACCAAAGACCATTAAAAACCAAAGACCATGGCTGAGAAAATAGCAAAAGTAAGTTTCGCATTCTGTCTCCTGACTCCCACACAGAAGGGGCTTTTCGGAGACAACGTCCTTGCCGAAATGAATGCCCACATCATGGAGTTTCCGACACCGGACATCCCGTTGCCAGATCTGCTCATCGCGAACAATGACCTGAAATTGAAGACCCAACAGGCGATGAACGGTGACAAGGGCAAGATCCTTGAGCGTGACGAGTCTGAAAAGGAATGGATCACATTGTTCCGCAAAGAGGCGCAATATGTGGAACGGATCGCTTCGGGCAACAAGGTGCTGATAAACCATGCTGGTTTTCTGAGCACTGACACGGAGGTGCAGCCCATACCGAAACCCGACATGGCCGTTCTGACGGCATGGGGCAACAAGGCCAAGGGCAGCATACATGCCGAGATAGAGCCACTGTCCAGATGCAAGGGGTTCGTGTTCATGGCGGCCAACCTGCCACCCGGACCTGAGACGATGAGCATCAAGGACGGTCAGCTGAAACTGTCGGGGCCTACCGATGGGGAGCTGGTGATCATCCTCGGCACCAAGCGGAAGGTGGACTTTCAGGGGCTGACCTCCGGGACGAAGTACTACATCACCGCACTGGGTTTCAACGCGGCCGGGCCGGGCGACATCTCCGTCAGCACAGATGTGATCGCTCCTTGAAAATGCAGGGCAGGTCGCAACACGAACAGGTGTGGCCTGCCCTCATCCACAACAATCCAATGAGAAATTAATAATTCAACAGTTACAAACCCCTAAAAGAATAGAAATCATGAGAAAGACGATACCATTTCTGATCATCATGCTGCTTGCGGCAATGACTGCTTCGGCACAGAAGAATGGAGTGCAGACAAATGTGGGCACCTTGACCTACGACTTCGATACGAAGAGCTTCGATACGCTCAAGGTTCTTCCTCGCTACAACGAACCATATCGTATCGTGGTCAAGAATGTGGACCGACTGACTTACAATGTTGTCATCGTTGCAGATGACATTGAGTTCGGATCAGAGGAACCTGAACTGTGGAAGAAGTACTTCAAGGGCGCATTGCCGCTTGCGAACAATAAATTAGCGGCTCCTGCAAGTGCTATGGGCACACTCAACAGCAATCCGAATGAATACACCTCTCCACCACTGTACCCTAAAGGAAGCATGTTGGGTGTAGGCATCAGGATTTATCCGAACGATTCGAGCTTGGCGCGATTAGGTTCATCGGTGATTCCGCTTACAGACGACTCCTTGGGCATTGAGCTCAGGGTGCGCAACAAGTGGAACTTCAGCTTCAGCTCCGGTCCGTTCGCAGTGTTCAGCAATCAGCATTCACCGTCCAGCTATCATTGGCAGCGGCTACAGGACGATACCGGGCTGGTGACCGACTCGGCCAACTATAGGTTGGTGGAGTCTGGAGGAGGGCTGCCGCCCATCGGGCTGGCCGCATTCGCCAACATCGGTACTATGCTCTCGGGCGGCTTCGGACTGGGCTTCTCGCTCGGTGTGGGCGTGGCCATAGAGGACAACCCCAAGCCTGTCTATATGCTTGGCGGCACCATCATGGCCGGGGGGAAACGCCAGTTCTGCTTCAGCGTAGGACTGTCGCTCATGCAGGTGGATGAACTCAGGAAGGATCTGTATCCTGACAATGCCCTGTACATGTCAACTCAGGAACTTGAGTACAAGCAGGTACTCACCCCGGGCGGGTTCGCCTCGATCACCTACACCCTCTATACGCTGGACAGGAGAAGGACGGGCAAGTCGAGATCTGCCAGATAGTCCTTTTGAACCTTATATCGCCTCTCGGAAGACCCCCGCCCACCAGCGGGGGTTTTCATTTCCCAATTCCCTTGCGCGCAAAGCTACCTTTGCCCCATGCTCGCCATCAAGGACACCCTGGTCTCGGAAGACCTCCTCGACAAACATTTCGTATGCGACCTCGGGGCCTGCAAGGGCGCCTGCTGTGTGAAGGGCGATTCGGGCGCACCGCTGCTTGCCGAGGAGGTGGACATCCTCAACAGGATACTTCCTGAGGTGCTTCCTTACATGGACGAGGCCGGAAGGAAGGCGGTGACCGACAAGGGCGTATCTGAGGTGGACAGCGATGGCGACATAGGCACCACCCTCATTCCCGATGGCCGCTGCGCCTTTGCCACCATCGACCGATGGGGCATGGTGAGCTGCACCATCGAGCGGGCGCACAAGGATGGGAAGGTCGATTGGAAGAAGCCCGTGTCGTGTCACCTCTATCCCATCCGTGTGAAGGACTATGTGGGTTTCGAAGCGGTGAACTACGATAGGTGGGACATCTGCAAGGCCGCACGCGTGTGTGGCGACAAGCACCGGGTGCCGCTGTTCCGTTTCGTGAAGGAGGCCCTCATCCGCAGGTTCGGGCAGGAGTGGTTCGATGAGCTGGAGGCCGTGGACAGGGAGCTGCGCAGGCAGAACGGCTGACATAAGACTCGGGCAACAGGTTCAATATCCCGATCCGATCGACCGAACAGGGTTTAGTGGAGATGAACTGTTCCGACCCCCATTATGCACCCGTGGAAGGATGGTCGGTCCGATCCGCACTTCGGTAACTTCAGCAGTTCGGGACCGGTGAAATCGGCCTTTACCGATGCGCTGGACTCAGCACTGACGGGCATCTCAACGGTTCCTACTTTTTATTAACGGGCCGTCAGGTGGCCCCATGTTAAAAACTGACCCCGATTGTTAATTCTTTAGGGTTGTTCAGTCCGTGCCAGATGCTCAAATTTGGGCTGTGGAAGATGTAGCGCTTGACAGTTCTTCAAGCGGCTCGAATCCAAAGTTTTAACGGAAATCGATTGTTTTTCGAATGCAAAGGCATCCGAAGGGGAGACTTTTTCCGCCTTTTTGAAAATCATAAGCAGTTGGTCATCAGCAATAAATAGCAACATTCAATGGAGAACAGCCCCCAACTTCAGACCCGACAGACACTGGCAAACGTGTTGCCAAGGAACACCTCGCTGCCAGTGGAACCGATACTTGTGGAGAACAGCGACCGCTTTGTGCTCTTCCCCATAAAGCACCATCAGATATGGAAGATGTACAAGCAGGAGATGGCCAGTTTCTGGACTGCCGATGAGATCGACCTGGGGCAGGACCTCCACGATTGGGAATACAAGCTGAACGACAACGAGCGGCATTTCATCAAGCACGTGTTGGCATTCTTTGCCGCAAGTGACGGCATAGTGAACGAGAACCTCGCCATCAACTTCCTCAACGAGGTGCAGTATCCCGAGGCCCGCTGCTTCTATGGTTTTCAGGTGATGATGGAGAACATCCATGCCGAGACCTACTCACTGCTCATCGACACCTATATAAAGGACAACCGCGAGAAGGATTTCCTCTTCCACGCGGTGGAGAACCTTCCCTGTGTGGCCAAGAAGGCCGACTGGGCACTGCGCTGGATCGAGAAAGGGTCCTTCGCACAGAGGCTCATCGCGTTCGCAGCGGTGGAGGGCATCTTCTTCAGCGGCAGCTTCTGCTCCATCTTCTGGCTCAAGAAGCGCGGACTGATGCCGGGCCTCGCGTTCAGCAACGAGCTCATCAGCCGTGACGAGGGTCTGCATTGCGACTTCGCCTGCCTGCTCTACAACAACCTCGTGAACAAGCTGCCCGAGGACGAGGTGCGCCAGATCATCATGGAAGCGGTGGAGTATGAGAAGGAGTTCGTGACCGATGCCATCCCCGTGGCCCTGATCGGGATGAATGCCACCACCATGTGCACCTACATCGAGTTCGTGGCCGACCGCCTGTTGCAGTCGCTCGGATGCAGGAAGGCCTACAACGCCACCAATCCTTTCGAATTCATGGAGATGATCTCGCTGCAGGGCAAGACCAACTTCTTCGAGAAGCGCGTGGCCGAGTATCAGAAGGCGGGCGTGATGGATCAGGGCACCGACAAGCGCGGTTTCACTGTTGATGAGGACTTCTGAGATTGTTGATTGATGAGTGCATATTGATTATTCCATTGAAACCCACCCCCAAAACCTCCCAACCATGTTCGTACTGAAAAGAGACGGCCGCCAAGAATCCATCAAGTTCGACAAGGTGACAGCGCGCATCCAGAAGCTGTGCTACGGCCTCGACCCGCTCGTGGATCCCATTCCCGTTGCCAAGAAGGTGATCGAGGGCATCTATCAGGGTGTGACCACGCAGCAGTTGGACGAGCTCGCGGCCGAGACCGCTGCATCGTTCACCGTGCGCCACCCCGACTATGCCCTGCTGGCCAGCCGCATCGCGGTGAGCAACCTGCACAAGAGCACTGTCAAGTCGTTCTCGCAGACAATGACCGCACTCTATGAGTATATCGACCCCAAGACGGGCGAGAACGGTTCGATGATCGCGGACGATGTGCACAAGATCATCATGGACAATGCGGAACTGCTGGACAGCACCATCATCTATGACCGCGATTTCGGTTATGACTATTTCGGATTCAAGACCCTTGAGAGAAGTTATCTGCTCAAGATAGACGGCAAGATCGCGGAGCGTCCGCAGCACATGCTGATGCGCGTGGCGGTGGGCATCCACAAGGAGGACATCAGGTCGGCCATCGAGACCTACGACCTGCTTTCGGAGCGGTGGTTCACCCATGCCACCCCGACCCTTTTCAACGCGGGCACGCCCAAGCCGCAGATGAGCAGTTGCTTCCTGCTACAGATGCAGGACGACAGCATTGACGGCATCTACAACACGTTGAAGCAGACCGCCAAGATCAGTCAGAGTGCGGGCGGCATCGGTCTCAGCATCCATAATGTGCGTGCCACGGGATCCTACATCAAGGGCACCAATGGCAGCAGCAACGGCATCGTGCCCATGCTGCGTGTGTTCAACGACACGGCCCGCTACGTGGATCAGGGCGGGGGCAAGCGCAAGGGTTCCTTCGCCATCTATATGGAGCCATGGCACGCGGACATCAACGATTTCCTCGACCTGAAGAAGAACCACGGCAAGGAGGAGCAGCGTGCCCGCGACCTGTTCTATGCCCTGTGGGTGCCGGACCTTTTCATGAAGCGCGTGGAGGACAATGCCGAGTGGTCGCTGTTCTGCCCGCATGAGGCTCCCGGATTGAGCGATTGCCACAGCGAGGAGTTCGAGGCGCTGTATGAGCGCTATGAGAAGGAGGGCCGCGCCCGCAAGACGGTGAAGGCGCAGGAGCTGTGGTTCACCATCATCGAGTCGCAGATCGAGACCGGAACACCTTACATCCTTTACAAGGACGCGTGCAACCGCAAGTCGAACCAGCAGAACCTCGGCACCATCAAGAGCAGCAACCTCTGCACCGAAATCGTGGAGTACACCGCGCCCGATGAGGTGGCCGTCTGCAACCTCGCAAGCATCGCCCTGCCCAAGTTCGTGACCGATGAGGGGACGTTCGACCATCAGAAGCTGTTCGAGATCACCTACGTGGCCACGCGCAATCTGAACAAGGTGATCGACCGCAACTATTACCCGATACCGGAGGCGCGCAACAGCAACATGCGTCACCGCCCAGTGGGCCTCGGTGTGCAGGGCCTTGCGGATGCTTTCATCAAGCTGCGCCTGCCATTCGACTCTGAGGAGGCGAAAGCGCTGAACCGCGACATCTTCGAGACCATCTATTATGCGGCCATGACCTGCTCTAAGGATCAGGCGAAGGAGTTCGGGCCGTATGAGAGCTACCCCGGTTCACCTGTGAGCAAGGGCGTCTTCCAGTATGACATGTGGGGCGTTACCCCTACCGACCGCTGGGAATGGGACGTGCTGAAAGAGGAGGTGGCCAAGTATGGTGTGCGCAACTCGCTGCTGGTGGCACCGATGCCCACGGCCAGCACCTCGCAGATCATGGGCAACAACGAGTGTTTCGAGCCTTACCACAGCAACATCTACACCCGCAGGGTGCTGTCGGGCGAGTTCGTGGTGGTGAACAAGCACCTGCTGAAAGACCTCGTGCAACTGGGCCTGTGGAACGACAACATGAAGAACAAGCTCATCGCGGCCAACGGCTCGGTGCAGAACATCACGGAGATACCGGAGAACATCCGCATGCTCTATCGCACGGTGTGGGAGCTGAAGATGAAGGACATCATCGACATGGCGGCCGACCGCGGTGCCTACATCGACCAGAGCCAGAGCCTCAACCTGTTCATGCAGAACCCGAACTTCGGCAAGATCACGTCCATGCACTTCTATGCTTGGAAGAAGGGGCTGAAGACGGGCATGTACTACCTGCGCACACAGGCGGCCAGCGAGGCGATCAAGTTCACGGTGGATCAGGCATCGCTTTCCAAGGCCCCTACCACGGAGACCGTGGTGCAGCCAGTGACCTACGGTGTGCCGGCAGTCCCGGCCATGGTGCTCGCAGAGCCGCGCACGGTCTATGGTCAGCAGCCCGTGATGCCGGTGTCGTTGGAAGATGCGCAGGCGCAGATCACCTGCTCGCTCGACAATCCGGAAGGCTGCGAGGCCTGCGGGAGTTGAGACTTTCGGTCAGTGCGTTCAGAGTAGAGACACAGTTTTCATTGAGCGTGCCTGTGTCAAAGCAGCACCGTACTCAGGTGTGACGCGAGCGACCGGGCGAACTTCCGGTGGCCCGATGGGTTCCAATGGCCGTCCATCGGATAATAGTCGGCCCGGCCCGGGATCTGTTGCGCAGGCACAGTGAAATAGTTCACACCTGCACGCTGTGCTGCGCTGATGAAGGGAAGGTCGGCATTCAGCGTGTCGCAGCCCTGGGCCGCATATCCGAGACCGACCAGATCCGGCACGCAGTCCGGGCAACCGTAGGGCCTGTTGGGCAGGCCCACGGCCAGCAGTGCGGTGCCGTGGGCGGCACACAGTTGGCGCATCTCCACCAGATAATCGTGCAGGCGCACCATCGCATCGCGCAGCAGCGGCCTGGCAGTGTCTGCGGCCGCACGGTGGGCATCGGGAAAATACACGGCCTCGAATACCAGCGAAGGATTGAGCAGTCCCTTCTCAAAGGCATCCCTGTTCTGCTGCTCCAGTCCGACATAGCGGGCCGAATCCTCGGCCGAGAAGGTGGTGAGCAGCAGTTCTGCCTCGCGCAACCAACGGTCACGGATTTCGACCCGTGCCCCACGGAAATGCATGAGATTCGGGAAAAGCCTTGTGGTGAACCGGTGCAAGGCGGTCGGCCCCTCTGCATCGCCCCCGGCCTCTGGGAACATCGGCTGCCGTTGGCCCCGCTCATACGCGATGATGCGCATGAGCTGATGAAGGTCGTTGGCCTGCAGCACGCCCACTATCACCAGATCGGGCCTGAGCAATGGAATGGCCTTGCGGGCCAATTGCACGTGGTCGCCCGGATGGGTCCCTCCCCGGCCCAGATTCAATATCTCCCAGTCGGGAAACTCCATCTGCAGCAATTGGGCCCATGTCTCATGTTCTTCCACGCCCCATCCGAAGGTGAAGGAATCGCCAAGCAGCAGGATACGCTTTCTCTTCTTCGCAATGGAGACATCGGGCCCTCGGAAACCGAGGTTGTTGATGCGCACTGTGAGGTCGAACTCGTTGCTCTGGTGATGCGCCCGGCTGTAGGCGGGAAAGACGAGGTCGGCACGGTCAGGCATCAGATAACGGCCTGTGGCACGGTCGGTCAGGGCAGCGGCCACAATGAGGGCGGCAGCCACCAGCAAGGGCACGGTCAGTCTGAACATTCCTCCCGAATTCTTCATGTGCGGTATGATGGGCCGATTGGGGTGTTCAGTCGCCCAACTGCTCCGAGTCCGTATCCTCGGGCAATGGCACTACCACCCTTGGTTGCAGAACGGCAGCGGAATTCTTCGGCTTCTTACGTCTGAACAGGTCGCCCCAGTTGTCGAACTCCTTACGGAAACTGAGCCCCACGCCCTGCGTGAAAGGGGCGTTGTTGTTGCCCAGCGCATTGGCCGACACATCGTTGCTGCGGTTGAAGGCACGCACGCGCAATTGGCCGTCAGCAGTGATCTTGTATTCGATGTTCACATCGCCCACGATGTTGCTGCTCGATTGGCCCTGCTGCGGGTTGCGGCTGTTGGCCACGCCCACGTTGCCATCGATCACGATGCGGTTGTTGAAAAGCTGGGTGCTCAGCGCCACCTCCACCTCGTCACCTGCAATGTCGCTGCCCGGGCGATAATTGAGGCCCACATCCACATCGCTGCTGATGCGCGAGAGCCAGTTGCTGAGCTGATTGCTGAGGAGTTCGGCAGAGTTGGCAGAGAAGAAACCGCCCGTCTCGTTGCCGAAGTTCTGATCTTCCTTGGCCAGGAACTTGTTAAGCAGCAAGAGTCCGAACACCTGCCGGTTCATCTCCTGATCGTTGCCCACCCCAATGCGGTTGATGACATCTGTCCTCACGCTCTGGTCGGCATTGGGCAGGTTGATATCGAATGATATATCGGGACTCAGAAGGTTGTTGGCCATGTTGAGCACACACTCCACCTGAATCCTCCTTTTGTAAATCTCCAACGTGTCGGGATACATGAGTTCGGCCAGTGTTGCACGCAGACCGTAAACCGCCTGCAGATTGACCTGCGCGTTGTATGGACTGCCGCTCCAGTTGACTGTTCCTCCCGGTTTCACAGAGAACCGCTTGTTGATGACGTTCTGTAGGGTGAAGAGATAATCGCCTTTGGAGATGATGAACTCACCGAACATCTTGAATTCGCCTGCCCGGTTCAGCGCCAGCCTGATGTCGCCCCGACCGCTGCCACGGATGATGTCGCCCACCGTTGGGTCGAAAATGAGCTGCACCTCGGCATCCGGGGTCACCTGAATGTCCAGGTTCATGGTGAGATTGGCAAAATCGACCTGAAACTGGGTCAGGGCGTCCTCCTCTTCCACGGTTCCCAGCGGCTTGACAAATGAGATGAAGTTGGTCTCGCGCACACTTTTGGCCCCGAACAGCGGAATGAAGAACCGCGATCCCCGGTCCGTGCGCATCGACAGGTCGAGGTTCATGTTGCCCGGCACACCCGAGAATCGGGCCACGCCCGTGCCGAATGCCTTGCCATAGTACAGCGGATTGAGGGCCGAAGTGGTGTTGAGGGCCTGAAAATTCTCCATTTCCATGGAGGCATCGAACCGGAAATTCTTGAAGCCTTCATGTTTGATCCACCCGTTGATGGTTCCCGGTTTGCCACGCTCGTCCTGCACCTTGAGGTCCTTCATATAGAACCCGTCCTTTTTCACCAGCACCCTGTCATTGAGTTTGAAGGAAGTGTTGAGATAATCGAACAGCATGGTCACCTCATCGAAATCGACATAGCCCTCAAGTTCGGGTGCGCGCAGGGTTCCGCGCAGGGTAAGGAACGCCATGGCCGACCCTTTGAGGTTGCTGAGCACCTTTTTCACATAAGGCCCTGCAAGGGCCACCGGCAGGTTATCGGCCTGCAGCACCAGGTCGAAATTGCGGGGACGGTCGGCCCCCGGCAGGAACTGTCCGGTGATCTTGAGTCCTGTACCGTCCTTGCGCACAAGATTGGCCATCACCTCCACGGCCCGCTCCTTGGGCAGCCAGATGTTGTCCACCCTGCCCGACCCTATCATCACCTCATTCACCTGAAGCGAATCGACCATCAGGCGGTTGGTTACAAGCACCTGCCTGTAGAGGTCTGAAAGCTTCGCCTCGCCACTCACCCGGCCGCTCACCTTGAGCCCGGCCTTCTTGGTCAGCAGGCTCAGATTGGTCAGGTCGAATGCCCCGAGCGACACGTTCAACGTTTTTTCGGGGTCCTTGGAGATGAATCCGTCCAGCCCTATCGACTGTGCAGCATTCCGGAATGAGAAATCACTGAAATGCAGCGTGGTGCTGTCAATGGTAAGCCGGTTGTTCTCCACCACATGCCAACTCATGTCGGCAACGGTGATGCGCGATGGGAGCAGATGGAAATTCACCTGCGCATTGCGCGGAAATGACGCCACCCCTTTGATGTCAGCACTGTTGTTGAGTTTGGACCCATTGTCCCAGACGATGGCAAGGCCGAGACTGTCGTTGAAAGTGTTGGTGTGAATCTCCAGACTGGCGATATACAGGCTGTCGGAGAAATGGATGTCATCGGCCGTTACACTGATATCGAACTCCCTGTCAGGATTCCCGGCCTTGATGCGCACCCCGTTGAACTGGATGGAATCGTAACTGAACTGGGGCATCACTCCTTCAAAACGCACCTCGTTGCGCGATGAGGAATAGTTGCCCTCAAAGGTGGAATGCTCACCGATCTTGAGTTTCGGGATCACAAGAAAAGAGATCAGCGCGGTGTTCTTGACCTGCGCATTGAAATCGAATTCGAAGCCTTCGCCCGCTTCCAGCGTGATGAAACCAGAGGCATAGCTGGGCAGGTGTTTTGATAGGATGTTGTTGAACGCCTTGGGCACATTTCGGAACGCGAACTGCCCCACGAACTCAGCGTCCATGACGTCCGACCGCAGCCTGATGGCCTTGCCCCGATCTGTTTGCTCGGCCTGCAGCCATATCTTCTCCACACGGTACCTGTGAGAACCTTTTTGACTGAATTCTAGGTCAGTGACCTCTATGTTGCCAAGGATGTTGTCAATGTCATTGCCAATAAAATCGACCTTGATCTCTGCCGCCACCAACGCATCCTCTCGGTCCGGCATCAGATGAAGCCGATACAGGTTCACGTGGTCCACGTGCGCATGGAAATTGAATGCCGGCAGCCTGCCTTTGAGATCCACACTGCCAGCGAACTGCATGGCGATGTTCTCCTCGGCAATGCTGAAGTCACCCTCAAAGAGATTCTTCACGAAAACCCCATTCACCTCTATGTTGCGATAGGCATAGCGCTTATACTCTGCCAGACTGACGGTTCCCACCAATTTCGCATTGATGTCCTGCATGGTGACTCCCTTGCCGTCAACACTTGCGTTGAGGCTCACCCTGCCAAGGCTGTCCACTCCCATGAACTTGCCGAGTTGGAACTCCATGCTTTCCAATTTTCCGCTGTATGACACGATCCCGCTGCCATTGTCCTGCCGCAGGGCAAGGTCTGTGCGCAGCTCACCGATCGAGGTCTTGAGGCGTCCGAATGCAACGAAATCAGTGATGAACCCTGTGAAACTTCCTTTGAAGTCCATTATTCCCAATTGGGCCACATTGGCTGGTATAGGCAGGCTCTTTCGCGTGTCAAAAGGCGGAATGGGAATGGTCACCAGATCGGCATAGTTGGTCACCAGCCGCTTGAGGTTGAGATACATGAAGGTCTCGGCCATGTTGGGCAGGCCGTCCATGTCAATGTCGCCCTGCAGATTGGTGCTGTTGCCATACCAGATGTTGAGGCCCCGCCCGTTGAGGGCACTTACCGGGCCGTCAACCCGCCCGGAGATGCGCACGGTCTTGTCTATGCCCGACAAGGCCGGTGCAAAATGGGCAATGTCCGAGATGCCTACCACCGAGTTGTCGAGCACGTAGTCCATCCGCACGCTGTCCACAAAACTCAGCCAATGGCCCCAGCGGCCGTAGGTGTAGTGAAGGTCCATTGCCACTTCAGACACAGGGGTCTTCACACGCAGGGCCTCCACTTTCAGTTCGACCGGGCTGATCTTCACATCGCCTGCCAGATGGCTGAGCACAAAACCACTGGCCTCGTTGCACGACAGTCCGTCAATGCGGCCGAAGATCGTGTCACTGTCTATGCGCACATTCTTGATGATGAGGTCTATGTCGTTCACATCCAAGTGCCGATAGTCCATTCCCCGTACTGCAAGCGCCTTGTCCTCATCATAATAGCGGAAATGCGCACCCACCAGCTTCACCTCGCGGAACCGGAGGTCCCAAACCGGTTTCTCGGTGGTGTCCTTGGGCCTTGCGAAGAAATCGGTGATGAACTTGATGTTGAGTCCACTGTCGCCCTGATGGCGGTGAAGATTGAAAAAGACCGAATCGAGTGTGATGCGGTCCACCATCACCTGCCGCTTTTCCATATCGAAACCACGCAGCCCAAGGTGCAGCCGCTGAATGTACCCGAGGGTGTCGCCATGCAGATCCTCCACATAAAGTCCTTCGATGATCAGGCGGTTGAAGAAACCGATGTCAACGCCAGCCACCTCCACCTTGGCACCGAGACTCTTGCTCAACTGCGTGGCAATGAACTGCGTGATATATGTCTGAACACGCGCACTGCGAATGGCGCGGTAACCGCCATAGCCCAACAGCGCGCACAGGAGCATCAAGGCCACAGCCCAGGCCATCGCCTTTTTGATACTTTTGAAAATTCTCATGGAAAATGCAGCGCTGTCAGCAAAATTAGGCAATAACGATGCCGTGCTTGGCGCAACGCTCCTTCTGGCCATCGAGTCCTCGTGCGATGACACCTCGGCAGCAGTGCTTCGGGGCGACCGGGTGCTTTCCAACATCGTGGCCGGGCAGGAGGTACACCGGCAATATGGCGGTGTGGTTCCAGAATTGGCCTCAAGGGCGCATCAGCAGCACATTGTGCCCGTGGTGCATCAGGCCTTGGAGATGGCGGGCATCCGCAAAGAGGAACTCGATGCCATCGCCTTCACCGTGGGGCCGGGCCTCCTGGGCAGTCTGCTGGTGGGTGCCAGTTTTGCGAAGTCATTGGCCCTCGGACTCGACATCCCGCTCATTGCGGTCGATCACATGCGCGCCCACATCCTTGCACACTTCATCAAAGGAGAACAGGCACCGCCCATCTTCCCGTTCCTGTGTCTCACCGTGAGCGGGGGACACACGCAGATCGTGAAGGTCGATTCGCCCAGTATGATGACCGTGCTGGGCCGCACCATTGACGATGCTGCCGGTGAGGCTTTTGACAAGGCTGCCAAAGTGCTCGGTCTCGGCTATCCCGGAGGCCCCACCATCGACCGATTGGCGAAGCAGGGTGACCCGCACCATTTCCAGTTCGCCACCCCCAAAGCGGGCGGAATGGATTACAGTTTCAGCGGAGTGAAGACCTCTTTCCTATACCTGATCCAGAAACTGGAAAGGGAAGCACCCGGATTTGTACCGGCCAATCTGCCCGACATCTGCGCCTCCTACCAGCGTCATTTGGTGACCTATCTGCTGAGCGTGCTGGAACAGGCCATTGCAGAAACGGGAGTGAAGGCCATCGCACTGGCTGGCGGGGTCTCGGCCAATTCAGAACTCCGTAGGCGATTCACAGAACTTGCCGAGAGGTCTGGTTGCACTTCGCATGTGCCGCCCTTAGAGTATTGCACCGACAACGCGGCCATGATCGGCATCGCAGCACAGTTCAAACTCGCAGCAGGTGATCTGGCCGGGCAACATACTGTGCCAATGGCGCGGCTCAAAATGGGATAGCGGTCATCCGTTCCGTTGTTCACCAGTTTTCGGGTCATTGACAATAGTTCATCGACCTGCGTACTGCCATCTGCAACCCTACCTTTGCCGCCCCAAAACACAGTCCGATGACCAATCGTAAAGTCCGCGTACGCTTTGCTCCCAGCCCCACTGGGCCGCTTCACATGGGCGGGGTGCGCACAGCACTCTACAATTATCTCTTCGCCAAGAAGAACGGTGGCGATTTCGTCCTGCGAATAGAGGACACCGACCAGACCCGCTATGTGCCCGGTGCCGAGGACTACATCATGGAGGCGCTCGACTGGTGCGGCATCACCATTGATGAAGGCCCGAAGCAGGGCGGCCCCTACGGCCCCTACAGGCAGAGCGAGCGCAAGGCCATATACCGCCAGTATGCCGATCAGCTCATTGCTTCCGACCACGCCTATTACGCATTCGACACTCCCGAAGAGTTGACCGAGATGCGCGAGCGGCTCACCAAGGCCAAGGTCGCTTCACCGCAGTACGATGCCGTCACAAGGCAGACCATGAAGAACAGCCTCACATTGTCTGAGGACGAAGTGACAAGGCGTCTGGAGGCAGGCGAACCTTATGTCATCCGCATCAAGCTTCCCCGCAAGGAGGAGGTACGCTTCCATGACATCATACGCGGATGGGTGGTGGTGCAGACCGCACAGATGGACGACAAGGTGCTGTTCAAATCGGACGGCATGCCCACTTATCACCTTGCCAATGTGGTGGACGATTATCTGATGAAGACCACGCACGTGATCCGTGGTGAGGAATGGCTGCCATCGGCTCCGCTCCATGTGATGCTTTACCGCTATCTGGGCTGGGAGGATGTGATGCCGCAGTTCGCACATCTTCCCCTGATCCTTAAGCCTGACGGCAACGGCAAGCTGAGCAAGCGCGATGGCGACCGGCTCGGTTTCCCCGTGTTTCCGCTCAACTGGCTCGACCCTCATTCGGGCGAGCAGAGCAGCGGCTACCGCGAGCGCGGCTATTTCCCAGAGGCATTCGTCAACATGCTCGCCATGCTGGGCTGGAATCCCGGCACAGCACAGGAAATCTTCTCGTTGGAAGAACTTGCCGATGCATTCTCTCTGGAGCGCGTAGGCAAGTCGGGTTCCAAGTTCGACCCGGAGAAGGCCAAATGGTTCAACCAGCAGTATCTGCGCCATCGTCCGGATGCGGAGTTGGCCGAACGTTTCACGGCCGATCTGCAGCAGCGCGGAGTAACTCCCGATCCCGACTATGTGTTGAAAGTCTGCGCCCTTGTGAAAGAGAAGGTTCAGTTCATCAGCCAGTTCTGGGAGTTCGGCAATTACTTCTTCCAAGCTCCTGAGAGCTTTGACGGGAAGGTCATCGAAAAGCGTTGGAATCCTGAGGCCAAAGCCTATTTCGAAGCATTGACCACCGATCTGGGATCCATAGACTGGAATGCTGCAGCCATCGAGGCGCAGTTCAAGGCCACTGCCGAGCGCGTAGGCATGAATCCGGGCCACGTGATGCAACTTTTCCGAGTGCTGGTGAGCGGGCAGCCAGGTGGCCCCGTCCTTTTCGAAATGATGGAGCTGCTGGGCCGCGACACCGTGACGACCCGCTTGAAATCGGCCCTTAGCAGACTGTGATGGCCCACCAGAAACTCTATATCGAAGACATCAGGCTGCACGCCTTTCACGGCTGCTTGGAGGAAGAAGGCCGCATCGGAGGAAAATACCGTGTGGACATCATGGCCGAGGCAGAACTGGATGCCTGTGCCGAGGATGACGACCTGAGCAAGACAGTGGACTATGTGGTGGTCTTCGACCTGGTGAAGGAAGAGATGGCCATCCGCTCCAAGCTCATCGAGACCGTTGCACGAAGGATTGCGCAAAGGCTTGCCGAGACCTATCCGTGGGTGATCCAATGGGAAGTGAGCCTCACGAAATTCAATCCGCCAGTGAACGGCAGTCTGGGCCAGAGCCGCATCGTTTGGAGGCATTGACCGCGCAGAAAGGCCATTGATCGCCCCGCCCGGAACGGCATCGGCACACCGACTTTCAGCAAACCGCATCTTTTCTATCTTTGCATGCTCGAAAGGGTCGTGTGGCCGAGCGGTTAGGCAGAGGTCTGCAAAACCTCGTACAGCGGTTCAAATCCGCTCGCGACCTCAACATCATAGAGGCGGTCTTCCAAGGGGAGGCCGCCTCTTTCAATATGTGTCGGCTCGATGAGAAACGAAGAAATCGTCACAGCTGTGCAGGCCGCATTGGAAGCGGGCCGGGCAATTCTAAAGGTCTATGACACCGCGTTCACGGTCGATGTGAAGGAAGACCTGTCGCCTTTGACCGAGGCCGACCGACAGGCCCACCACGCCATCGTGAAGCGACTGAAACCGCTCGGTCTGCCCATCCTCAGCGAGGAAGGCCGAAACATCCCTTTCGCGGAGCGGAAAAACTGGGAACAGTTCTGGCTGGTGGACCCTTTGGACGGCACCAAGGAATTCGTGAAGCGCAACGGTGAATTCACTGTCAATATCGCTCTGGTGGAGAAAGGTGATCCCATCGTAGGCATCATCTACGTGCCTGTGAAAGACGTCCTGTATGTTGGCGTGCACGGCATGGGCGCGGTGAAGATTGACGAAAGCTCAATGAAGGAACTGTCCGGCCTGAATGCGCTCTTCCAAGCAGGCACAATGCTCCATTCAGATCCGGAAAGAACGGTTTTCACCGTGGTGGGCAGCCGTTCGCACATGTCGGACGAGACCCTCGCTTATGTGGATCTGATGCGTCAACAGCATGGCGAGGTGGAAATGGTGTCGATGGGCAGCTCGCTCAAACTCTGTCTGGTGGCCGAGGGTGTGGCCGATGTCTATCCGAGGTTTGCGCCCACCATGGAGTGGGACACGGCCGCAGGGCAGGGCATTGCGATGGCCGCTGGATGCACGGTTTCGGAACAGGATGGCATCACTCCATTGCGCTACAACAAGGAGAACCTGCTGAACCCATGGTTCATCGTGAAACGGTAAGGAACCGCGACTCCGCGTTGGCCTTCAGAAGATCTTTCCGGGATTCAGTATCCCGTTGGGGTCGAATGCATCCTTGATACCTCGCATCAGCCGCAGATTGGCCTCCTGCATCGCCAAGTGCATATAAGGCCGTTTGGCAATGCCGATTCCGTGCTCACCGCTCAGGGTTCCGCCCAGCCGCACCACCTCACGGAAAATGTCTGCAATGCCCTCGTTCACCTCCTTGTGCCAATAGGCATCGGGCAATTCTTCCTTCATGATGTTGACATGCAGGTTCCCATCGCCCACGTGGCCGTAGCACACCGAGCGGAACCCGATACGATGACCAATGGCCTTGATGGCTGTGACCAGTGCTGGCAGATTGCCACGGGGCACCACCACATCCTCGCTTTTGGTAAGAGAATATGAATTCACTCCCGGAGAAACGTTCCTGCGCAACCGCCAGAGGCTTTCCTTCTCCTCAGCACTTTCGGCAAAATAGACTTCGCCCGTTTCATAGTTCTCCAGCACTTGGGTGATGATTTCGGCATCGCGCATCAGCACCTCCTCATCGTTGCCGTCCAACTCAACGATCAAATGTGCGTTGATGTGGTCCGGCAGGTCGATGCTCACAGGCTTGTGCAGCACCTCATCGAGATACTTCATGGTGAGCATGATCGCATCGCGCTCCATGAACTCCATGCCCGATGGTGTGATGCCGGCCTTGTAGATGCCGCTTATGGCACGACAGGCCTCCTCGCTCGTGGTGAAGGGAACAAGCAGCGTCACATCCTTGCGGGGCAGGGGCCGCAGCTTGAATACGATGCGGGTGATGATGCCCAGCGTGCCCTCGCTGCCGCACATCAGTTGCGTGAGGTTGTAGCCCGTGGAATTCTTCAGCACATTGGCGGCCGTCCAGATCACCTCGCCCGTGGGCAACACCACTTGCATGTTGAGCACATAGTCGCGGGTCACGCCATATTTCACCGCCTTGGGGCCTCCTGCGTTGGCGGCAAGGTTTCCACCCAGCACACAGGTTCCCCTGCTGCTGGGGTCGGGCGGATAGAAGAGGCCCACTTCCTTCACCGCATTCTGAAAAACCTCGGTGATGACCCCCGGTTCCACGGTGGCCTGCAGATTCAGCTCGTCTATCTCGATGATGCGATTGAAACGCTTCATCCAAACGACCACGCCTCCATGCACGGGCAGCGAACCCCCGCTAAGGCTCGTTCCACCTCCACGGGGCGTAACAGGGATGATGTACCGGTCGCAAAGCCTCAGGATACCTCCGACCTCATCGGCCGTGCCCGGAGTGAGCACCACCTGCGGCATGAACACGTGGTCTTCGGTCTCGTCCGATGCGCAGACAGTGAGCGTCTCTTCATCTATCAGGACGTTGGCCGGGCCTACAACAGCAGTGAATTGCTCTAAAAGTTCGGTTGTGATGCGATTGAAAGGCATGGGTGTGCAATGGGACGGGCAAATGTATCAGAAGCTGGGGCGGAAGAATTATGCGCTATTGCTGCACTACCGCATATTCCACCTTCTGCACACCGTTCACGCGGTCGGGCAGCATGGTGTGCATCACCTGCAGATAGTAGCTGCCAGGGTACGAGAAATTCACCCCTTCGAGGGTGAGGCGTAGTGTTCTGCTGCGTTGCTGAAGCTCGGCATCATCGGTCACGGTAGCGGTGCGGGAGAGGAACAGGATTCCCTGTTCTGGGCTGATGACCTTCACCTTGAAATGAAGTACGTCATACTCATAGTTGCCTTCGAGGTGGAAAATGATCTGTACATCGCGCGGCCCGGCATCTTCAAACTTGACACGGAAAAGCGGGTTCTGTTCCCGTAACCAAACGTTGCCGATGAATGATGACTGACCAAGGTCGGGGCCTACCCTCAGTGTGGAATTGTGTACTGCACGGAACGACCCCTCCAATCCTCCCACCTCTTCCACCTCGGCATTGTTCAGCAATATCTGGGCTGTTATCCTTTCTCCTTCGCGCATCAGCAGTTGCTTCACAACACCGTCATAGGCCCCGGTCACTGTCAGGTTGTCGTGCAACGTGTCGTTGCCGATGATGAAACGCAGGCGGAGATAAAGGGTCTTTGTGCTCGCCTGTTCGGCATTCAGTTTCAACGAAATGTCCATATAAGCACCGAATTCTGCCTGTTGGACCAATGTGACAGGTTGCTGCCGCGATATTGAACTGAACTCCACGGCCTTGACCGCAAAGGAACACGCAAGCATCAAGAGGAGGATCGGGTATCGCATCAGTAAAGTTTTTTCCGTTTGAGAAGATATGGGAGAAGCACCTTGTCGAAAGGCTGATTGGTGTCGGCCTGAATGAGTTCGATGCCATACTGGCCACACTTGAGTTTCAATTGGCGTTCAAGTTCTGCCATGCCCGAGAGGTAAGCATCCTTCACATCCATCGGATTGAGTTTGAGCTCCTCTCCTGTTTCCATGTCAATGAAACGGTATGGCCGGTTCTCGAAGGCGAAATCCATTTCCTGTTTCCTGTCCAACACATGAAAAAGAATGACCTCATGCATGTTGTGGCGCAGGTGCTGCAATGCTGCCCAAAGGTCTTCCTGACTCTGGTCGGAATTCTCCATCATGTCGCTGAACACGATGACCAGCGATCTGCGCTTGATCTTATCGGCCACCTCGTGCAGGGCCTGCGCACCCGAACTGCGCGCCTGTTGCCCATCAACCATGGGCAACAGCAGTTTCTCCAGTTCCTGAAAGATGAGTTTGAACTGTGTCTGTGACGAACGTGCATCGGTGTGCACATGCACCTTGTCTGAGAACAGCGACAGCCCGAAGGCATCCCGCTGTTTCTTGAGCAGATGTACCAGAGCAGCAGCGCAATAGGCCGAGAATCCGATCTTGTTCACCTGCCCTTCGCCTCTGTTATCGGACATGGGAAAATACATGCTCGATGAGGTGTCGATCACGATCTGGCAACGCAGATTGGTCTCCTCCTCATAGCGTTTCACAAACAGTTTGTCGGTGCGGCCAAAGAGCTTCCAATCGATATGACGGGTGCTCTCGCCCGTATTGTAGAGTCTGTGCTCAGCAAATTCGACCGAGAAACCATGGAACGGACTCTTGTGCAGCCCTGTGATGAAGCCTTCCACCACCTGCTTGGCCAGCAACTCGAGCCTGCTGAACTGTTTTACGGTCTGGCTGTGCAACGAGATGCTCATAGGGCAAAGGTAGTTGCTGTGGCGTGGTCGGAAAATGGGAACAGGGAAGATGGGAGCACCGGGTGCGGTGCGTTGTGCGGAATGTGCGGGACGACCGCATGAAAAAAGGGCCAGAGAGTTTGACTCTCCGGCCCTTTCCACAAGCCTCTTCACGTCTGTATGACGTTCTACGTTCCTATCACTGAGAATCAGACAAGGGCATCGAGTTTGGCTACAAAGGTCTGCTTTGGAGCTGCGCCCACTTGCTTGTCCACAATCTCCCCGTTCTTGAAGAACAGCAGGGTCGGGATGTTGCGGATGCCGAACTTGGCAGCGGTCTCAGGGTTGTTGTCCACATCGACCTTGCCGATGATCGCCTTTCCGTCATAGTCTTTTGACAGTTCGTCAACGATGGGGGCCACCATGCGGCAGGGGCCACACCACACCGCCCAGAAGTCCACCAGCACCGGCTTGTCTGATTTCAATACTATCTCGTCAAAATTCGCATCGGTCAGTTCAAGGGCCATGGGTCTTTATTTTTTAGGATGAATGATTCTCTGTTCGGACGGCAAAGGTAATCACTTGCTGTGGGTGGGGATGACGACAGTCATCAGGTGGAGAGACAGGATGCAGGAATAAGACGCATTCATATTGTTGGAAGAAGAGTGCCTCTGTCATTGAAGTCCACCAAGGGCACTGCCGACCGACCAGAACCTGAAGATCTACGACTTGCTGAAAACGAAATCGTTGTTGGCACCGGCATGGCAGCCACCGCACAGGCCGTTCATCAGATCGGAACCGCGGGCGGGCATGCCTTCCATCTCTGCGATGGAGCCATCGGGCATCAGCATGAACCACTCCCAGCCGTTGTTGGCCGAGTTGAAGTCGCCACCGCGCTTCACCATGGCCGTCACTTCATCAAGTCCAGCGGGGCTTGTAGAGTGTTTCACAATGACCGTTCCTGTTGGATATTGACCGTTCACGGGATTCTGACCGTCCTTGTAATAGACCCTGCGGGTAACTGTACTGTCATTTCCACCATGGGCCATCGCAGCAAGTGCCGGGTCGGCACCTTCGGCCTGATAGTCGAGCGACCAGTCCTCAAAACCCGCGAAGGTGCTATTGTCGGCAATGAATTCCATTTCATCCTCATTCTCCTCAGAACAGGATTGGATGAGGGCAGTGCCGCAGAAAAGCGCGGCAGCGAGCAACACGTAAGTTGTTTTTCTCATGGTTGAAGGGTTTAGAAGATTTGGTTGATAATGGGGTCAGTAGCTGCGCCTTCTGTTTCCTGACAGCCTCATACTCGGAAACTTCCACTGTGTCGGGAGGCTGACCGAACAGCACCTCTTCCGCCCGACCATTTTCCTCCTTCAGCCCTCACATCAGACCCTGAACCCCACCAGACACATATCGTCTGTCTGTTCCTCCTTGCCCTGCCAGGTGATGATGCGCTGACGGAGGGCAGCTGCAGTAGAAGCTGAAAGCTGGCCCATGACAGCATCACCGAGCCATTGAAGTAATGTTCTTTGGCCCAGTTTGCGGTTCCTCGGCCCTCCGAACTGATCCTGAATGCCATCAGAATACATGATATAGGCAGTATCTGATTCGATGTGCAACACGGATTCTTCAAAGGGCACCGAGTCGCCAAGAAGTTCACCCTGCCCAATGCTACGTCTTGCGCCCTCCACCACGGTCACGCCATCCGGCCCAATCATGGTAAGCGGTCGTCTGGCCCCGCAGTAGGTTATAGTTCCCTTTGCCTTATCAATGAGGCAGAGTCCAATGTCCATCCCATCAGTAGCGGCCCCGGTGCTGTGAAAGGTCTGACAGACCCTTCGGTCGAGGTGTTCCAGCAATGCTTTGGGGGTGCGATGCCCCAGAAGGATGCCTCCGTGAAGGAAGTCGTTGCCCATTATGCTCATAAGAGCACCCGGCACCCCGTGGCCGGTGCAGTCGGCCACGGCAACCAGAGCATGGTCCGCATCCAGCCGTTGGAAAAAATAGAAATCACCACTCACCACCCCTTGGGGCATTAATAGGACGGCATGCTCATGGAAGAAATCACCCAACTCGACCTCCGTAGGGTAGATGTTGGCCTGTATCTGGCCTGCATAGCGAATACTGCTCTCCAGATCCTCCTTCTTTCGCTGAATGACACGGTTGGCTATTTCCATCGCATCACGATTCTCCCCGTCCCGGGCAAGGGTTCTTCTTATGAACAGCGTCAGCACCGCACCCACCGCCACAAAGAGCAGCAGCGTGTAGATCACATTGCGCAGCAGATCCTTGCGGGCATACATGACGAAGCTGTCGAAAGGGATGTCGGCCTCCAACGCGGCCACCACCTTGCCCCCGCTGTCCACGATGGGACAGAGAGCCGAAAGCCACGTGCCGTAGTCGTCCTCATAGCGAGGGATGACCCCGCCAGAGGCATAAACCTCCAAGTGTTCATGCACGTGAGAGTCGTAGTGAAGGCCATAGACCTGCGGGCCGTTGCTCGCCACACCGATGAAGAGCATCCCTGCCACGGGGTCGCGGGTCAGGGTATAGACCGGGGTATTGAGTCCGTTGACCACAAAGGCCCTGTGCAGCAGTTCCACATAGCGGAGATAGACGCTGTCCTGCTGCAGCCGTAGCGTGTCGGTGTTCCATAAAGGATGGCGGGAGAAGAACGCGTCCAACTCCTCCGCATCCAGCTGCATGGACAGTGTGGCGGTGATGCTCTTGAGTCTGGCCAGCTCGCCCTGCTCCGCCCGTTGCAGCCCCCCGAAGTAGCCGTCATAGATGTAATAGCCCGAAAGCACTGCCAGCCCAAGATAGACCGCTATGAACACCCTAACTCCCAACTTCCTCAGTGACAATGCCATCATGCAGATCCTTTAATAGTCCGCGTGGTTAGACGCTCAGAATGCTGATTCCTGACAATTCACGTTTTCTAAGCACAAAAAAGGGGAGAACCTGAGCCCTCCCCTTCTTCCTTTGCCACATGGCGCAGCCTCACTCCTTGACGAACATCGCCACCACCATGCCAAAGATGACATGGCCCATGATGCTGCCGAGCATCATCAACATCATACCGCCCTCTGGTGCGGGCATGGGGCCCATCACAAGACTCATCATACCCATGGCAATTTGCGCGAAAACGAAGGCAATGACCCCGAAAGCCGCACCCTTGAGCAGGTTGTTGCCCAGTCTGCGCAGGGGTTTCTCCAACAGCAGGGCATACGCCAGTGCGAACATCACACCTATCATGAAGTGCATCATCCAGCCAACGGCCAGTGCCAGGCCCATCATGCCAGCGAGCATGGCGGGCGGGTTCATCTCGGGCATGCCCATCATGGGCGCCATCATCATCACTGCGGTCATCACGGCCGTCCCGGCCATGCCACCGATAAAGGATTGTTTGATTGAATTTTTCATGTCATTCTGTTTTTAGTTCGACACGATGGTCGCGACAAGGAGCGTTCCTGACACGGCCCTGAAAAATTTACCCCCATGCAAACGGTACATTTGGCAGCAGAACACCTGAGCATACCAGCGGCTGCGGGCCGCCCTTGTGCATGACAGAGGACAGCAGACAATTGATGACCCGATGGGTGGACGAACACACGGCCGAGCTGTTGGGCTATGCCCGCCAACGCGTGAACGACCCTCAACTGGCTGAAGATCTGGTGCAGGAGACCTTTCTGGCGGCCATGCAGGGACTGGAGCAATTCAAGGAGGAATCCACCCCGCGAACGTGGCTGTTCTCCATACTGCGCCACAAGCTGATGGATCACTACCGCAAGGCGTTCAGGAATCCGCACGTGAGCATGGACCATGACGGCCCTGCACCCTTCGATGAGCGCGAGATGTGGCTGGACGGCCACCGCCCTGCCGACTGGGGCGACCCCGAGCTTCTGGACGACCCCGACTTCAATGGCATCCTTGCCCGTTGCATGGCCCACCTGCCCGAACATTGGGCGGCCGTGTTGCGTCTCAAATACCTCGAACAGAAAAAGGCCGATGCCATCTGTAAGGAACTTGGCATCACCACGACCAACTACTGGCAGATAGCCCACCGCTCGAAGCTTCAGCTGCGCGAATGCGTGGAGAAGGGCTGGTTCAGCGCAAAATGACAGACCACACACACCGCCATTGAGATGTTGATGCAATCATGCAAGAAGGCCACCGAGCTGATGGAACTGAGGGAAGAGGGGCAACTCGGCACTTTTCAGTGCATGGGCCTGCGGTTGCACACAATGATGTGCAGCGCGTGCCGGCAATACGAGCTGCAGCGTGAGCTATTGGCCAAGGCCATGACGCGCCAGATTGATGCCCCAGCCACAGAGGAAAAGGCTGATGCGCTGAAGGCGCGGATTCGGGAAGCGTTGAAAGAGGATTGAACACGTCCTATGCCATCCCCCCCTGGGGGTGGTACTTCTTATTAGCCCCGTTGCGGGGACTACAATCATTGCATCTCTGCCTGTCCGGAGGCCTATGGGATTGGAGATTTCCAGATGCGGTCTATCCCGCATTTTCCTTGATGTAGAAACTATCTGAGCAGTTGTCAGGACACCGATGTTGCAACGACAATCGATTCAGTTCAACCATCAATTCACCAAAGACCTGGAAATGAAATACCTGCTCATCCCCATAATCGCGGTTCTGCTGTTCACTGGCTATTCGTTCATAAACCGCAGCGTCAAAAACCTGAAAGGCGACCCACAGGGACTTCCTGTGGGCACGGCCGCACCCGATTTCAACATCAGCGATCAGGACGATGAGCCGTTCGCGTTGAAGGATGCACTGAAGGACGGCCCTGTTGTGCTCATCTTCTACCGAGGGCACTGGTGTCCCATCTGCAACCGCCACCTGAGCGCATTGCAGGACAGCCTGAGCCTCATCACCGATAAGGGGGCCACGGTCATCGCCATCTCACCGCAGAAATCAGAGTTCTTGCGCAGGACGCAGGAGAAGGTACACGCAGGCTTCCGCCTGCTGTCAGATACAGACCACGCAGTGGCGCAGGCCTACGGAGTCAATTTCGAGCCATCGGCCACTGAGCGCGGCATGTACAATACCATGCTGGGTGCGGATTTCAAGCAGTCGCACGAGGATGGGGAAGCAGAGGTTCAGCTCCCTGTGCCAGCCACATACGTCATAGGCAAGGACGGCCACGTAAAGTGGCGGCATTTCGACCCCGACTACAAGAAACGCGCTCAGATAAAAGATATCGTAGCGCAACTGTGAACCCATCACCCGTCCAAACCACGAAGCCATGCTGCAATGTGAGGAACAGGTGCTGGCGGCCTCTCTGACCCAGCGGAGGCCGACAGACGCAACCGACATGAAACGCGCACGCACCAAGGACACCGATGCCATGCATACGAGAATGGAATGGCTGAATGGTCATCCGTTCTTCAACGGGCTGCGGCCCAGCGGAATGGAGCGGTTGGCCGACCTGCTGATGCCCCGTGCCAAGGAGAAGGGCGATTATCTGTATCAGGCGCGCGATGTGGCCGAGACGCTGTTCTTCATCACTTTGGGACAGTTGAAACTTTGCAATTTCGGGAAGGATGGCCGCGAGGTCATCAGGGAGGTACTGACGGCAGGCGACATTGTGGGCGAGACGGCCCTGCTGGGGCAAAGGCTGCGGACGGACAATGCCGTGGCGATGTCGGCCTCATGCCTCTACTCGCTCCCTTTGACCGATGTGTTGAGCGTAATGGACGGCAACCCGGAATTCGCCCTCAGCGTGACGCAATGTGCCTCAGACCGTCTGGTGCGCACCGCAAGGCGCATGGAGTCGCTCGTGTTGCACGATGCGCGTACACGCATGCTGCAGCTCATCATAGATCTGGCCGAGACCTACGGACGGGTGCTGGCGGGCGGTTCGGTGCATGTGACGCATGGACTCACGCACTTTGACATGGGCGGGCTCACGGCCATATCGCGGCAAACGGTGACCACCCTTCTTAACGAACTCCGCGAGGAGGGCCTCATCAACTTCGACCGCAGGTCCATCCTTGTTCACGACCCTTCTAAATTGGTCATCTGAACTGCTTGATGAAGCGGCCTGTCCATACACTTCTGAACACCATCTCCTGCTCACCGAGCAGCACGCGCACTTCGGCACAGTGGCTCATCGGCACAATCCTGTAGCTGCCATCAAGTGCAGGGAATGAACGGTCTGGTTTCAGGAGGCTGGTGCATTCCAGTTCTCCTTCCGAGCAGAAGCGATTGAGGCGGAATCCGTCTCCTTCAACGGAAAGATGGAACCACGAGCCGCCCGTCTCCCCCGCCACCCATTGTGCATCCTCGGGAACAGTGATGGGCCGTGGGGGCGCAGGCAGGGTGGTGTCCAGCAACACGGGCGGGCAGTATCTGCGCACCTTGCATTCCTCCAGCACCACGTTCTCGCGCTTCGGGATGCGCACGTGGTGCCACAGCGCGGCCACGTTGTTCAACGTGGTGGGGGTGAGCATCGGCACAACGGCCATCCGCAAGTGATGCGCCAAAGGTATCCGGGCCTTCAGCGCCACACTGCGCACGAACCGCGTGCAGTTGGTGCCGCCCTTCACAAACGGGCCGTAGATGGTGGGGCTCTCCGCTTGCAGCCGTTCGGCCTCGGCCAATGCGCTCTGGAAATCGGCCCGCACGTAGCCTGCCCACATGGGGCCGCTGGCGTGGCTGGAAGGATTCTTCAGCACCTCGTCCAGCAGCTCTCGGAAGTTGAGAATTCTCCTTCCTTGGATATGGGCCTTGCTGCGGAGCGCGAGGTCGTGGTCGGTGGTGGCACTGCGCACTCGGCCCGTGCCGAAAGGCGAATGATACCGCCCGAAGTCGAAGTAATGGCACGAGCTGTCGGCCGCGTTCACCAGGATGAGCGCGGCATGGCCCGCACGGTAATAGCCCCTGCGGTTGAGGCCCAGAACGCGGGCCACGTCATTATACCATGCATCGGTCTGCTTGGCCAAGGCGCGCGGCCAGGCGATGGTGATGAGGAAGTCGTTCCTGTGGGCAGGTTGCTGCGCATACACACCCTTAGCAAGCAGGAAGAGCAGCAACAGGGAAAGGCGGGGCAAGGCTTTCAGATTTTCATACAAATTGCTTTGTGGCTTACTGTCGTTTGCGCACCACATTCGATTTGTTTACAGTGAATAAAAAATCGCTCAACTACTTATTTTCTTTTTCAAACGATTCTTAATTTATATCATCTACAGAAGTTTCGAATCCTACTACTTCAAACGGTATATATGTTTCGTTCTCATTGGAGTAAAAATGTTCACCCATCTTTGCTTCTACAATAACACCAAAAGCATCCTCTTTCGTTCTATAATGCAGCATAAAAGGGGCATGCTGTAGTGCTACATCAATTGCACGTCTCTTTTCTTTAGGAAGTGCATCAAGAAACATTTCGTACTGAGATTTATCAAAATCAAATGAAGCCCCATATTTTTCATCTCCGAAGTTTAGTGCCGAGAAAAAAGTGAAATCATTATTATTAACTTTGGAAATACTGTTAATCCAAGCAGGAACAAAATGGAGCGTAGTGGTTTTGTCAGCACCTGCTTTCAATAGATGCATTCCAAAATCAGGCAAGAACTCCTTGAGGGATGGTTTTTCCAAATAACGAGGACTCAGTACTTGCGCAACTTCGTTCCAGTTCTCCTCAATCTGTTTAACATCGATAATCAGCAAGGGGTTGATTTCACTGATGTGAAAAACTGTAAGATGCCTTCCATTGCACAGTCCGTAAATCTCGCATCTGATTTCCGGATTTATTGCATAACTGTATGCTTGTTCAACATTGCCACTTTTTATTATGTCTTCATTAGGTGCTTTTGCATCTAAAATCCACTTGTATCCGTTTTGAGTTTCCAGAATGTAGTCAGGTATAATGTTAATCTTTCTTTGAGTAGATCCAATATGAACGAATGGGTGAGTGAGTGGTATTCCTCTTCTAATCGTATTAACGCCTGTGGAAGAGTATCCAAGCCTCTTCAAAATAGGCATTATGATGTCCTCACGAACAGCATCCTCCTTGTACTCTGGATTATCCAGTATACCCAAATCTAAACCTTCAAACATGGCGGTAATCTAAATGGTTGAACAAATGTCACCTGAATGCAGTAATTATAATCGGACTTGTAAGTGTTACCGTGTGCGGAGAATTCACCTTCTCGAATTTCAAAAAACCTTCCATAAGCACTACAAATTCTAACCGAGTATTCACCATTTGACCCTCCTCACATGCTGCGGCCCCAGCTCACTCACTGAGCTGACCCCGATGAGCCGCATGACGCGTTCCATCTCATCGCGCAGGATGGCATAGGTGCGGGCCACGCCCTCCTCACCGCCCGCTGCCAGCCCGAACAGATAGGCCTTGCCGATGAGCACGCCCTTGGCACCGAGGGCGAGGGCCTTCACCACATCCGACCCGCGCTCGATGCCTCCGTCCAGCAGCACCTCGGTGCGGTGGCCCACTGCGGCCACTATCTCCGGCAGGAGCGATAACGTGGAAGGCGAACCGTCCAACTGCCTGCCCCCGTGGTTGCTGATGATGATGCCCGATGCGCCCATGTCGGCCGCGAGGATGGCGTCTTCCACACTCTGAATGCCTTTGAGCATGAACTTGCCGCCCCATTGGGCCATCATCTCCTCGGCACGTTGCCAGTCCACCGTGGCATCGAACTGGGCGTTAATGTCCTCGATCACCTTGAGCGCATCGGCCCGGTGGGGCAAGTGTTCGGTCATGTTGGCCATGCGCCATTTGGGCGAGGTGAGGAAACGGAAGAGCCATTGCGGTCTGCTCAAAGCACCGAGGGCGGTGTTCCTGCGCAGCACAGCGGGCCGTCCGTGGCCGTTGCGCAGGTCGCGTTCGCGCTTTCCAAGGGTGGGCAGATCCACGGCCAGCATCAGCCCATCGTAACCGCACTTTCTGCTCCTTTCGATGAAATCGGAGACCATCTTGCGGTCGTGCCAAGCGTAGATCTGGAAGAACTTCGGCCCCTGCGAATAGGCCGCCACATCTTCAATGGAGACCGTGGAGACCGTGCTGAGCGAATAGGCCGACCCAGCGGCATGGGCGGCCTTCACCACGGCCCTCTCGCCCATGTAGTGGAACATCCGCGACATTCCCGTGGGCGCAGCGATGATGGGCAGGCCCACTTGCACACCTTGCACGGTGGTGCCGAGGTCGATGTGCTCCACATTGCGCAGCACACGCGGCACGAACTCCCATTGGGCGAAGGCATCGCGGTTCCAGCGCAGGGTGAGTTCGTCCTCGGAACCTCCATGGAGATAATCGAACATCACAGGGGGCAGTTTCTGCTGCGCAAGGGCGCGGAGGTCGGCTATGGAGAAACACTCGGAGAGGTGCGGCATGGTGGAGTTGATTGAGGACTAAAGCGGACGTATAGGTGTGTACTGGAATCTCAATACATCAACAAGAAATCAAAATGGCAAATGTTCAAAACCCTCTGCTTTCGTTATATAGGGCATTAGGCTTGCCCATAAACTCATTTTCTAGTTCACGAGCTAACTGACTGAAAGTGCCCTTGTAATTTCTGTTAACGACAACAATAGTGATTCGCGGTTGGGATAAACGGGGTACTTTATAATCATCTACATCAGTTTGTGCATATCTAATGTAAGCAAGAAATTCATCACTAGTTAATATATACATTCCCTTTAATTCCGAATTGCTAATTCGCAGATTCGTCAACTCAATCATGTGCATTTTCTCAATGGCCTGATTCCTTATCTCCTCAGCCAGCGTTTTGCCAATACCCCTTGCATGAGAACTAAGAACAAATTGCATTGATACCGAAGACAAAGGAGCAGATGGATATATGACCTGCTCCATTCTCACAAACTCATTTACATTGTGGTACGATTTCGTAACAATATCATACTTACTAACCGTTTCGAATACAGGTTTCTCTCCACTGACGGCATCACTAAACCCATATGTAGTATAGACATCATACAACATTTTAACAATATTGTGGTTTTCATCAAGTTGGAACTGGCTTCTACCTAAAGAATGAGTCCCTAAGCTTGAAAAGTCCACACCCTGGTTCTTTTCACTTACTTGATTAATCGTACTACGCATACTGTATCCTCGAAAACTTGTTGAGCTGCTATTTTCCAAAATCATTTCAGCAATTGCAACATTGTCTGTATAATCACTTCTGATTGGATCGTTTTCCTCGATACTCTGTAAATTGACATCATCGAACTGCGGAACTACAACATATTCCCCCTTTTCGTTGATAATACCCCATTTATCCCCCGATTTAACAAAAGCAATATCACCAAAAAAGCCAGTTGCCACGTCATCAAACTTGGAATCTATGTGGTACAAACCTTCTTCGTTGATAAAACCCCATTTTTCATCTGAATTTTGGACTGCTGCCAAGTGATTCTTCATAAATGGCTTTGCGTTATTGTATTGAGGGTTTACAACATAATTTCCTTGGGTATTGATATAGCCATACTTCCCACCTTGGCGAGCCACAGAAACACCATTATTAAAGTGATGTTCTTCCAGAAAATCTCTCTCGAACTGTGGCGCAATTACAAAGTTGCCTTTCTTATCAATGCATCCCCACTCTTTGGAGACCAATTCGAAACCGTTTTCAGGTTTCGTAGCAACAAATGCTATTCCATCACGAAAACTTAACACTTCACGAAATTGAAAATCAATGGCAATGTTTCCATTTGAATTCATAAAACCCCAAATTAACTCATCATGGTTTCGATCTCTACTTGCAACAGGAACAAGACCATCACTAAAAGATTCATGACAATGAATAGTGTCGGACAATCTAATTACCAAATTACCTAGTTTATCAATGAAACCTCTGTTATTGTGGATTGCAATTCCTGCTAAGCCTTCGCTAAACCCATAGCATAGGTCAACATTTGCTATCGAAAAATTAATGTTTCCTTTAGTGTCAATAAACTGTGGTCTACCATTTTCCAGCACTACACATGCCATGCCTTCCGTAAAGTTATTAGCATCCTTGTAGATTGGGTTAATTATATACCTTCCGTCCTCACTAATGAATCCAAACTTCCCATCACTGGATTGCACGCGGGCCAAGCCCTCTGAAAAACAGTAAGCATTTGAGAACTGAGGATTAATTACATATTTTCCTTTGCTATCAACATAACCCCATAAGCCACCCGCTTTCACTGGGAACAACTTAACATCCTCATCGCCAGTTTTACATGAATTGAAGCTTATGCACATGACTGCGCACAGAAATAGAAGGCTGAGTTTTTTCTGAGTGTTTTCCATATTTTGATCGGTTAATGAAGTGATTTACCCCTGCTCCGCATTATTCGGATGTGCCTTTGGAGAGTAACAGGAATTTTTCCACTAATGTATCTGATGGGATTACAATACCTCTCAAATAGGTTTTTTTCACATCGGATTTCTCATGAGTACTACCCTGCAGGATTCCAATACATGTGCCTGACGCAATGTGAATAATTGGTGCTCCACTGAAGCCCTTTTCAAGACCATGGACATCAACTTCGATTAGATTTAAAGCCCAACATCGATCCTGTTTTTCAGGATAATAATACGCTCCTTCAACCGCAGAACTGCGCTTGCAGGGTAACTTCAAAATTCTTCCTTGTTCATCTCTGGTAATTAAGTATAGCTCATCTTCGATTGTAACTTCTGACAAGGCTTTCAACTGGATAGGGTTCTCAGCAACAAAGGGCAGGCAGTAGAAGGCATAGTCATTGATAGCTACAACTTTGAGGTCATGGGGCCATTCCAAGATTGTTTCTGCGCTATAACGTTGAAAATAATTACTCCTTAATGAATCGATTTCGATATTATGTATTGAATTATTATAGATAAACGAGTGCTCTTTTCCAGGTTGTCCCTGAAAAACGTGTCCACAGGAAACAAGGACTGATCTTCCCCCAATCTCTGCTATAAATCCAGTGCCATCTATTTCCTTCTCACCAAGGGAATTTTGATGAGAAAGACGAGAAATATTTTTGGTGATAATTTCCATGTTGTCAAATGGATTAGTTCTTAACTGTTATTTTTTGCCTGTCTGTGAACCAATTTGCCATCCTGCACAGTGGTGCTGAGGTCGATGTGCTCCACATTGCGCAGGACACGCGGCACGAACTCCCATTGGGCGAAAGCATCGCGGTTCCAGCGCAGGGTGAGTTCGTCCTCGGAACCTCCATGGAGATAATCGAACATCACAGAGGGAACCTTTCGCTTGGCGAGGGCGCGGAGGTCGGCAATGGAATGGCAATCCGAGAGATGTGACATGGCTTTGACGGTCTGAACTTGGGCCGTGAAAGATGTGCAAACGGTTTCAGATATGGACAGCTCCTCCGATCATCATTGCAGAATCAGCTTGCCAGAGCTCGTCCAGATGCCATCTGTCACCTGATAGATGTAGAAGCCGGGGGCCAGCCTGTCGGACGAAATGCGGAAGGCACCAGAGGGTGCGCTGTGCTGTTGCACTTCGCGGCCCGACCGGTCGAACAGACGGAGCTGATAGTTGCGGCCTCCAACAGGATTCTTGACCTGCACAAGTGTGGATTCGGTGAAGGGATTGGGATGGACGGTCACCCCGCTGGCCTCGGGCCTATCCTCGATACCTACCTGCACATACTGTTCGCAGGATTCGCTGCCGAACTGCAGACGGAGGAACATGTCATCGAAATAGCTGTCATTGTCGGAACCTGCTTCGCGGGTTCCCATGAGCACCATGCGAATGGTGGCCGTGGCCGCAGGAATGCTCACAGATTCGTTGAAGTATGTCCATGTTCCGCTGTGCGAACCATGCGTGGTCGAAGCGGACATGATGTTGCCATTGATGTCCAGAAAGTCAAGACGGAATTCCGGGAGATCGCTTCCGTTGTAATCACTCAGATACCCACCGAATCTGGCCGTGGCATCGCCAGACGAGATTTCGGTCACATAGCCCGTCACATCCACATCCTGATGGCCCTCGCCATAGGCATTGTCCTCGCACACCCCTCCCACTGCAAAGAGTTTGCTGCCCGAGTTGGCGTTGTTACCCGCACATTCACCACTGTTGATGAATTCGAAAGACCCGGCCACTTCGGTCCAACCCCCGGCCCCGCTCTCAGCACCTCCATTGGTCAGAAGATTGGCTGTGAGACTCGATGTGGTCGTGGTGAACAGGTTGGCCTGCGACCATGGACTCCATGCCAAAGCACGGTCGCGGTAGCGCACACGCCAATAGTACGTGGCATTTTCGAGCAGTGCTGTGACCTCTTGGTCCTCCATGTTGTTCCCAGCTTCGAGGTCCACATCGAAATACCAGTTCTCGTGCTGAAACCACTCGTCATAGACCACATTGGAGAAGCTGGCATCGGTGGCCATCTGAAACTGGGAGGCTCCGTGGAGGTCGCCATCCGTGTCGGTGAAGGTGCTGCCCAGCAGGATGATGCAGTCCGGGCTGAGCACATCGTTAGGTGCTGGGAAAATGCCGCTCGGCACAGCGGGCGGATCGTTGTGGAGGCGTATGCGCACGGTGTCCTTCACCACGTTGTCCACCAGCCCGTCCTCATAGCTGCCGTGGCTCACGCGGGTGAGGAGGAACTGAGGGTCGCTGCCGGCCTGCACCTCCATGAGTACAAAACCGAAATCGTCATCGCTGCGCGAATACTCAGGATAGTCCTGCTGGGTGAATTCGCCCCAGTTGTCGATAGCACCGCCTGCCGTGGCCACATTGACCATGAGGTGTGAGTGCTCCTTGCTCTGCCCGCGCGAATAGCCGTGCGTGTGGCCGAAGAAATGTGCACTCGGTTTGCCGCAGACGGTTGAGAAATTCTCAAGCAGGGTTATCACATCACCGGTATAGTCCAGATTGCCGTCCACCCAGAGTTCGGAGTGATGGGGATGGTGAAGCTGCGCGAACACGAAGTCGATGTCGGCATCAGCGCAGGCCTCGTCCAGCACGCCCTGCAGCCAATCGAGCTGCGTCTGCACCCGATAGCCGGAATTGGATTCGAGTCCTATGAGCCGCACGTTGGAGTAGTCCTTGAACCACCAATGCTCGGCATAGCCTCCTATAGAAGTCCCATTCTCGGGCAGATGGAAATACTTGAAATAGTTGGGACTGTCGCCCTCATGGTTTCCAGCCACAGGATACACTGGCACACGGCTGAAAAGCTGCTCGGCAGGGTTGAAGAATGTGGTGCGCCACGAATCATAGACGCTGCCGGTCTGCACCAGATCGCCCGGAATGATGACATAGGCCAGATCGGTGGGCAGGTCGTTGCCAAAACGCGCATCCACAAAAGGGATCAATTGACCATTGACAATGTCGCTGAAGACTGTCGGGTGCTGCCAGTCCTGCTGCATGTCGCTCATAGCGGCAAAGTTGAAACCCGCTTCACTTGACTTGACCGGGGGTGTCCTGAAATCGTAGATGGCGCTTTGGGCGCTCCCGGTCACAGCCCTGTAGTAGTAGCGCGTTGCGGACTCCAGGCCGGTGATCTGAGTGTCGTGGATGCGCGAGTTGCCCGAACCGGTGATGGCCATCCCAGTGGCGCTGTTCCCCAATGCTGCTGTGGAGCCCCACTGCACGGTACTCTCATCAGTGCCGGTGGTCTCCCACATTACACGGATGGAGGTCGGCTCCGCATCCTGCAGATAGGGCAGCACATTGATGGTCTGCGAAACGGCCGTGCCGCATGGGCACAGCAGAAGGAGTAGGAAAGGGAAGCGCATGTGGTGTGATGAAACGCCAAAGTTAACGGAATGTGAATCCCGCGTTAAGCGCACTTCTGGGCCGGAACAGGGCCGACCTTCAGAAGGCGAACTTGACGAACACCCTTTCCCCCACTTTCATCCTGCCGTTCTCCTTCTCGTTGAGAAAATGGCCATGCACCTTCACCGTGTTGGTGCTCATGTCCACAGCATCGTTGATCAGATGAACTGTCCCCAGCAGTGTGTCGGAGAATGCCATGGCAGTGAAACTGAAGGTGTCTCCCACCACCAGCATCCCGATGGCATTGGCCGGCACCTGCACCTCCACGTGCATGTGGCTGCGGTCGATGAGGGTCATGAGATGTGAGTCGGCATTCACCTTCTGTCCGTTGCTGATGGGCAGTTGCGTGACCACTCCGTGTATCGGGCTGCGCACCTCCAATCTGTCCGAAAGGGTGAGCTTTGAGGTGTTGAACCCGATGGATTCCAGTTCGCTCTTCAGCCCCTGATAGCGGGCATTGGCACGGTCGTGCTCATAGCGTGCCTGTTCGAATTGCTTGTCGGACACGGCCGCAGAGGTCTTCAACTTCGAGATGCGCTCAAATGCAGAGCCTGTAAGGTCGAACTCGGCCTTGGCCTCTTGCAGGTCGCGCTGCAACTGTGCGAAATGGGGCGATTGCAGCACGGCCACCACTTCGCCCTTGTGTACCTCCTGCCCTTCGAGCACGTTGATGCTAAGCATGTATGCATCGGTGCGGGCATAGATCATCTCTTTGGACGAAGGCGGCACATCGATGATGCCCACGGCCTCGATTGCAGGCGATGTTGGACTGCTGCCATGGTCATGTGCTTCAACGACCGAGGCATCTGGCGTTTCCTCTTCGGCAACGGGTTCTACTGTTATTGGCCTGCCGCAACCTGCGAACAGATGGGCAACGATGATGATGGATGCGATGTGACGTATCATGAGTTCGAGGGCTTAGTTGGTTGAAGTGAGGTAATTGAGTTTCAGCACCAGTTGGTCGTGCCGGTCGATGGTCTCCAGATGGCGGAGGCCACTGCGCACGAGCATTTCGGCCTGCTGCGCAAATTCGAAGGGCGAGATGAGCCCTTCGGTGAACTGTTCGATGAGTTGTTGGCGGGCCGTGCGCATCTGCTCTGCATGGTCAGTGCCCATTTCTGTGAACAATGCATCATTGGCGCGATAGGCATCGGCCGTCTGTTGCAGTTCGGTGCGCAGGGCGCGGTCGCGGTCGGTCATCGCGGCCTGCAACTGCTGCGTG
>JAIPBJ010000085.1 GCA_021739625.1 Flavobacteriales bacterium | reverse complement strand
GGTAAGGATCTCCTGCAGGATGTTGGCAGCACCGAATGCCTCCAACGCCCACACCTCCATCTCACCGAAACGCTGACCACCGAACTGTGCCTTACCACCCAGCGGCTGCTGCGTGATGAGCGAGTATGGCCCGATGCTCCTTGCGTGCATTTTATCATCGATCATGTGGCCAAGTTTCAGCATATAGATGACGCCCACCGTTGCTGGCTGGTCGAAACGTTCGCCAGTACCTCCATCAAAGAGATAGGTGTGACCCACCGTTGGGATTCCGGCCTCTTTCACCTCCGCTCCGATCTCATCCAACGATGCACCGTCAAAAATCGGGGTTGCATACTTGCGGCCCAACTTCTTGCCTGCCCATCCAAGAATGGTCTCATAGATCTGACCGAGGTTCATCCTTGAAGGCACGCCCAACGGATTCAGCACAATGTCAACCGGTGTGCCGTCAGCAAGGAATGGCATGTCCTCCTCACGCACGATACGTGCTACGATGCCCTTGTTACCGTGTCTCCCTGCCATCTTATCGCCCACTTTCAGCTTACGCTTCTTGGCGATATAGACCTTGGCCAGTTTCACGATGCCCGCAGGCAGCTCGTCACCGATGGTCACAGCGAATTTTTTGCGCTTGTAGTCACCAATGATATCATACAGCTTCACCGTGTAGTTGTGAAGCAGCTGACGCACCTGCTCGTTCTTCTCATCATCGGTGGTCCAATTGCTCGGGTTGATGTTGAGATACTCAATGGCCTGAAGTCCGCGCAATGTGAACTTGGTTCCCTTTGGGATCAACACCTCCCGGAAATGGTTCTCCACCCCTTGAGATGCGCGTCCATTTACCAGGGTGAACAGTTTGTCCACCAGAATCGCTTTGAGCTTGGACTGCTCCTTATCGTATTCATCCTCAATCTGACCGAGAAGCCTCTTCTCGTCCATCTTGGCCTTCTTGTCCTTGATGTTGCGAGAGAACAGTTTCTTGTCCAGCACGATACCGCTGAGCGATGGGTGTGCCTTCAATGAAGCGTCTTTCACATCACCTGCCTTGTCACCGAAAATGGCGCGAAGCAGTTTCTCCTCTGGCGAAGGATCGGTCTCACCTTTCGGAGTGATCTTGCCGATCAGGATATCACCGGGGTTCACCTCGGCACCGATGCGGATAAGACCATTCTCGTCAAGCTCCTTGGTGGCCTCTTCGCTGACGTTCGGAATATCCGAGGTCAATTCCTCCAGCCCCCGTTTGGTGTCGCGCACCTCCATCTGATACTCATCGATGTGAAGCGAGGTGAAAATATCCTCTTTCGCGATGCGCTCAGAAATGACGATGGCATCCTCAAAGTTGTAACCTTTCCAAGGCATGAAAGCAACCATCAGGTTCCGACCGATGGCCAGTTCCCCTTTGTCCGTTGCATATCCATCACAGAGCACCTGACCTTTTTTCACCTTTTCGCCAGCTTTGACGATAGGCTTCAGGTTCATGCAGGTGTTCTGGTTCGTTTTGAGGAACTTGATGAGCTTATAGGTCTTGACATCATCGTCAAAGCTCAGCAGACGCTGCATATCACTGCGGTCGTAGCGGATGCTGATGGTATTGGCATCCACATATTCCACCACACCGTCTCCTTCAGCATTGATGAGCACACGGGAGTCCCTTGCGACCAACGGCTCCAGACCAGTGCCCACGATCGGGGCCTCCGGATTGAGCAGCGGAACTGCCTGACGCATCATGTTCGAACCCATCAGTGCGCGGTTGGCATCATCGTGCTCCAAGAATGGGATAAGCGATGCCGCTATGGATGCTATCTGGTTCGGAGCAACGTCCATGAGTGTCACTTCATGGGGTTCGCTCACCGGGAAATCACCTTCAAAACGGGCCTTGATGCGCGCATTGGCGAACGAGCCATCGTCCTTGATCGGTGCATTGGCCTGGGCAATGGTGTTCTTCTCCTCGTCCTCAGCACTCAGATAGATGACATCCTTCTCAAGGGCGACCTTGCCATCGATCACCTTGCGGTAGGGAGTTTCAATGAAGCCGAGTTTGTTCACTTTGGCATAGACGCACAATGAACTGATAAGACCAATGTTCGGTCCCTCAGGGGTCTCAATGGTACAAAGACGGCCATAGTGGGTGTAGTGAACGTCACGCACTTCGAAACCTGCCCGTTCGCGCGAAAGACCACCGGGCCCAAGGGCAGACATCCTGCGCTTGTGGGTAACCTCGCTCAACGGATTGGTCTGATCCATGAACTGCGACAGTTGGTTTGTTCCGAAGAACGAGTTAATCACTGACGACAGCGTCTTGGCATTGATAAGATCGATGGGAGTGAACACCTCATTGTCACGCACGTTCATACGCTCACGGATGGTGCGGGCCATACGGGCCAGACCGACCCCGAACTGGGCATACATTTGCTCGCCCACGGTGCGCACGCGCCTGTTGCTCAAGTGGTCGATATCGTCCACATCCGCCTTCGAGTTGATGAGCTGGATCAGGTGCTTGATGATGCAGATGATATCCTCCTTGGTCAACACCTTCTGATCTTCAGGGGTGTTCAGCCCCAGCTTCCGGTTGATGCGGTAACGGCCAACTTCTCCAAGATCATAACGCTTGTCTGAGAAGAAGAGTTTGTCAATGATGCCACGTGCAGTTTCCTCATCGGGCGGTTCGGCATTACGGAGCTGACGATAGATATGCTCCACAGCCTCCTTCTCCGAGTTGGAGGTGTCCTTCTGCAGTGTATTATATATGATGGCGAAATCGGCAGAGTTCACCTCCTCGCTGTGCAGGATGATGCTCTTCACACCGGCATCCACGATCATTTCCACGTGATCCTTGTCCAGAATGGTCTCACGGTCAATGATGATCTCGTTCCGTTCTATGCTCACAACTTCACCGGTATCCTCATCCACGAAGTCCTCGATCCACGACTTCAGCACCCTGGCAGCCAACTTGCGGCCGATGACACGCTTGAGACCTGCCCTGCTCACCTTCACCTCATCGGCAAGTCCGAATATCTCAAGGATGTCCTTGTCGCTTTCGAAACCTATGGCGCGCAACAGCGTGGTCACCGGCAATTTCTTCTTACGGTCGATGTAGGCATACATCGCACCATGGATATCCGTGGCAAACTCAATCCACGAACCCTTGAATGGAATGACACGGGCCGAGTACAATTTGGTGCCATTGGCATGATAGCTCTGACCGAAAAACACGCCAGGTGAGCGGTGCAACTGAGATACCACCACACGCTCGGCACCGTTCACAACGAACGAGCCCTTGGGCGTCATGTATGGGATTGTGCCAAGATAAACGTCCTGCACGATGGTCTCAAAATCCTCGTGCTCCGGATCGGTACAGTACAGTTTCAGCTTAGCCTTGAGGGGCACGCTGTGCGTCAGCCCACGCTCAATACACTCCTCAATGGAGTAGCGGGGCGGATCGATGAAATAATCCAAGAACTCCAACACGAAATTGTTCCGTGCATCTGTGATGGGGAAGTTCTCTGAGAAAACCTTAAAGAGGCCTTCTGTCTGGCGATTCTCGGGGGTGGTCTCCAGCTGAAAGAAGTCCTTGAATGACTTGAGCTGTATTTCGAGGAAATCAGGATATGATACCTGATTCTTGGTGGATGCGAAATTGATCCTTCCGTGGGTGGTGTTCAGCGCCAAGGTCTTGAGCTTTTGTTTGATGAAAATCCAATAAACTGAGAACAGGAATAGGTTGAGACCCTACCCGATGTCGGGAGGGTCTCAACCATAATGGGCAATAGTGGGCCTTACTTGACCTCCACCTCGGCACCAGCCTCGGTGAGTGAAGCCTTGATAGCTTCGGCCTCCTCCTTCGAAACACCCTCTTTGAGGGCCTTAGGAGCAGCGTCAACCAAGTCTTTGGCCTCTTTCAGGCCAAGTCCGGTCAACTCTTTCACAAGCTTCACAACCGCAAGCTTGCTCTGACCAGCTGCCTTCAGGATGACATCGAACTCTGTCTTCTCTGCAGGTGCCTCATCACCGGCTCCAGCAGCTGGACCAGCAAATGCAACAGCTGCAGCAGCTGGTTCGATACCATATTCGTCCTTCAGGATCTGGGCCAGCTCATTCACCTCTTTCACGGTGAGATTTACCAGCTTTTCTGCGAATTCTTTAAGATCTGCCATTTTGATTTTGATTTGTAATCGTTTACGATTGGGTTAAAGATTGATGTGAACCGATGGGGCTATGCGCCCTTCTCGGAAAGGGTTTTGAGGATACCGGCAAGATTGCGTCCCGGAGTCTGAAGACCCGAAATGACATTCTTGGCAGGTGACTGGAGCAGTGCGATGATATCTGCGATGAGTTCGTTCTTCGACTTGATGTTCTCAAGTACATTCAGACTGTCGTCACCGATGAATACACCTTCGCCTACCCATGCACCTTTTAAAAGTGGTCTGCTGCTCTTCTTGCGGAACTCCTTGATCAACTTGGCAGGCACATTGCCCGTTTCGGTGAACATGATGGAAGTACTGCCTTTGAGTACAGGATAGAGCTGATCGTAATCAGCACTTGCCCGCTCCAATGCTTTGCGTAGCAGGGTGTTCTTCACCACATGCAACTTCACATCGCGCTTGAAGCATATTGACCTCAATTTGTAGGTGTCCTCAGCGTTGAGGGTGGAGATGTCCGTCAGATAGAAGTTCGGTGAGGAGTCGATCTCAGCCACCAGCGCATCTATTGCCTGATTCTTTTCGCTTTTGTTCATGATTTCCTTTTCCGAATTATTGTACTGACTTCACGTCCACTGGAACACCTGGGCTCATTGTGGCCGAGAGTGCAACGCTCTTGATGTAGGTTCCTTTTGCTGCGGTCGGTTTCAACTTCAGGAGGGTCTGAATCAACTCTTGCGCGTTCTCAGCAATCTTTTCCTTTGGAAAGGACGACTTACCGACACTCGCATGGATGATGCCATACTTGTCCACCTTGAAATCAATTTTACCGGCCTTCACATCGGTCACCGCCTTGCCAACCTCCATGGTCACAGTTCCGCTCTTGGGGTTCGGCATCAGACCACGGGGGCCCAAAACACGTCCCAAAGCACCGATCTTGGCCATAACGGTAGGCATGGTAACAATTACATCTACATCGGTCCAGCCATTCTTGATCTTGTCGATATACTCGTCAAGACCAACGTGGTCGGCACCGGCAGCCTTGGCCTCCTCCTCCTTGTCGGGAGTGCAGAGCACCAATACACGTACTGTCTTACCTGTACCGTGAGGCAAACTCACGACACCTCTCACCATCTGGTTGGCTTTGCGCGGGTCAACCCCGAGGCGCACAGCAACATCTACAGATGAATCGAATTTGGTGGAGGACATTTCCTTCACAATCCCAGCAGCCTCGGCAAGCGAGTAACTATGATTGGGATTGACAAGCTCGAGGGCCTTCTTTCTATTTTTTGTCAGCTTGGCCATGTCTCAGACTTTTTCAGGTAATTGACCTTTCACCGTAACTCCCATGCTGCGCGCGGTACCTGCGATCATGTGCATAGCAGACTGGATGGTAAAACAGTTCATGTCAGGCATTTTCTCTTCAGCAATCGACTTGATCTGATCCACAGTAAGCGCGCCTACCTTAGCACGGTTAGGCTCTGCGGAACCCGATTTCAGCTTGATCGCATCTTTGATGGAGACAGCTACAGGGGGCTTTTTGATCACGAACTCGAACGACTTGTCCGCGAACACTGTGATCACCACCGGCAATACCTTCCCCGGTGAATCCTGCGTGCGGGCATTGAACTGCTTGCAGAAGTCCATGATGTTGACTCCTTTGGCACCCAATGCCGGCCCGATGGGCGGGGATGGATTTGCGGCTCCGCCTTTCACCTGAAGCTTGATGAATCCGCTTATCTCTTTTGCCATTGTTTTAGTTGATTGAACTGTTGATTATGATAGTCAGCGCAGAAGGGAAGCATTCGTATTTCAGCGCGCTGGAAAATCCTTTCAGATTGTTGATTGATGACTGATTATTGATGATTGAAAAGATTCATCACTCCTTTTCAACCTGCATGTAGCTCAGTTCCAGTGGAGTTTTTCTTCCGAAAATCTTCACCATCACCTTCAGTTTTTTCTTTTCCTCATTGATTTCCTCGATCACACCACTGAAACTGTTGAAAGGCCCATCGATGACCTTCACTGTCTCGCCAGCAATGAATGGGATATTCAACTCTTCGTTCGATTCTGCCAGCTCATCCACTTTGCCAAGAATCCTATTGACCTCGGATGTCCGCAATGGAACCGGGTCTCCTCCTTTGGTCTCACCAAGGAAACCTATCACACCGGTCACACCTTTGATGATGTGCGGTATCTCACCTACCAGATCGGCCTCTATCATGATATAGCCAGGAAAAAAGTTGCGCTCTTTGCTCACCTTCTTCCCATTGCGAATCTGATAGAACTTCTCCTTAGGTATAAGAATCTGGGAAACATGGTCGGACATCTTGGCGTGCTGAATCTCCGCCTCGATATAGTCCTTCACCTTATTCTCCTGACCGCTCACCGCCCGGACCACATACCACTTCTTGCTGCTGCTATCGCTCATCGCTATGATAATCAGAACAGGTCATAGAAAAATCCGAGAACACCTTTCCAAACTGCATCGCCTCCATTGATGCCCATCACAAAATCCATGAGGAATATCATTATGGCTATGATGACGGATGCAACGCTCACGATGATGGTGCTGTTCTGCAGCTCTGCCCAAGTGGGCCAGCTGACTTTCGTCACCAGCTCGTTGTACGACTCTTCTACGTAATTGACTATTTTCGACATTGCTTCACTTGCGGTTGCACGGGTGGAGAGGCTCGAACTCCCGACACCCGGTTTTGGAGACCGGTGCTCTACCAACTGAGCTACACCCGTTTAATGATGGATAAAGGTGTCCGCCTATGGCGGACACCTTTCCCATTGGAGATTCTATTCAATCCTCTCTTGCGAAAGGATCTTGTCATCACTTGATGATCTCAGTAACCTGACCTGCACCAACGGTACGGCCACCTTCGCGAATCGCGAAACGCAGACCGGCATCCATTGCCACTGGAACGATGAGGTTGACAGTGATGGTGACATTGTCACCGGGCATCACCATCTCCTGACCTGCGGGCAGGATGATCTCGCCAGTAACGTCAGTTGTACGGAGGTAGAACTGTGGACGGTACTTGTTGTGGAACGGAGTGTGACGGCCACCTTCCTCTTTCTTCAGAACGTAAATCTCTGCTTTGAACACGGTGTGCGGAGTGATGCTTCCCGGCTTGGCAATTACCTGACCGCGCTTGATGTCGGTCTTCTCAATGCCACGCAGCAGGATACCCACGTTGTCACCTGCCTCACCACGGTCAAGGATCTTGCGGAACATCTCAACACCAGTTACGGTAGAGGTCAGTTTACCTTCGCCCATGCCAAGGATTTCAACCGGATCACCAGTGTTGATAACACCACGCTCAATACGGCCAGTGGCCACAGTACCGCGACCTGTGATTGAGAAAACGTCCTCAACCGGCATCAGGAATGGCTTGTCGATCTCACGTGGTGGAATCTCGATCCAGCTATCAACAGCATCCATCAGCTCCATGATCTTCGGAGACCATTTCGCATCACCGTTCAGGCCTCCAAGGGCAGAACCAAGGATCACTGGAGTGTTGTCACCGTCATAATCGTAGAACGACAGCAGCTCACGGATTTCCATTTCCACGAGCTCCAACAGCTCCTCGTCATCCACAAGGTCAACCTTGTTTAGGAAAACAACGATACGGGGAACGTTCACCTGACGGGCAAGCAGGATGTGTTCACGGGTCTGCGGCATCGGTCCGTCTGTAGCGGCACAGACGAGAATGGCTCCGTCCATCTGAGCAGCACCGGTAACCATGTTCTTCACATAGTCAGCGTGACCTGGGCAGTCAACGTGTGCATAGTGGCGGTTCGCTGTGGAGTATTCCACGTGCGATGTGTTGATGGTGATACCACGTTCTTTCTCCTCAGGAGCGTTGTCGATTGAATCGAAGCTGCGCGCCTCAGAAAGACCTGCATCGGACAGCACCTTGGTGATGGCGGCAGTAAGGGTGGTCTTACCATGGTCAACGTGGCCGATGGTGCCGATGTTGACGTGGGGTTTGGAACGGTCGAAATTTGCTTTGGCCATGATTGGAGATTGAATTGATTAGAGTTTGATTTACTGATTGATTACTGATGTTCTTATGCCGATGGAGCCAATGAGGGGAATTGAACCCCTGACCTCTTCCTTACCAAGGAAGCGCTCTACCCCTGAGCTACATCGGCATTGATGTGAGCGGGAGACGAGGCTCGAACTCGCGACCCTCAGCTTGGAAGGCTGATGCTCTACCAACTGAGCTACTCCCGCTTTTTGGTGTGGGGAGAGCAGGATTCGAACCTGCGAAGGTGAAACCAACAGATTTACAGTCTGTCCTCGTTGGCCGCTTGAGTATCTCCCCGCTTGCATTATATTTATTTCTTCAAAGAACCCGGACTGAGAGAATTTTCTTCACAAAGACCAACAATCACCCCATTATGGAGCCGGTGGAGGGATTCGAACCCCCGGCCAGCTGATTACAAATCAGCTGCTCTGGCCAACTGAGCTACACCGGCAGAACGTCTGTTTCCCTTCACTGGCAAGGGTTGCGTGCATTTTTCATGCATATACCCCCTCCAAAAAGGACTGCAAATGTAAGTAATTAAGCAGCACGTGAAAAATCCGCTGAGAAAAATTTTCTCAGCGGACTCGAACACATTGTGATGGCAGGGAAAAACCTCAAGGCATGGCCTTCTCCTTGAGCTTCTTGATCTGACTGCGCAGTGCTTCTACCGACAGATCGGTAGCCTCCTCGAAAGTCTTGCACTGCCTTTTGGCAAACAGGTCGGGGCCGGGAACCAACAACTTTATCTCCACGACTTTATTGTCAGTGGTACTGCTGTTCTCTACACGGAGAATCACCTCGGCATCCAGAATTGTGCTGTTGAAGGTGACGAGTTTGTTCACCCTTTCATCAATGAAATCGAGCAGTTTCTGATCTGCATCGAACCGTACTGATTGGATTTTCACTTTCATCTTTCTGCGGTTTTATGCCCTTGGGTGGGCCTGTTTATGAATCCGTGTGAGTTTCTCAATGGTATTGTGGGTATAGATCTGCGTGGCAGAAAGATTGGCATGTCCAAGAATTTCCTTCACCGCGTTGATGTCCGCTCCATTGTTAAGCATGTGTGTGGCAAAAGTGTGACGCAGCACATGTGGGCTTTTCTTACCAATGGTAGTGACAAGGCGAAGGTACTTATTCACTTTCTGATAAACAAACCCTTCGGTCATTTCTGTTCCATCATCGCGTAGCAACAGCCTGCCTGTTGCACGGGAGGACCATGCCTCTGATTCGCACAGCACCAGATACTCCCTGATTATCCTGCCTAATGGTTGACCGAACGGGATCATGCGCTCCTTGTCACGTTTGCCCAGAACTTTCAACTGACCATTATATAGGTCAACATCAGCAAGCTTGAGACCAATGAGCTCGGCCCTACGCATACCTGTATTATATAGGAGTTCAATAATGAGTCTGTCGCGAAGTCCTGGGAATCCTTCCCCGAAATCCATGTCATCAAGTAGGTGGTCCATCTGATGCTGTTCAATGAAAAGAGGAAGGGCCTTTCGGGTCTTCAGGGCGGTCACCTTCAACATCGGATTCCGATTCACCTTATCGGTTCGCATAAGGTGACGGAAGAACGAGCGCAGACAACTGAGTCTTCGGTTCACACTTCGGGGCAGCAGACCATCATCCTCCAACGTGCTGATGATCCAAGAGCGGATGTCGTGATGGTCGATATCTTCCAATCGGGACAATTCCAATTGCTCTTCCATATAAGTGGAGAAAATACGCAGGTCATGCGCATAGGCCGCAACCGTGTGGGACGACATCCTTCGCTCCTTTTGCAGGTATTCCAGAAAATCTGTGATCATCTCCTGCATCAATGCCAAAGATAAGCAGGACGACCTCGACCTTCTTGCGCCTTTACTGTGATGATTTGATGATTCCACTGCGATATGCAAGGATGATGAAGAAATTTCCTGTCAGTCGGTTAGCGCACAGCATTCATCGCCCCTAAGTTTGAGAGCCGATAACCCTGCCAGATGACTGCCAAAGAAGCCTACCATTCGCTGGTGCAGCACCTGCCTTTTGCCCCGACAAAAGGACAGGAGGGCTTTCTATACAAACTGTCGGAGTTCCTGACCGAGGACGGTCATGGCAAGGTCTTTCTGCTGCGCGGCTATGCCGGAACGGGCAAGACCAGCATGGTGACCAGCGTGGCAAGCACGCTCAAGGCCATGCGCAGAAAGTATGCACTGCTGGCACCCACCGGGCGTGCGGCCAAAGTGTTGGCAAGCTATTCGGGCCAAAGGGCTTTCACCATTCATAAGTTTATCTACCAAATCGTAACTGACGAGTTTGGGAATGTGCGATTTGCGCTGCGCTTGAACACAGGAAAGAAGGCGGTCATCATTGTGGACGAGGCTTCGATGATCGCTACGCAGGCGGCCACAGGTGGTCGCATCCAAAGCCGCGACCTCTTCAGCGACCTCATGCAGTTCCTCGAATCGGGCACAGATTGCCACATGATCCTTATTGGCGACAACGCACAGTTGCCACCCGTGGGCATGGCCAAAAGTCCTGCGCTGGAGGCCGCATTCCTGAAACAGTCCGGTGATTTTGAGAAGGAAATGATGCACGAGCTGCGCGATGTGGTGCGGCAGGAAGCCGATTCAGGGATTCTGGAGAATGCCACGATGCTGCGGAACCTGTTGCTTTCGGAAACCAACGATTTCCGATTGAAAACAGAATTTGAGGATATCACTTGCGTGGACATCGAAGATCTGGAAGACGCGCTGAACGATGCATACAGCACCTATGGCGAGGAAGCGGTAATGGTGGTGACCCGGTCGAACAAACGGGCCAACCAGTTCAACCAACAGATCCGTGGCCGGATCAAGATGATGGAAGAGGAGATCGACTCGGGCGATATGCTGATGGTCGTGCGCAACAACTACCACTGGCTGCCCAAGAAATCCACTGCAGGATTCATTGCCAATGGCGACCTGATGGAAACCCTCCGCATCGGCAACATTGAGGAGCGTCACGGTTTCCGGTTTGTGGATGCCACCGTGCGCCTGCTCGATTATCCTGATGACCCAGCTTTGGATGTGAAACTGATGCTCACCACCTTATATGTTGAGAGCCCGTCACTGCCCGCAGAGGACAGCGAGCAACTTTATCTCGCGGTGTGCTCAGAATATGCCCATTTGCAAAGCCCATCGGAACAAGCCAAAGCAGTGAGCGAAGACCCCTATCTCAACGCACTGCAAGTGAAGTTCGGTTATGCGGTGACCTGCCACAAGGCGCAGGGCGGGCAATGGCCGGCCGTGTTCGTTGACCAAGGCTATCTCACGCCTGAAATGATGGGCACAGAGTACATCCGCTGGCTCTACACCGCCATCACGCGGGCATCAGAGCAGCTCTATCTCGTTGGGTTCAACCCAGACTTTCTGGACAGGGAAGGTTGAGCGATTCACAGGCCGCGCTGCCGCAATGCCTCAAAGACGAGAACGGCAGCCGCGTTCGACACGTTCATGGAGTCAATCCGGCCGCGCATGGGGATGATGACCTGTTCATCAGAATTTCTGAGCCAGAAATCTGAAAGTCCGTCTGCCTCTGAACCGAGCAGTATCGCGCTCGGAATCTTGAAATCATGATGATGATATGGTGTAGCAGTATCTGTAAGGGCTGCGGCATAGCTGCGGATGTGGCGCTTTCTGAGCCATGCCAAGACCTCGTCATTGGACGCGCATGCAACAGGCACGGTGAACACACATCCCACACTTGATCTGATAACATTTGGATTGTAAAAATCCGTGGCGGGGTCGCAAACGATGACGCCACTGAGGCCGGCCGCGTCCGCAGTGCGCAACATGGCACCAATGTTCCCGGGCTTTTCCACTTTCTCCAAGATCAGATACAGCGGACTCTCAGTTTCAATCAAATTGTCGAGTCCGTATTCACGCGATTCCAGAAGGGCTATGACACCGCCTGTTCCTTCCCGCACAGCCACTTTCGCAAACACCTCCTCAGAAAGATGGAACACCTCTGCCCCACTCTGCTCTATCGGATAGGCATTGTCCAGCTGATAAAATGACGGGCAAATGAACAGCGAACGCAACGGATGACCGCTCTGTAGCCCCAAAGAAACCTCACGCACACCCTCAACCACAAAAAGCCCCTGTTTCCGCCTTTCGCGGGGCTTCTCCAGATCAACGAGCTGTTTGACCCTTGGATTCTTGAGGCTGCTGATATCCAGAGGCATGCGCCTAATCGATCAGTTTCTCCTGCTTGAGCCACGCCACTGTCGGGCCAAGAATCTCTTCGGGAGACCGGAAACTGACCCCGAGTTCCTCTTTCGCCTTCCTATTAGACACATACCAATACTTCACTGCATAAGGAATCACAGCCGGATTGAAAGGCATCGGTATCTTGAATGTGCCTCCGATCTTCGCCAGAAAACTGATGAGACCATTGGGAAGAATCATGATTTTCTGCGACTTGCCTGCCAATTTCAAGGTCAGCCCGGCAATCTGCTCGAAATCCATGTTCTCGCCACCGAGGAAATAACGTTCGCCCGAACGGCCCTTCTCAAATGCCGCAATGATACCGGCCGCCACATCGTCCACATGCACGATGGCCGTGCCACCCTTGCACACCATGCAGGGGCTGCTCTTGACAAAATCAATGAGGTTGCCGCTGGTGATCTGATCAAAATCGTTCGGGCCGTACACCTCCGCAGGATTCACAATGACCACAGGAAGTCCGGCCTTTGCAGCCTCTACACACAAGGCTTCCACCCTCTTCTTGGCATAAGCATAGCTATAGGTCTTCTTATTCAGTGTGAAATCTGAATTCTCATTGAGCACGGTGGGCGACTCCGTTCCATCAATGGCTGTGCTACTGCTCACATAGACCACACGCAGATTGCCGCTCTGCATGGCTGCTTCCAGCACATTCTTAGATCCGCCAACGACCACGCCTTCCATCTTGGGCGAATGGATATCGTCCCAATTGCTGAGGCTGGCCAGATGCATCACGCCATCGCAGCCTTTCATGCCTTCGATGAGCGAATTCAGATCGGTGACATCACCGAGATGTGTCTCATACTTAAGACCGGACAAACGGTCTGTCTTGCTCGTCCTGCGCAACAGGCATCGCACCTGATATCCGCTGTCGATCAATTGTTTGACAAGGCGGGAACCGATGAAGCCATTGCCACCGGTGACGAGGATTTTTTTCATGGACATAGGAATCGTCTGAGGGTTTGAACAGGGGTCAAAGTTGCCAACTTTTACAGATAGAGGACTTGAGGAATCCTCTCTGACATTTTCAACTTCAAACGGCAGCCCGTCTCCTCTCGTCCATTCCAAGCCAGCCTTGCAATCCACCAGTGTGAATGGCGAGAATGACCGTCCCATTGGAAAAATGACCTCGACCTATCAGGTCGTAGATTCCGAACATCATCTTGGAAGTGTAAATAGGGTCAAGTGGTATGTCTGTCCGCTGCTGAAAGCTTTGGGTAAAGGCCCAAAGTTCGGGTGTCATTTTGGCGTAGCCACCAAAGTGATAGTCATTGATAAGTTCGAGCGATGCGCTCGGAGACACGGTTCTCAGCCGACTTTCCGCTACCAATCGCTCCACATCATCCATCAGAAAATCACCTCCCTTCAAGGCTGGGAATCCTAAAAATCGCTTGCCTTCAGGCAAAGAGAGGCGAAGTCCCGCCAGAGTTGTTCCGGTTCCAGCCGCGCAGCAGACCACATCATAAGATTCGTCCACTTCTGGCAGAATCTCCGCGCAGCCTTTCACGCCAAGTCCATTTGCACCACCTTCAGGAACCGCATAGAATCTACCATGCAGGGCTTTCAGTTCCTCCAAAAAATCAGGCTCCGCTTTCCTTCGATACGCTTCGCGGGAAACGAAATGCAGATCCATCCCGGATTGCTTGGCCTGCCGCAACGTTACATTGAGTTCATCGTCCTTCAGCTCATCGCCACGGATAATGCCGATACTGTCCAATCCCGCACTGTGACAGGCATGTGCCGTGGCTGCAATATGGTTGCTGAATGCACCTCCGAAGGTCAGCACGGTGTGATGGTCCTGCATAACTGCCTCGCTCAGATTGTAGCGCAGCTTCCTCCATTTATTACCTGAAATGACAGGATGGATAAGGTCGTCACGCTTCATCACTATCCGTACTCCAGAGCCTTCCAGTGCAACGTCTTGCACTTCCTGCACGGGCGAAATCGAATCGCGGTGACCCTTTATGTAATCTATCAGCTCCACCTCCTTCAATTATAAGGAGAGAAAATTCCGCAGGATGCGCTCACCTGCATCCCCACTTTTCTCAGGATGAAACTGGCAGGCGAAGAAATTATCCTTTTGAAGTGCGCCTGAAAATGGGAACCCATAGTCCGTTATAGCAATGGTGAACTCGGATTTCGGTACGTAGTAGCTGTGGACATAATAGGCGAAGTCACCATCATTCAGACCATTCATCAGCGGGCCTTTGAGTTCAGAAAGCGTATTCCACCCCATGTGCGGCACTTTGGGCACATCCTGAAAACGCACAACATTCTGTGGGAACACCCCAAGCCCATTCACATCACCTTCTTCAGTGTGCTGGCAAAGCAGTTGCATGCCCAAGCAGATGCCAAGGACCGGCTGTTTCAAGGTAGGAATGATGGTATCGAGACCAAGGCGGGTCAATTCTTTCATGGCCGCATCGGCATGGCCCACGCCAGGGAAGATGACATGGCTGGCCGCACGCAATTGCGCTGCATCGTTGGTCACTTCGGGAGTAACGTCCAGCCGTTCCAGAGCGAAACACACCGAACGCACATTGCCCGCACCATAATCTATCATTGCGATGCGCGCCATCAGAGCATTCCTTTGGTAGAAGGCAGAATCATCCGTTCCTGATCGCGTTTCACCGCCATTTTAATGGCTTTGGCGAATGCCTTGAAGATGGCCTCAATCTTATGGTGTTCGTTCGTACCCTCGGCCTTAATGTTGAGGTTGCACTGTGCCCCGTCTGTGAACGATTTGAAAAAATGGAAGAACATCTCTGTCGGCATCTGGCCTATCATCTCGCGTTTGAATTCCGCGTCCCATTCCAGCCAATTACGACCACCAAAGTCGATGGCCACCTGCGCCAGACAGTCGTCCATTGGCAGGCAGAAACCATAGCGTTCAATACCGAGCTTGTTACCCAATGCTTTGCGGAACGTCTCGCCCAGCGCGATGGCCGTGTCCTCGATGGTGTGATGCTCGTCCACATGCAGGTCGCCTTTCACGTGGATGGAAAGATCCATCAGTCCATGGCGGCCCAGTTGGTCCAACATGTGGTCGAAGAAGGCGATGCCCGTGTGATTGTCGGTCCTACCAGTGCCGTCCAGATTGAGGGCGATTGAGATGTCCGTCTCGTTGGTCTTGCGCTCCAATGTTGATTTGCGCAGCCCGAACCGCAGAAACTCATAGACCACC
>JAIPBJ010000084.1 GCA_021739625.1 Flavobacteriales bacterium | reverse complement strand
GAGACCGGAGCAGTTCTCTGTTGCATTCCAGTCGCGCCTCGATCAGAAATGGCTCGAACCGTTCTCAGACAAAGTAGTGGCGCAAAAAGCAAGTGAAGGCGTAAAGCGTATGCTTGTTTTCTCGCCTGCATTTGTTGCTGACTGCTTGGAGACCTTGATTGAGATCGGTAGCGAGTATCAGGAGATATTTGAGAAGAACGGAGGCGACAGGATCCAACTGGTTCCAAGTCTGAACGACCACCCTGTCTGGGTCAGCTCCATGGCAGAGTTCATCAGATCCAAATAAAATACTGCATTCATCAAAAGAAAAGGGCCACCTGTCCGGGTGGCCCTTTTTGTTCTCAGACAACTCCTGAAAAACAATCACTTCATCATCACCTTCTTACTGAATCTACGAGCATCGTTCTGCAGATTGATGATGTAGATGCCGTGGGCAAGATTCCCAACGGGAAGTCTCACTTTGTTCATACCATCAATCGCCTTACTGCCGTGGTTATACACAATCCGGCCACTGGCATCGAACAAAGTCACAGTGTAACGTTCATTCTCTGCGGCTGTGAATTCAACCAACAGGTCGGTATTGTCAATCTCATAAGCATTGACGAAGGTGAAGTCGGTCAGTTCTTCGCCACAGGTCATTGCTATGACCTGAGAATACTCCTCCTCGCCATAGATGTCAGTGCTCTTCAAACGGTAGTAGGATGTGCCACCATAAGACTCCTGATCCAACACCTGGTAGGTGATCGGACTGTTGCTGTTGCCAGCACCTGCAATCACATCCACAACTTCAAAGTCCACACCGTTCTTGCTGCGCTCAAGGGTGAAAAAATCGTTGTTGGTCTCCGTGTAGGTGGTCCAAGAAACCTCAATACCACCGTCCTGACACTGGCCCACGAAACGCGCGAGTTCAATCGGTAGGGGGTCCGAATTATCAACCAGCGTCCAAATGGGGAAGAAATCCTCAATCCTGGTAAGTTGGAGCGTCACAGCCCCGCTCCCGGCCGTGCTCACCGGACTGTAAAGCCAATCGCCCCAGATGCCGCCACCGGTGGTTCCATTGAATGGGTTCAGGTTGTCCGCATCCACGTGATTGAAACGTTGGGCTGCCAACATGGATCCAGCAGCGATTACGTTACCAGCAGCATTCCAATCCGTGTTCTGAATGTTGAATGTGAGGGTGACTTTAGGATAGTCATTGGTCACCAGCTGATCTCCGATATAGTTTGTAACGTCAATATCATAGTTTCCTTGGATATCATCATCGATGATCCAGAAACGGTCAACTATCCTATCTGCGTTAGCCGACATAGCTTGAGATGGAATACTCTGCGCAGCATTGGTGAGGTGAGGGATGTGTACCGGGGCCAGTGGGTTGTCACCAGGAACCACAGGTACTGGCAAGTTATCCCAAAGTGGGGTCGGATAGGTGCTGAATCGCTTGTAATCGGAAACAGGGCTGTTCGGTGTGCCTGCAACAGTGATATTGTAGATCAATGGGATGGAAACACCTGTGGCGTTCGCAAAAGGGATGGCGTAATTCCCTGTTGCAGTGGTGCCGATCTTCCAGCTGAGGTAACCGTAACCGGAAAGCGGTGGAGTCTCCGCCACCACTGGACCGGCCCCCAGGATCGCATTCGTGTTACCGTTCTCAAGTGTAAGAACCCTTGTGTTGAGATCAATGCCCGTAGTGAGTGTCACTTGACCATACACATTGGCATCCACACCGTTGAGGAATTTTCTGTTGGCAAATCCAGCCCCACCTGCAATGAGATTGTAGAAATTGGTGGGATTCGAACCTTGGATGTCCTGAGGGCCACCATCCAAAATCACTGTACCGCCAGTTAATGACGTTGGCCCGACACCGAAAACACTGGTGGCAGAATTATTCTCCCAATCACCATCAACCTCGAAGGTTCCGGCATTGGTCACCTGCCCACCAGCGCCACTGTTCGTGAACCCGCCTCCATCCACGATCAGGAAGGTGCTGGCGGCAATACTGATCTTGGCGTTGTCGTTGACAAGGCCCTGACCTGCTGCCGAAAATCCGAATGTGACGAGACCGATGGACATCAGCCCTGCGAAAAGTGAATGTTTAGCCATGTCGGGAGTAGCTGTGAGATTCATGGAATCTGGTTTGAACGGTGTAAATTTAGCAAGACTCCAATAGGGTTGAAGACCTAATTAGCGAATGAATTAACATTCAGAATCTGAAAACCCCAAAATTACGGAGTAAACGCACGCGCCTTCCCCATGTTAAGCAGTTTGTCGATTTTCGCAGACATGAAAGCATCGCTTTGAGCTGGAACGACCGGGTACGTCAAGGTACAGACCTGTCTGCTGCGATAGATGCCCTGCGGGCACAAGGCGAAGTGACCGAATTCGTCAGTCCGCCCGATTTCTCTTATGGGCCCAAAGGCCCGATGGAGTTTGAAAGACTCATTGGATCAGGAGTTCATAAGGCATTCACAGTTGAGACCCCTGAAGACTTGATCGGTCTCAGGCACTGGCTTTCTGAAGCGAATGACTACGTTTTCGGACATGTCTGCTATGACGTGAAGAATCTACTGGAGTCCGTGACATCCAAACACAGCCCTCGGGTCGGATTCCCGCTTGTCCGCATGGTCATTCCCGAACATGTGGCCATCCTCCAACACGGGAAGTGGGTGATTCACAGCCACGGCCCATTGCCGGTCATTGAGCTTCGGGTTGCCGGCCGGCCGGTCATTGGCCCCGTTCACAGCGGCATGAAGAATGCAGAGTATAGGCAGATAGTAGAGCAGATTCTGCATCACATCCAGTTGGGAGACATCTATGAAACCAACTTCTGCGTTGAACATTTCGCCACAGACACCGTCATTGACCCTGCCCTGTTCTTCGAACACATGATGAAGGATTCTATGGCACCGTTCTCCTGCCGCGTGGCCCATGGAAGCCGACATCTGCTCTGTGCAAGCCCCGAAAGGTTCATGACCAAAGTGGGCGACCGTGTATTCTCTCAGCCCATGAAAGGCACCAACCGGAGGCGGACAGACAACGTCTTGGCGATGGACGAGCTCAAGTATGACCCGAAGGAAAGGGCAGAGAACATCATGATAACCGACCTTGTGCGCAACGACCTCAGCAAGTTCGCTGCAAAAGGATCAGTAACAGTTGACAGCTTGTGCGAGGTTCACCCTTTTGCGCATATAAACCAGATGGTCTCTACGGTTTCATGCCTATTGCAGGAGGGAGCACATCCGTTGGACGTGCTTTTAGGGGCTTTTCCAATGGGCTCGATGACAGGCGCCCCAAAAATGCGGGCCATGCAGCTGATGGATCGATACGAGAATTTTGGCCGAGGACTTTTCTCCGGATCCGTTGGTTACTTTACCCCCGATCTCGACTTCGACTTCAATGTGGTCATCAGAAGCATCCTCTATGATGATGAATTGAAAAATTTAAGTTTCCCCACCGGTGGAGCCATCACAATTAATTCTGATCCGCTGCGCGAATGGGAAGAATGTCAGCTGAAGGCTGAGGCGATGCGCAGGTCGTTGATAGAGCATGGAAAACAGGGTTCGTGAGTTCTTGACCGATGCTGGCATCACCCCACAGGACACCACACTGGTGGCCGTGAGCGGTGGTCTGGACAGCATGGTGCTGCTATATCTGCTGTATAGATTCGACATCAGCGTGGCGGTGGCACATGGCAATTTCGGGCTGCGTGGCGAGCAATCCGATGGGGATGAGCAACTGGTTCGGGACTACTGCGATCAGCGCAGCATTCCATTTCATTTCAGAAGATTCGACACAGAAGCACTTGCAGAACGCTCGAACAGTTCAGTGCAGATGGTGGCCCGCGACCTCCGCTACAACTACTTCATAGAGTTGATGAAGGAGCACGGCCACCGATTCACTGCGTTGGCCCACCACGCGGACGACCGCATTGAATCGCTGGTGTTGAATGTCCTTCGCGGCACAGGTCTGCGAGGATTTCAAGGAATGCCATCCGTCCGCGGGCAATTCATCCGTCCACTCATTTCTTTCAGAAGAACTGAGCTTGAGAATTTTGCAAGGCTGAACGATATTCCTTTTCGCACGGATGCTTCCAACGCTGATACCAAATACAGGAGGAACCGTGTGCGTCTTCAGCTTTTGCCAATGTTGCGCCTACATCGTCCGAATGCGGATGCTCTGCTGCTCCATTTCGCTGAACGAGTGGAAAAGTGCCTCCCTGATTTCGAGAAATGGGCCGAGATTCAGACCGGACAGCTCGCTCTGTTCAGCAATGACGCTCTGCGTGTCGATAGGAAAAAACTGAACGCCCACCCCTACCCTTTCACCATCCTGAAAGAAACCATCGGGCCGTTGGGATTTTCATCGGAACAGGTCTTCGGACTCCTGCACTCAAAGGAAGCTCGATCTGGCGTGATGGACAGTGGTTCTCATAGGCTTTTCGTTGAGGAGAATGACCTGATGATATTCGAGAATTCTGTCTTCGAGACTGAGCCTCATCTTGCGATGGAGCTGATGCAGTTGAATGAAGTCCTGTCTTTGGACACCCCTCCCGACACCATTATCATAGATGCCGATTCAGTGAACCTTGATTCACTGCATGTGCGCAAGTGGAATGAAGGCGACCGTTTCCGCCCTTTCGGGATGAAGGGGACCAAAAAGTTGAGCGACTTCTTCATCGATAACAAGTTCTCCCCGTCACAAAAGGCCATGACATGGCTGTTGGTGCATGGCAGGGACATCATCTGGGTGATGGGCCACCGCATGGACGACCGTTTCAAGGTAGAAGAGCGAACGGAGCATGTGTTGCGCATCACAATGCAGTGATGCCAATTCAGACACAGAGGATGTTGGTGTCGATAAACTCGCGCACGCAGCCCTCGCCCCCATTCCTGTCCAGCACCACGTCAACAGCAGATTTCACCGCTTCGACCGCATCGGCCGGGCAGGCTGACAGCCCCACCGCATTGATGCATTCAAGATCGTTCACATCATCACCTATGTAGGCCACTTCATCGAGGTGAACGCCAAGCTCCTTGCACCAGCCATTGAGGATGCTGAGCTTTTCGCCCGGGCCGGCATGTACAAGTTTCACACCGAGGGTATGCGCACGGTCGTTGATGATGCGCGCATTTGTGCCAGAGCTGAGAAAGGCCACCTGAACGCCCGACCGGATCGCGAGCTTGATGCCAATGCCGTCCTTGCTGTTGAATTTCTTGAACTGGTCTCCCATTTCGGTGTAATACATCCCACCATCGGTCATCACACCATCCACATCAAGCACAAGGAATTTAATTGCGAGCTGTTGCATGTTTATATAAAGGCTGTTGCGAACTTAGCGAAGCGGTCTCACTGCGAAGCAGTATTTAAGAATGGATGAGCGAATATGACGAATTAAGAATTCAAGAATTCTTTCGCACTGAGATATTAATTGCCGATATGCTACTACACAATCTTCCTCCCCACTGCTGCAGCTATAGGATGCAAGGTCGCCATCAGATCTTTGAACTGTCTATGGTCCAATTGCTGTGAGGCATCTGACTTGGCGCATGCTGGCGTAGGATGAACCTCAATGAGCAGACCGTCCACACCCATTGCCGTGCATGCCCGGGCCAGATCGGCCACACCGTATGCATAGCCCATGGCATGTGACGGATCCAGTATGACAGGCAGGTTCGTATGCTCCTTCAGATAGGCCACGCCACATAGGTCGAGTGTGAAACGGGTCTTGGTCTCAAAAGTGCGGATGCCGCGTTCGCACAGCATCACGTTCTGGTTTCCACCAGAAAGAATGAACTCGGCTGCCTGCACGAATTCCTGCAAGGTGGATCCGAATCCACGTTTCAGAAGAACGGGCTGCTTCGCCTTGCCACATTTCCGGAGAATGCCCTGATCGTACATGGCCTTGGCCCCGATCTGGATGATGTCGGTGTGTTCGATGACCTCATCCACTTGCGAGGCATCGCGAACCTCGGTGATGATGCTGAGACCGAACTCATCGCGCATCTTGCCCAGCAATTTCAGACCGTCAAGTCCCATGCCTTGAAAACTGTAGGGCGATGTTCGCGGCTTGTAGCAGCCTGCCCGAAGTGTACCTATGCCCAATTCGCGCAGCAGATTTGACGACTGTCTGATCTGTGCCTCGCTCTCCACAGAGCACGGCCCTGCAATGACAACTGTATTCTTGCTGTCGCCACCTATGACCGTGTTGCCAAAACGGACACCGCGCGTCTGGCTCCGATACTTGCGCGAAGCCAATTGCATGTCATCAGCAAAAACAAAGAATTGCTCGGTATGCGGCTCCAACTCGCGGGGCAGCTCCTTTTCGGAGGAACTGTTGATCAGCACATGACTTGCACCATCATGAATCAGGAAAGCGCGGGCAACCTCGGCCAATCTGGTGGCCTGTTCCGCGTCAATGTTGTCTTTTAATTCAATGATCATACTATGGTCTAAGGCTTTCGGTTAATACTAATGCCACTTCAATTGGAAATTGCAAATCGCAAATTGAAAATTGAATCTCAGGCCTCGCCCTTGATCAGGTCGTTGAATGTGAGAGAACCCACCAGACGCCCGTGACCATCTACCACAGGGAGATAGTTGATGGGAATGGGCTGTCTGCGAATGAAGCCCAGCAGTTCGCGCACTGTGAGGTTGTCCAACACCGCTATCGGACTTGGATTGATGAAATGCTCCGGGTGCAAGGCGTTGAGATCCTCTATCTGTTTCAGCATGCCACGCCTGATGTCTGCATTGCTCACCATTCCTGTCAAGTTTCCCTGCTCATCCGAAATGAGCGTGAATCCGAGTCGTGCCTGTTCCATGCTCAGCAGGATACTTTCTGTGGTCAATCGCTCGGCCGACAGATGAGGGGTTTCTTCCAACGTGCGCATGAAATCGCGCACATGGAACTGCGAATCGGTGATACCGTTCTTGAGGCGCAGCATGGCACTGCCCACTGTGGATCCACTGAACAGATAGGAACCGCTGACTGCACAGTAAACCCCAAGGTTGCGCAGGATGAAGGACACTTCTGCGTTGACACCACCGTCCACATGCACCCGCTTGTCAGGAAACAGCCGCTTGAACTCGCGGATTCTCCGAAAGCTGTCTGTTCTAAAAAGCCCACCGCTTTCGCCAGGTGTGGTGGCCATGATAAGGGCGAAATCACACTGTTGGGCAAATGGCAGGAAAGCGCCCATCTCCGTTCCCTCGCTGAATCCCATTCCAAGATGAGTGAAACCAACCGTGGGCAGTTCAACTCCCTGCCCGATCAGTTCGAACTGAAGGGTGAGGAATTCCACCGGGTGATCGCGCAGCAGGTCGGCATATTTCGATGGGTCGGGCGCAATCAGGTGCAGGTCGATGGGCAGACCTGTCAGTCTGCGCAACTCGGCAATATCCTTGAAAACCGTTGCATCGTCCTTGCAGTCGATATGCAGCAGGTCGGCCCCGTGCGCCTCCAGATCGCGTACCGTGGCCGCGAGATCTTTGCGCTGATCGGCATAAATTGATGCTGAAATCTTCATGCGGGGCATCAAAGGTACGAACGCCTATCGGGCATCGGAATTCTCAGCAATGCTCGGGCAACAACATGTCATGAAAGCGATCAGAGCTGCCCGCAGTCAGCGATCTCTATGGTGGCAGCAGTTGCTCCCGATCGGCTTCCCAGACCTTCTATCCGCTTTACGAGCTCCAAGCCTTGGGTCACCTGACCGAAGACCACGTGTGCACCGTCCAACCAATCGCAGGGAATGGTGCAGATGAAGAACTGCGATCCATTGGTATTGCGCCCGGCATTGGCCATGCTGAGGATGCCCGGGCCTGTATGCTTCAATGTGAAATTCTCGTCCTCGAACTTATTGCCATAGATTGATTTCCCACCTGTACCATTGTGGTTAGTGAAATCTCCACCCTGAAGCATGAACTGCGGAATGACACGGTGGAACTTGCTGCCCTTATAGCCAAATCCCTTCTCTCCTGTACACAGGGCACGGAAGTTCTCGGCTGTCTTTGGCACCACATCGGCACGCAGTTCGAAGGTGATGCGGCCAGCGGCCTCACCATCAATGGAAATATCGAAGAAACACTTGGGATTGGCGGATGTACTCATGACTTGTTCTTTGATTATGGGTTTGGGCGGCAAATGTACCGAAGTGAAAGCCGGCCCACTTCCCTGTATTGCGCATTTGTATACTTTCGACAGACCAAACAAACCCTCCATCACATGAATAGAACAGTACTCTCTCTCTTTGCCGCCACCACTTTAATGATGTCGGCCGCATCGGCACAGATCACTTACGAATATGGCGACCTGCCGGTAATCGGTGATCAGATCACACGCTACCGCGACACGATGACCGTCTATGGTCCGGGGCCGTCCGGGGCCGACCAACAATGGAATTTCCCATCGCCTGTTACGCACGATGTGCTCGTAACAAGCGTAGTAACTCCTGCCAGCACGCCACATGCTTCGCAATTCGGAGGAAGCAACATGGCCATGACCAACGACAACCTGGCGTTCCTCTATTTTTCCAACAGTGCGAACGCAATGATTGCAACCGGTGCTGCTGGCGACCTGTTGCAGAATGGAAGCACAATCGTCACGGTCTTCAATCCGACATTGACGGTTCACAACCTGCCGCGCAACTATGACGATGCTTCGGACGACACCTATTATTTCGAGGCCATTGCCAACAACATCACTGTTCCGGTGCTCGGAGTTCCACTCACGGTGAATGCTGCAAGGGTGAGGCATTACGGCCATGTCTATGACAGCACTGACAGCTATGGTCAGATCACCACTCCTGTTGGCACTTACGAATGCCTGAGAGTCAAATCCACCGACCACACCATAGATTCCGTATGGACCAAACTGTTCTCATTCAGCCAATGGACGCTCCAAACAAGCCTTACGGGACGGGACACCTCTATCAGCTACAGTTGGCTGGCCAAAGAGACCAAACTGGCCGTGGCCGAGCTGACCTTCGACACATTGGACAATCCTAAGAACTTCACATGGACATCCATTCCACCTCTGACAACGGGATTTGCAGATGCAGGCAGGGAAAATGTGCGCATCTATCCACAGCCTGCTGCTGGCCTGTTCACCGTTCAGCTACCTGACGGAAGCGAATTCCATACTGCAGAACTCTTCGCGTTGGACGGCAGAAGAGTTCATTCGATCGCCATCCTGAACCGTGACCGTATTGACATGGAGGTTCAAAACCTGGTACCAGGCATGTACCTGCTCCAACTTGTTTCTGCCATTGACAGTGAAACGGTGACCCATAAGATTGCCATCCGCTGAAATTAGACCGTTTCCATGACCGGTTCAAAAATCCCTCACCCATCACATGATGGTGGGGGATTTTCGTGAACACGCTCAATGATGGTACTTCTCGTTCCTCAATATGGTGAACGCACGGTAAAGCTGCTCCACGAAAAAGAGCCGAACCATCTGATGTGTGAGTGTAAGACTTGAAAGGGCCATGCGCTGGTCGGCCCGTTGATAGACTTCATCAGAGAATCCGAAAGCTCCGCCAATGACGAACACGATCCGTCTGCATCCTGTGTTCATCCACTTCTGCAATTGGGTCGAAAAACCAATGGAATCCCATTGGCTTCCACGCTCGTCAAGCACGATCACCAGATCCTGAGGCGACAATCTGGCCAATATGAGCTGACCCTCATCCTTCTTCAGCTCTTCGATGGTCAACTTTGAAAAATGCTTCGGACACTTGACTTCCTCAATGTCAAATGGAACATAGTGTCCCAAACGCTTCACATAGCGATCAATGGCAGGGGCCAACTCCCTATCATCCGAAACACCCGTCACCAGGAGAGTGACCTTCATCAATAGAACCTTTCGATATACATGTCCATCGGAAAATAGGGAGGCTCGATCGGTAGGCCATGGTAATTCTGCTCGGTGGTGAGGAAGAACACGTGCCTCTCGAGTTTGGTGATCAGGAAATCGCCATTGACCACTCCGTCAAGCTCAATGCGCAGGATATCGTGTTCGGGCAGCGACCACGTGCCTTCCACCTCATAGTTGACGGTGTCTGCCGCATAGTACGTCCCAGTGCAACGGTCGTCCTCATAGAAATGGATAATGTACCTGTAGGTCGGATCGTTCTCTCGATAATCCTGCATTCGCAGGGTCATGAGATTGTAGTTGGCGTTGGAAGTGCGAATATCATACAGTCGCCAAATTGCATTCTTGAGTCCCAGGTCGGTAAAAACTTCACAGCCCGCCAGAGCGGTGACCAGCATTGCATACAAGGACCATCTGACAAGTACGTTCATCGGTGGTGTCTCAAAGAAGTATTATACCGTTTGGTGGCCCAAATTTAGTTTTCCGCACGGTAGGCCACAGCATTAGTTCTATGGCAACGGGAACTCCATTGAGCAGATATGTCCATACCCGATCAGCAGTCGGCCATTCGTTCCCATAGCTTTGCCGCATGAAGCACATCTTCCTCATTGGGGCCGGACGGTCGGCCACCACATTGATCCAATATCTGCTCAGGCACGCCATTGAATGCGACTGGCATCTCACTGTGGGCGACATATCGCTTGCACTCGCCCAGCGCAAAGTGGCAGGCCATGAACGGGGAACAGCGATCGCGTTCGATGTGAACGATGCCGACCAGCGCAGGGATCTGATCGCCAAGGCCGACATAGTGGTCAGCATGTTGCCTGCACACATGCATTTCGATGTGGCCCGGGAATGTGTGGAACTCGGCAAGCACCTCACCACGGCCAGCTACATCAGCAAGGAGATGCGGTCGTTGCACGAAGCCGCCATCTCCAAAGGGCTTACATTGCTCAACGAGATCGGTCTGGATCCGGGCATTGACCACCTTTCTGCCATGCACCTGCTCGACAGCATCCGTGCAAAAGGCGGGCACATTGAGCACTTCGAGAGTTTCTGCGGGGGGCTGGTGGCCCCCGAAAGCGATGACAACCCATGGAACTACAAGTTCACATGGAATCCGCGCAACGTGGTTTTGGCAGGTCAGGGAGGAGCGGTCAAGTTCCTGCACAACGACAGATTCAAATACATTCCGTATCACAAGGTGTTCCGCAGAACAGAGGCCATCGCCATTGAAGGACATGGGAAATTTGAAGGCTATGCCAACCGCGATTCGCTGTCATACCGCGAGGCCTACGGACTGCTCGATGCGCATACCATCTATCGGGGCACCTTGCGAAGACCGGGCTTCAGCCGTGCATGGAATGCGTTTGTGGAATTGGGGGCCACTGACGACAGCTATATCATGGAAGGCTCTGAGCAGATGACCCATCGCGATTTCATCAACTCTTTCCTGCCTTATAGCATTCGCGACTCGGTGGAGCTTAAAGTGGCCCACTACCTCAAGCTCGATCAGGACGATGACCTGATGACCAAACTCGAATGGCTGGGCATTTTCAGCAATGAGAAAGTAGGTCTGAAGAATGCCACGCCTGCCCAGATCCTACAGTCCATTCTGGAGAAGAAATGGTCCATGCACGCTACGGACAAGGATATGATCGTGATGTGGCACAAGGTGGGCCATGTGATCAACGGGCAGAAGACTGTGACCGAGTCGAGCATGGTGGTGATCGGTGATGATGAGGAGAACACGGCCATGGCCAAAACGGTGGGGCTTCCATTGGCCATTGCCACGCGCATGATCCTTGAAGGCCGCATCACACAAAGGGGTGTGCTGCTGCCCGTTGCGGCCGACATTTATCTGTCTGTTCTAAGCGAATTGGCAATCAACGGGCTGTCTTTCACCGAGAAAACTTATGACGTGGAGGAATTCAACACGTGAATGGTGACCGGAGCTGCGTTAAGCAATTCCAATCAGATCGCCTTTGACCGACCATTGTCTTTCAGCAGCAATTCGTATCAATGAGAAGGGGCACAGGAAGAAAACTCCTGCGCCCCTTCTTAATGGCTGTTGATTCCACTGTCCCGGTCACAGGTCTGCGGCCCGGGCCACCATCTCGGCCACATCCAGCACCTGCACATCATCCTGCCTATCATTATACTTGACACCATCGGTCAGCATTGTATTGCAGAACGGGCAGCCGGTGGCAATGACATTGGGTTTCAGCTCAAGCGCATCGTCCGTGCGCTCCATGTTGATCTCCTTGTCGCCCTTCTCAGACTCTTTGAACATCTGCGCTCCCCCTGCCCCACAGCACAGACCGTTGGCACGCGCACGTTTCATCTCGGCCAGTTCCGCATCCAGTTTCGCGATCACTGAGCGCGGAGCTTCATACTCATCGTTGGCACGACCGAGATAGCACGGATCGTGAAAGGTCACCTTCTGGCCTTTGAATGCACCGCCCTCCACCTTCAACTTGCCTTCGTCAATGAGTTGCTGAATGAGCTGGGTGTGATGGATCACCTCATACTTGCCGCCCAATTCGGGATACTCGTTCTTCAATGTATTGTAGCAATGCGGGCAGCCCGTCACGATCTTCTTCACTTCGTAGCCATTCAGCACCTGAATGTTGGTCATGGCCTGCATCTGGAACAGGAACTCGTTGCCCGCACGCTTTGCGGGATCGCCAGTGCAGCTTTCTTCCATGCCCAGAATGGCAAACTTGATGTTGACCTTGTTCAGTATCTTGACAATGGCCTTGGTTATCTTCTTGGCGCGGTCGTCAAAACTGCCAGCGCAGCCCACCCAGAAAAGCACATCGGGCGTCTCGCCTGCGGCCATCATGTCCGCCATCGTTGGAACTTTCAATAATTCGCTCATTGGAGATGTATTTCTTTGTTCTGTTGAAAAAGTCAATCATCATCAGTCTTCCGCGACCCAGTTGGCACGGTCGGCAGGAGAGAACTGCCAAGGCGCACCATTGTTCTCCATGTTCGAGAATACGGTGGTCAGCTCGCTCGGGGCCTGCGATTCCTCCATCACCAGATATCTGCGCATGTCCACAATGATGCTGAGCGGGTCGATGTTCACAGGACAGCTTTCAACACAGGCGTTGCACGAGGTGCAGGCCCATAGTTCCTCTGAAGTGATGAAGTCGTGAAGCAGACTCCTGCCATCGTCCACGAACCGGCCACCATTTGCATCGATATTCTTCCCTACCTCCTCCATACGGTCGCGGGTGTCCATCATGATCTTTCTTGGCGACAGTTTCTTGCCTGTGATATTAGCAGGGCAGTTCGAGGTGCAACGCCCACACTCGGTGCAGGTATAGGCGTTCAGCAATTGGATGCGGGACATGTCATGCACATCCTTGACACCGAAGCGTTGCGGTTCTGATGCTCCCTCGACCGGGGCTGCATAAGGATCGGCATTGGGATCCATCATCAGTTTCACCTCGTTGGTCACGCTCTCCAGATTGGTGAAACGGCCCTTCTTCTCCAGATTGGCGAAATAGGTGTTGGGAAATGCCAACAGAATGTGCAGGTGCTTGGAGAACGGAAGATAATTGAGGAATGCCAAGATGCCGAAAATGTGTGCCCACCAACACACACGCTCTATGATGTGGAGCGTGCCATAATCCATCCCAGCGAACAACGGGGCGATGAATCGGCTCACCACGAACGGTCCGGCAACGCGGTGCTCATCCGGAAAATTGGCCTCCACAGCATTCATCACCAATAGGGCGGTCATCAGCATGATCTCTATCATCAGGATGTTGTTCGCATCCTTGAATGCCCATCCTTTCATTTCCGGCCTGTGGAAACGAGCCAGTTTGATCACATTCCTTCTCCAAAGGAAAATGGCACAGGCCACAATTACCAGCACGCCCAGAATTTCGAAGAAGCCGATGGCCACCGTGTAAAGGCCGCCCAGCACAGGAGCGAAGATCCGGTGTGTTCCAAGCAGTCCATCGACCACGATCTCCAACATCTCGATGTTGATGAGGATGAAACCACCATAGACGATAATGTGCAACAGGCCGGCCACAGGCCGCACCACCATTTTGCTCTGTCCGAAGGCCACCCGCAGCATGGTGTTCAGCCGGTCTGAAGGCCTGTCTGTGCGGTCGATCTTCCGCCCGAGCATAATGTTGCGCCAGATCTTTGACGCGTTCCTATAGAAAATGCCTCCTGCGGCAACAAGCGCAAGAAGGAAGATGATGTTGGGAACGTATTGCATGTAACTGAAGGTTGGTAGGCTGATTGTTCTATGGATCACCTCACACGGCACTCAACAAAGCTGACGCAGGTCGATGCTCGTACATTGTGGAGCCATTCGGATTCTCAATCCTTGTTCTTCTTTCCGAATAGCGACACGTGAACATATCTGCTCGGTCTTGCCTTGATGTCGATGAAGAGTTTGTCGAGGTTGTCTGTGGCGGCAGTGAGGTTGTTGTAAACACTGTCATCCTTCAGCAATTTCCCGACCGTGCCCTGACCGCTGTTGATCTGCTCCATGGCAATGGCCAGCTCAGAGAAGGTGCGGTTGGCATTGTTGATGGTCGAAGCGATGTCTGCGGCAGCAAGCGAATCTGAGAAGGAGGCCAGATTGGAAACAAGCCTGTCTATCTCGCCCTTGTTCTTGTCGAGCACGGACGTGAACGCCTCCACGTCCGAAAGGATACGGCCCAGATCTCCGTCATCCGACACGAGGACATCGATCTTGCCTGTGGCGTGTTTCAGGTTCTCCATTGTAACGGCCAGATCGGCCAATGCACGGTTGACCGCAGAGCCCCGCTCACCCTTCCCCAATGCATCGCGCAGGTCGAGCACCAGCGAATCGAGATTCTGAATGAGTGTCTCGGCCTTCACCTTCAGCGGGATAAGACTTTTGGAGACGTTGGCCAGCTCGGCTGTAAGGCTCTCCTCTATTTCCGACCCGAGTGTATCGCCCACCTCATAATGGGCTACATCCTCTCCCAGCTTCAGATTGATGCTTGTGGTACCGAACAGGTCGGACACTAGACGTGCCTTGGTTCCTTTGGGAATGTCAAAATTGTCGGCCGTGAGCATCAGCTCCACCACAAGCTTCCTTCTGTTCTCAGGTTCAAAATAAATGGACTTCACCAGTCCGACCTTGAAGCCGTTGGCCATGATGGGTGCCGAGGTGTTGAGTCCACCTGCGTCATCCAGAATGGTGTAGAACACCCGCTGCTTGCTGAAAATGTCGTTGCCCTTCAGGAAGTTGTAGCCCCAAACAAAGGCGAAGATGGTGGCCAACGCCACCACCGCAGTCTTTATCTCCTTCGAATACTTCATCGTCAATTATTCATTCAATAATTTCCTTGCTTCGTCCATGGTGATGCGACTGCCGTCCTTGAACGCCACAACGAATGCCCCATCGAATCCGACCTGCCGCAGCCTGCGCTGCTGCACAGTGGCCTCCTGCACGCTCCGATACTCACCAACGACATACTTGTAAGAACCGTCCTGCAGGTAATGATGCACTTTTTCTCCTTTGAACCGGGCCGAATTTACGTCAAGCTGATTGGGGGAGGTCATTACCTGCACTGACAATTTCACCCCTTTATCCACAGCGGCAGGTTCTGCTGGGCGGGCCTGAGCCGGCTCTTTTGCCACTGCAACGGGTTTCTGCGATGGTGGGGGTGTAACAGGTTTCTCAGTCTTTTCCGGTTCTGCGGGCTTAACCGGTCGAACAGGCGGGGCCTTCACCTCGGTCTTTGTTGTTTCACCCCCCTTGATTCGGGCAATGCGGTCTTCCAGCTCCTGTTTCCTTTTTTCCAGATAGAGCAGTTCTGCCTCCTCGGCCGTCATTGACTTGGCGGCCAGTTCGGGC
>JAIPBJ010000083.1 GCA_021739625.1 Flavobacteriales bacterium | reverse complement strand
GGGGATATGCAATTGGGGTGAGGGACTATAAGGACGATAGGGACAGTTGGGACAAGTGGGACGGGTCTTCGATAGGGCCCGAAAAGGGCCTACTCAGACTGACCGGGGACGAGGGACGAGGGACGGGGGGGATGGGCGGGTTTCTTTTGATTGTGGGAGAACGATTGGCGATTAACGATGTGCGATTTAGCCGTTGGGACAGGCGGGGGGGGTAGGGAGAAGGGACAGAAGAGGTGGGGGTGTGAACCGCTGACAGGGTCTGCAACCGCTGTCAGGGTGGGGCGGTGCATATCAGATGATATGGAACATTTATTTGTGGGTGGATGTGGATTGGAGGTTGTGGGTGAAGAAATGTGATGATGTTGATACTGTGGTGGTTGACATGATAAAAGTCATATAAAAAAGTTCGTTGTATATGATATGGATCACAATAAGATCCGTAATGTTGTTCCCGAAATTTTTCAACAACCTAATCAGAGAACATCATGGCAGGAAATCAGAAATATCCATGTAAAATGGTGGAGCTGTACACCGTAGCGAAGGCAGGGCTGGGCAGCTTCCGAGAGAACAAGGCGAGTTTTGTGGCGCACAAGGGGAAGTATGATGATCCCTACGCTGACAACCTTGAGGCGCAGATAGATGCGGCAATGGCACTGCCAAGCCTGCAGATGCGTGACATGCGGACGGAGGTTGCGGGGATACAATTGAAGGTTCTGGCACAGACGTGCCTTGACAACTGGCAGGCCCTGAAGCTTTATATAAGGGATGTAGCGGGGTGGAAGGACGAGCAGAAGCCGCGACTGGAGGGTGCGGGATGGAAGGATTATGCGAAAGCGGCCGCGTTCAACTGGGAGTATGTAGAGCTGCTGAACAATCAGGGAAGCATATTCATAGGAGATTTTGAGGCGGAGCTTCTTGCGGGCAACAACATGCCTGGCGGATTCAGGGCACAGTATGAGGCGGGCAGGAGTGCTTACGCCACGCTGCTGGGCGAACTGATCGATGCGAAGCAGGACAATCCGCAGGAGACCAAGGTGAAGATGGATGCGAACAACGCGCTGTATGACACAGTGATGGACATGTTCGAGGACGGGCGGTACATTGCGAAGGGGGACAGGCCGCTGGCGGACCGATTCACGTTCGCACGGGTATTGAACAAGATACGCAAGCCGACCACGACCGAGGGCGGTGGTGGCGGAGGCGGAACGCCTACCGGGGACGGCAATGTGAAAGGGAAGGTGACGGGCAAGGCGGACGGGATGCCACTTGTGGGTGCATTGGTGACGTTCTCCTCTGATGTGGATAAGACCTTCACGACCGACAGCAACGGCCTGTATGACAGCGGGGCGATAAAGAACGGGGACTATGCTGTGAAGGTGTGGGATGAGAACCACGAGCAGATTGAGACGACCTTGACGGTAAACGGGAATATGGTGCAGGATTTTGCGATGGATCCGTTGGTGTAAGAGGTGTGGTGATAGAGAGAGCCGCCTATCCGCCTTTGGTGGATGGGCGGTTTTTTTGTTGCACGCAGAGGGGCAGAGGGGAAAAGGGAGGGGGGAGGAGGGGGGATGGGCGGTTTTTTTGATCGCAGAATAATGAATGACGAGTGAAGAATATTGATCGGGACGGGCGGTTTTTTTTGTGGGGGAGGGAAAACCTCCAAACTTATCAACACGAGAGGTACATAACAGAACGGGCGTTTAGATTTGTCAAACACAACATGAACGGCCCCGGAAAGGGCAATTGGAAAACACTGGAAAGGGATGACGCTATACGAGCAATTGCAACAGGCAAAGAGCGAGGAGGATGTGAAAGATGCCTACATCAAGGCACTGGGGCTGAAAGGCTACTCGAAGAACCTTATAGACATTCAGACCAAGGAGGTGTGGTTCGAGGCGAAGGACACGGGCCGGGTGAGCACCTACGCCATGTTCACCCAACTGCTGCACTATGTGCAACAGGCCTTGAACAAGGGCGAGCACATTCCGCCCTTCCTATGTGTGATAGACACGCAGAAGGCGGCCATCATGAAGAGTGCGCATGTGATCCCCTTCCTTGCCAAGAAGACCATAAAGTGGGGGACGAGCGCGAGCAGCTACACGCAGGATGCGCTGGACGCGGTGAGCGCGCACATCGGCACCTATTTCGTGAGTTTCCGCATGGAGACGCACGAGGACGAGTTCATCAGCACGATGAAGGCGGCCATCAAGAGCGGGGAGATCATCCGCACGCAGATAACGCCCGACAACCTGAAACAGGTGTTTGACAAATGGGTGGCGATGATAGGCCGCGAGATCAAGGATGTGAAGGAAGAGGACTATGCGCTGCTGTTCTTTGCCGACATCATGAGCGATGGCACGGTGAGCACCCACCGCGACCTGCCTGCCGAACTGCTGCACAAGGGCGATGCGCCCGTGTTCAGCCTTGGCGGCAAGCTGTACGAATTGGGCAACAAGGAGGGCTACCGCCAGTTCTGGGCCATTTACCACCGCCCGCCCAAGGCGGAATACAGGAACTATCTGCTGGAAAGGCGCGACAGCCTGATACCGATAGACGAAAGGAGTTTCAAAGGGGCGTATTACACGCCCCTGCATGTGGTGGACAAGGCGTATGACAAGCTGACCGAGACGCTGGGGAAGAACTGGCAGAAGGACTATATTGTTTGGGACATGTGCTGCGGGGTGGGCAACCTGGAGGTGAAGCACAGCAACCCGCGCAACATCTATATGAGCACGCTGGATGCGGCCGATGTGGATGTGATGAAGGCCACGAAGACCTGTGTGGCGGCCACGCGATTCCAATATGACTACCTGAATGACGACATCACGGACGATGGGCAGATAGACTACACGCTGACGAACAAGGTGCCCGAGGGGCTGCGCAAGGCGATAGCGGAAGGGAAGAAACTATTGGTGCTGATAAATCCGCCTTATGGGGAGACAGGTTCAGGTATTGGCAAAGGCGATAAGAACAAGAAGGAGGTTGAGCAGACGAAAATCAACGCTTTGATGAAAACCCAAGAGTTGGGGTATGCCAGCAAAGAGCTCTTTGTTCAATTCATCGTGCGAATTGCAACGGAGTTACCGACTGCCACAATAGCCATGTTCAGTACTTTGAAGTATGTGAATGCTCCCAATTTTGAGAAATTCAGAGGATATTGGAGAGCAGAGTACTTGGGTGGATTTGTTGTCCACAGCAAAGCATTTGAAGGATTAAAAGGCGATTTTCCCATTGGGTTTCTTGTTTGGAAAACAAGTCGAGATGTTCGTGCTGGCATAACCGATGTACTTGTTGATGTACTTGATAAGAAATCAACGCCTATAGGTCAGAAGAGCTTTTTCAACCTGCCGAGCAATGGATTTCTGAATGTTTGGATCGACAGACCAAGTATGAATGATGAATTGGCACTGCCGCTATCAAACGCACTTACGATTTCCCGCAATCCACGTTTGAAAAATTCTTGCGATGGCATGTTGGGTTATTTGTATGCCAGCAATAATGATCTTCAGCATGCGGGACAAGAAACGCTAATCTCATCATCCATTTTCACAGGCGGCAATGGAGGTGGATTATACATCCTCCCAGAGAACGTTTGGAGCGTGGCGGTTGTATTCTCTGCTCGTCAACTTGTGACGCACACATGGATAAATCATAATGACCAGTTCTTGCAGCCTTCAGAACCTCTAACTGAAGAGTTCAAGAGCGATTGCCTCATCTGGATGCTATTTCATGGGAAGAACCTGACGGCCAGTGCGGACGGGTTGGAATGGAACGGGCGCACATGGAGCATTGTGAACCATTTCATTCCCTACACGGAGGCAGAAGTAGGTGCGCCCGACAGGTTTGAGAGTGATTTCATGGTGCAGTACATTCATTCAATTCGCAATGAACAATTATCAATGAACAATGAGTTCAGCAAGGAGGCTGAGGCGGTGCTGGACGAGGGGCGGAAATTGTGGAAGGCTTATTTCCAACATACGGATGTGCGGAGCGTGCGCGATGAGCTGAAACTGAACCGCGCGGATGTGGGGTGGTATCAGATAAGGAAGGCTTTGCAGGCCAGGAACGCAAGCGGGGATTTTGCTCCTGTGAGCTTCGCGGGTTTCGAGGGGGCGTATAAGGAGCTGACGGAGAAGCTGCGGCCGATGGTCTATGAGTTGGGGTTTTTGAGGGGGTAGTGATATTTTTGACCTCAATAGCCACCGTCCATGTTTGACCATGACCTGCCTGTCACAACCAATGTGTATATAGGATTGAGAGAATAATTGGCCGAAACAATCCGGCCAGTAAACCTATAAGTTGAAAAAATGGAATTCGTGCCTATTTTCGCAGACCCAAACGAAACCCCATTTCGAGGGCTTTATGCGGTACGGTATGAAGATGCGCCTGACGGAGAGAATTCATGGTCGGAGTTCGTGGACAGGATAACAGACCCTGAGTACAGAAGAGACTTCCTGAAGGCTCGGAAGGAAAAACTGATTGATGAGAGAACCAAAGAGAGCATTGAGCTGAGTGATGCCTCCATGCAGGTGCTGGAGGAGTTTCTTGAAATAAATTACACATTCAGAACAGCATACAGAAAAGGCATTGAACATCTCACTGCGACATTTGAAGAACGCTTCCAACCGCTGAACAACGATGAGAGTGATGGCATGTTGCTAAAGTCGAAAGGACGGGGCCGCAAGAATCAGAGATGGCTACGTATCTACGCGGTCAAGATTGCCCCAGACCTTTACATCGTGACAGGCGGGGCCATTAAACTGTTCAAGTACATGGCAGATGACGTTGCGACACAGGATGAATGGGCTAAGATCAATCGCCTCCGGGATCGCCTGAAACAAGAGGGCATGTTCTATCAGGACGCATACACAGAACTGGAACTATGAAACAGGACACAAGATCTTTTGAAGAGAAGTTCAGGTCGCGCATAGCACCTGATACATCTGGGTGGAAGGAACATCCTGCATTCGACCAAGGTGGGCGGGCGGAGTTCCTCCGTTCACAGCGAGTGGCAGAACGCATTCTCCAGTTCCTTGACGAGAATCCGGATTGGGACCGCCAGCGGTTGGCCGATAAGTTGAAGGTTTCCGTACAGCGCATCAGCACCATCCTGAAAGGCCGGGAGAATTTCACGCTCAAGACCATTGCGAGCATGGAGGATATACTTGGCATCAATCTATTGGATGAGACTCCACCGAAGGTCAGTTTTGACGTGCCTGTGGAGGAAGGGTACAAGGGGTTCACTGATTATATTGCTCAAAGCCATGACTTGGGCAGCTTTTACAGTGAGGTATCGTTTTTCAATTGGAAGGCGATGACCACCCCTCAGCGAGGATGGCCGTTTTTCAATACAATAAACCTCGAGACTGGCGAAAGGATAGCCGAATTTGCGGGCGAGGAACATTTCGCAGAGGCAGCATGAACATGGGCAAGAAAAAAGACGTGCCGTTTGGTTTTGCCATTGTGGGCATTACCACCGACCAGTTCTCGATCAACACAGAAGGGTTCGACCCCAAGGAGAAAATGGACCTCACCGTACTTCCGAAGTTCAATTTCTCAAAAACCCAACAGCTTGTCGGTGTTCGATTCAAAGTGACCTTTTCGCAGAAGGATTGTCAGGTCATTGTGCTTGAGGTAACCTGTCATTTTCGACTTGCACCGGATACGTGGTCTTCCATTATGGATGAGGAAGAAGGCAAGTTGACGATTCCTTTGAACCGCGCCCTTCACCTCGGCACAGTTACCCTCGGCACAGTGCGCGGTGTGTTGCATGCCCGTCTGGCCGGTTCACCGTTCGCTCACTTCGTGCTACCCGCCATCAACCTCATAGAGATGGTGAAGGCTGATATAGTGATGGTAGAACGTGCATCAGGTATCTGATCCTGCTTTCGGCCCAACTCTGTACCCGCCCGCACTAGGCTGCAAGGCAGTGGGTATCTACCCTCCTCCCTACCTTAGCCCCCACCTTTTCCCCTGCCATCCTAAGCTCGGTCGAAGGACCATTTTCCTGTTTCCTGTTTCCTGTTTCCTATTTCCCCTTTCCACCTTGTTCTCCAAACTCCTCTACAGCCTCGCAGTGCTCTTGGGCATCGTCACGGTGGTGTTCCTGCTGTTCACCGCGCTGCCAGGCGATCCCGCCCAGCTGATGCTCGGCCAGCGCGCCAGTGAGGAGGAGGTGCAGATGATCCGCAAGGACCTGGGCCTCGACCTGCCCATCGGCACGCAGTACCTCGTCTATCTCAACGACCTCTCGCCCGTCTCCTTCTTCAACACTGCGGACAGCGATAGCCCGTTCTACTTGGATGCCGAGAAGTACGGTGCGCCCGTGCAGGTGCTCGGCCCTGTGCACCTGAAGGCGCCCTACCTGCGCAGGAGCTACCAGAACCAGCGCCCTGTGGCAGATATTGTGCTCGATGCGCTGCCCGGCACGGCCGTGCTGGCGGTGTCGGCCATCAGCATGGCCACGCTGCTCGGCATCCTGTTCGGCATCATCGGGGCGTTGAACAAGGGCCTCTTCCTCGACCGCGCCCTGATGGTGCTCTCCATCTTCGGCATGAGCCTGCCGAGCTTCGTGGCAGCCATCCTCGTGATGTGGGTGTTCGCCTTCCTGCTGGGCGAGTGGACGGGCCTCCCCGTCACCGGCAGCCTCTATGAGATAGACGAGTTCGAGGGCCGCAGGCTGGTGCTGCGCAACCTGATATTGCCCGCCATCACGCTGGGAATGCGGCCGCTGGCGGTGTTCATGCAGCTCACCCGCAACTCGATGCTCGAAGTGATGAGCATGGACTATGTGCGCACGGCCACCGCCAAGGGGCTGCACTTCCGCACCGTGGTGCTGAAACACGCGCTGCGCAATGCGCTGAACCCTGTGATCACGGCCGTCTCAGGCTGGCTGGCGAGCCTTTTGGCCGGGGCGGTGTTCGTAGAGATCGTGTTCGGGTGGCAGGGACTCGGCCAGGTGATCCTCAACGCTCTCAACACCTACGACCTGCCTGTGGTCATGGGCAGCATCATCCTCGTGTCGGTCATCTTCGTGGTCATCAACATGGTGGTGGATGTGCTGTACGGTATATTTGACCCAAGAGTGAGAGCCAATTGACAATGAACAATTAGCAATGAGCAATGAGCAATGAGCAATTAGCAATTAGCAATGAGCAATGAGCAATGAGCAATGAGCAATGAGCAATTAGCAATGAACAATGAGCAATTAGCAATGAACAATCAGCAATTAGCAATTGGGATGAATGCTTGACCCGACTCGCCTCTCTCGTCCCTTGTCCTTCGTCCCCCGTCCCTTTCAATCAACATGAAAATAGTAGCCGCCAACTGGAAGATGAACCTCACCCGCAGCGAGGGTCTGGCACTGACCGATGCCATCGTCAAGGGAATGAGCAGTGTGAAGGATGTGAAGGTGATCCTTGCCGTGCCCTATCCCTTCCTTGCCGAAGTGGGCGAACGCATAAAGGATGTGCGCAACCTGCATCTTGCTGCGCAGAACTGCCACCATGAGGAGAGCGGGGCGTTCACAGGCGAGGTGTCGGCAAAGATGCTGCGGTCGTTCGGGGCGGAGTATGTCATCCTCGGCCATTCGGAAAGGCGCGTCCAGTTCGTGGAGAAATGCCGCACGATAAGGGTCAAGATGGAAGTGGCCATTGCCAACGGACTCTCGCCCATTTTCTGCTTTGGCGAATCGGAGGAGCAGCGTATGAAAGGCAACCACTGGAAAGCGGTGAAGGGTCAACTGAGTTTGGGCCCCAATATGCTAACTGAAGATGAGGTCAGGAAAGTGATAGTGGCCTACGAACCTGTTTGGGCCATCGGCTCTGGTCTCACCGCAACGGCCGATCAGGCTGAGGAGATGCACAAGCATGTCCGCAGCGTTCTTTACTCCCGTTTCAGAGAACTTGCCAATGAGATACCCATCCTCTACGGAGGCAGCGTGAAGCCCTCCAACGCGGCCGAGCTCTTCTCCCAACCCGACATCAACGGTGGCCTCATCGGTGGCGCATCGCTGGTGGCAGAGGATTTTCTTGCCATTGTAAAAGCTTGAGACGAGGGACGAGGGACAGGGGACGAGGGACAGAGGACGAGGGACGAGGGACAGGGGGCGAGGGACGAGGGACAGGGGACGCGGGGCGAGTGATGCCGGAGGATGTCATCCGTGCGCTGCATCACACATCAACTTTTCCGTCATAGGACCCAATTGTTAATTGCTAATTACCCATTGTAAATTGAACACATTCACCGTTCTCACCATCACCATTGACCCCGCAGAAACGGGGCAGGACCTGCTCATCTCCGAGCTGGGCGACATCGGCTTTGATGGCTTCCTGGAAGAGGGGCAGGGCTTCGAGGCCAGCATCGGCAGCGATGGTCTTGACCCTGTGCAGTTGGATGCCGTGCTGGGCCGTTTCCGCGAGGCGGGATTCACCATCACCGTATCTGAACGAACAGAGGCCGACCGCAATTGGAACGAGGAATGGGAGAAGAACTTCGACCCGGTGGAGATAGGCGACCTGTGCCGCATCCGTGCCCCGTTCCATGAGAAGAAAGAGGGCTTCCGACTGGAGGTGACCATCATGCCGCGCATGTCGTTCGGCACGGGGCATCATGCCACCACCGCAGGCATGATAAGGCTGATGATGACGCACGCGCTGCAATCACCGCTGCTGGACATGGGCAGTGGCACGGCCGTCCTCGCCATTGTGGCCCGCAAACTTGGTATTGCGGATGTGACCGCCATCGACATTGACGACTGGGCCTTCGACAACGCCCCCGACAACTGCGCCCTCAATGGCATCAGCGACATCAAGGTGCTTCAGGGCGATGCCGCACTGCTGGGCGCAAAGACCTTCGGCACCATCATCGCCAACATCAACCGCAATGTGCTGCTGGAGGACATCCCCAAGTATGTGGCCGTGCTGGAAAAGGGCGGTTCGCTATTCCTCAGCGGGTTCTACTCCGAGGACTTCCCCATGATACAGGCCGAGGCGGAGGACAACGGCCTCACGCTCACCGACCATGTGGTGAACAACAACTGGGTAGCGGCCGTGTTCAGCAAGGGTTGAATATCCTAAAGCGCATCCAGCATCCCAGCCAATCGCTGCGTCTGATGCCGTCTGGAATAGAAAAGGAATCCTTCGCTGTGCTCCTTGCCTTGGTTCAATGTCCCGGCCTTGAAAGCCGCGTGCAGCGTGCCCAAGGTCGCTGCCACTTCCTCAGGCGTATCGCAGAAATGGCCCTCGCCAACCTGCTGCAACAGCTGATGGATATCGGGCTCTGTCACCGTCACCAATATCTCTTTCTTTAATGCCAGATAGTCGAACACCTTGGCATAGAGCTGCCCACGGGTCGGGTTGGTCAGGATGACCATCACATCCGAGGCGTTCAGTTCCTTTAGCAGTGTTTCGTGCGGAATGCGAGGCGTGGAATGGAGCGTACCGTGCAAGAACGGTTCGTAGTTCAACAGGCGTTCACGCTGGTCACTCTGCATGTCGAGCCCATAGAAGGTCACGTTGACATCGGCTGCCGACAGTCCCTTTTCCTGCATGAATCGCTTGAGTCCGTCCAAAAACACCTCCAGCCGCTGATAGCCATACAGCGTGCCCGAATAGGCGATGCGGAACACACCGTCCTTCCGTTCCGCAGGCACCATGGCCGCGAACAGCTCTGGGAAATAACCATTGAAGATGGTCTCATACCGATGCTCACCGATCACTGTCCGAATGTCGGGTGTCAATGCCGGTGCGGCCACAGTTACAAGTCTGGCCGATGGCGTCACCGACCGTTCCACAAGGCGGATAATGTTGCGGTAGATGCCCTGTTCCAGTCTGCCACCCGTTTCCCAAACGCCCCAGTTGGTGCTCCATCCATCGCGGTAATCAGCCACCCAAGGAATGTTGAAGCGTTCGCTCAGCTTCTTCGCATAGCGGAACAGCACGAACGGTTCGCCCGTGGCGATGACGGCACGGCACGGATGCTTTTGCAGATGTTCGGACGCTGCATGGTAGATGCCCGCACGGTTGTCGCCCACGAAGGTGAAATACTGCGCAATGCTGTAATAGGCCGTCAGCATCCTGCGCAGCAACGAGAACCGCTGCTCCCCGAAACGGGCCAGCATCCTGTCGCGCAGATTTGGCCGATAGGGAACGCGGATGATAGTGGAACGGCCATCGCTCTCTACAGTAACGCCTTTCGCAGCAGCACTTTCATCCCACTGCCGCGTCACCACCACGGGATGATAGCCGAACTCGGGCAGATAGGTGAACCAGCTCCAAGGCCGCTTGGCCCCTATCGAATTGAGTGGCGGGAAATCATAGGCCAGTATGAGGATCCGCTTCGGTTCCATCAACCGCCATAGAATTCGCGGATGGCAGCGGCCACGATGCGCACCTCATCTTCCCGCATCTCCGGGAACATCGGCAGCGAAAGGATCTGCTGCTGATAGGCATAACCCACCGGGAAATCGGCAGCCGTGTGGCCCAGATAGCCGTATGCTTCCAAAAGAGGAAGAATGGTAGGGTAGTGGAGCACGCTGTCGGTGCCCTTTGCTGCAAGATGCGCCATCAGACCATCGCGGTTCTCGGCACGGATCACATAGAGGTGGTAGGTGTGCTTGCAGCCTTCGCGCTCCACGGGCAATTTCACCTGCGGAATGCCCTGCAACAGTTCATTGTAGAGCGCAGCATTCTTCCTCCTATTGGCTGTCCACGTGGGCAGATGGTTCAGCTTCACACCGAGAATGGCCGCCTGAATGCTGTCCAGTCGGCTGTTGATGCCCTCGATCTGGTGGGCGTGTTTCACCAAGGCTCCGTGGTTGGCATACATCCGCATCTTCTCGGCCAAGGCGTCATCGTTGGTCACCACCGCACCTGCGTCACCATAGGCACCGAGGTTCTTTCCGGGATAGTAGGAGAATGTGGCGGCATCGCCCATCGTGCCCGCATTCTTGCCTTTGTACTGCGAGAAATGGGCCTGTGCACAGTCCTCGATCAGCTTCAGCCCATGCTTCTTGCACAGGGCGATGATGGGATCCATATCGGCCACATTGCCATGGAAGTGAACAGGAATAATGGCCTTGGTGCGCGGGGTGATCTTCGCTTCTATAAGCTTGGGGTCGATGGTGAACTGGTCTGGTTCCACATCCACGAATACCACTTTGGCGCCCGTCTGGGTGATGGTCTCGGAGGTGGAGATCCAGCTGTTGGCAACCGTGATCACCTCATCGCCCGCACCGATGCCCATCATCTTCATAGCGATATAGATGGCATCCGTGCCGTTGGCCACGCCTATACAATGCTTCACGCCCAATGCCTTGGCAAATGCGGTCTCGAAGTCCTTCACGCGCTTGCCACCTATGAAAGCAGTGTTCTCCAACACGTCCTGAATGGCGGCATCCAACTCCACGCGGTGGTTCAGGTATTGGCGCTTGAGGTCAACGAAAGGTATCATAGTGTGCGGATGAGTTTTGCGGGATTGCCAGCGTAGATCCCTGGTTTCTTTATGTCTTTGGTCACCACGCTTCCTGCACCGATCACCACATGGTCGCAGATGCTTACAGGAAGAACAGTGGCGTTGCTGCCGATGGAAACATGGTCGCCAACAGTAGTGGCGCGATAGAGCGAACGGTCGCCACGGGCAGGGCCGCCATGAGCGAACATGTCATTGATGAATACCACGCCATGGCCGATGAAGCAGTCCGAACCGATGGTCACCAGATCGCAGACAAAGGCATGCGACTGCACCTTGGTGTGTTCTCCAATGGTCACGCCTTTCTGTATCTCCACGAATGGTCCCACGAAACTGCCAGCTCCGATCTTGCAGCCATAGATGTTACAAGGCTCCACAACGGTGACACCTTCACCGAATTCGACATCCTTGATGCCGATGCCAAGCACCCGCGGACTGTGGCTCATGGTCGTCCTGCTGCGCGATAGATGCGGTCGATGATCTCCACGGTCTTCAACCCTTCGAAGGCACTGGTGGAGATGGCCGCATTGTGCTTGAGCACATCCACAAGATTCTCATAGACCTTGTCGTGGTTGCTCATCGATCCTTGATACTGGCCATATTCATTGGCCTTGTTTCCTGCTGGCAGGTCTTTGAACACAAACCCTTCGATGTTCTGGTATTCAAGTTCGTTGAGGTATTGCCCTCCGATCTTCACCGTGCCTTTCTCGCCAAAGATGGTGAGGGAGCCTTCCATGTTCTTGCCGTGGCTGTTCACGGTGTAGTTCACTGTTCCGATAGCACCATTGTAGAATTCAAGGATCACAACACCCGTGTCCTCAAAATCTATCGTGTCCTGATGGGCGAAGTTGCGGGTGATGGCCTTCACGTCCTTCACATCGCCTATCATCCAATAGAGCAGGTCGATGAAGTGGCTGAACTGCGTGAAGAGCGTGCCACCGTCCATGTCCATGGTTCCCTTCCAACTGTTCTCGTAATACTGCGGATTGCGGTTCCAGAAGCAGGAGAGCTGGATGCTATAGAGCTTGCCGAACACGCCCTCGTCAATGGCCTTCTTCACGGCCTCCACAGGCGGATTGAAACGGTTCTGTTTGATGGCGAACAGCCTGCGGTTGACACGTTCGGCCGTCTTTATCATCTCGCCACAGTCATACACGCTGATGGCCATCGGCTTCTCGCACAGCACGTGGAATCCTGCATTCAGCGCAGCGATGGAATGCTGGGCATGAAGTCCATTCGGGCTACAGATCGCCACCACATCCATCTTTCCTTTCATGGAGCGGAGCATTTCGCCCGCGTCAGTGAAGGCCACTGCGCCATTCTCCTTGGCCATGGCCTCGGCCTTTTCACCTACCACATCACAACATGCTACCAATTGCCCGTTGTTCGTGATGTGCTCCGCATGGCGCTGAGCAATCCTTCCACAACCGATGATACCGAATCTGATCGCCATGTTCTACTGTTTCCGCGTACTGATATGCCAGTACCTTCGGGCGGGCAAAGTAATAGTATCCATACGGAACTCAGCAAGCGATTCTTGAATGTCATTTCACCTCGCCAATATTCCCGAACCGATCGTGATCCTCATCATAGGGGTGGTCGCATTCGCGTTCGCCCTGTGGGTGCGCAGGCTCATACACCGCTATGTGACCAGCAGTTCGATGCTGCTCAAGGTCGATCCCACGCGCTACAGCTTCCTGAAGAACGCCAGCACGTTCATCATCTTCTCGCTGGCGGTCTTCCTCATCATCTATTCGGTGCCCGAACTGGGGTCGTTGGGCGCAACGCTGTTCGCCAGTGCCGGGGTGGTGGCCGCTGTGCTCGCCTTTGCCTCGCAGCAGGCCATGAGCAACATCATCAGCGGCATCTTCATCGTTATCTTCAAACCTTTCCGCGTGGGCGACATCATCGAGACCGATGCCGGACGGTCGGGCGTGGTGGAGGACATCACCCTGCGCCACACCATCATCAAGGACTTTCAGAACCAGCGCATCATCATTCCCAACACGGTCATCAGCTCGCAGACCATCATCAACGCCAATATCTCCGATGAGAGAATAAAACGTCAGATGTTCTTCAGCATCAGCTACGACAGCAACATCGATCTTGCTTTCAGGATTATTGTCGATGAGGCGATGAAACACCCCATGTTTCTCGACAATCGCTCAGTGGAGGAAATTCAGGAAGGCTATCCCAAGGTGAAATGCCGTGTGGTCGGTTTCCTTGATTCGGGAGTGAAACTGCGTGCAGATGTGTGGGCTGCCAGTCCGGGCGATGCCTTTGAACTGCGCTGCGACCTCAACAAGAGCGTGAAGGAGCGCTTTGACCGTGAGGGCATCGAGATCCCTTTCCCTTACCGCACCATTGTCTATAAGAACGACTTGAGACCCAATGTCAAGCAAACAGAGGAATAAAGCAAGGTCGCGGTCTGCAAAGGCAGGCTTGCCGCCCGGTGCGCTCATCCTTATAGGAAAGCAGCGCGAAGAGGAGGTCTCCATCGAACTCATCGAATTCTCTGAGGGCGATGTGCATGAGGCAGCGGTGGATGACATCAACGGGCTTCACCTTTGCACAGGGCCTGGCTGCGTTTCATGGGTCAATGTCAACGGCATTCACGACCCGGAGGTCATCCGCAAGTTGGGCGAGGTATTCGGCATTCACGCGCTGGTGCTGGAGGACGTGCTCAACACCGACCATCGCCCCAAGGTCGAATTCTTTGAGGACCATGTTTTCTTCACCATGAAGATGATGTGGTTCGGAGACGATGACGTGCTGGAGGCCGAGCAGGTCAGCATCGTCTTCGGAGACCACTACGTTCTCAGTTTTCAGGAGCGTAAAGGCGACCTGTTCGAACCCACGCGTGAGCGCATCCGTCAGAACACTGGCGTGGTGCGCAAGAAGGGCGCGGACTTCCTTGTCTATCGGCTCATAGACATCGTGGTGGACAACTACTTCACCATCATGGAGCGGTTCGATGAGAAGCTGGACGACCTTGAGGAACGCATCACTGCCGACAATGAAGGAGACCACATAGCAGAGATTCAGGCGGTGAAACGCGAGATGCTGCGCCTGCGCAGGTCGCTATTGCCACTGCGCGAGGCGGTGAGCGCATTGGAAAAAGGCGTTTCGGGCCTGGTGCTCAAGAACAACCAGAAGTATTTCAAGGACGTGTACGATCACCTGGTGCAGCTTTCAGACAGCCTCGAAAGCAACCGCGAGGTGCTGGGCATGCTCATGGATCTCTATCTGGCCAACATGAGCAACCGCATGAACAATGTGATGAAGGTGCTCACCATCGTATCCACGATCTTCATTCCGCTCACGTTCATCGCAGGCATCTATGGGATGAACTTCGAACACATGCCCGAACTGGGATGGCGCAATGGCTATTTTATCACCTTGGGCGTGATGGCCGCTTTGGCAGCAATGATGCTGGTGTTCTTCAGAAGGAAGCGGTGGCTATAGGATAGAAGCCGACTTATGTGTCGGATCGTCACAGCTTTGAACATTACCATGAATCAAAAGAAGACAATGGAACTGCCCAGAGAACAGAGAGTGGAACTCCTCAGCACGCTCAAAGTCCGATTCGCGAAACACATGCACCGTCATGCCGGCATCAGTTGGGAAAAGGTGCTGGACAGATTGGAGGCCAACGGATCCACACTCTGGTCGCTGCAAGAGATGGAGCGCACTGGTGGTGAGCCTGACGTGATAGGTCGCGATGAAAAGACAGGCCAATTCCTCTTCTGCGACTGTGCTGCCGAAAGCCCGTCAGGGAGAAGGAGCCTCTGCTTTGACCGTGAAGGACTGGAATCGAGGAAGGAGCACAGGCCGGCCGACAGCGCGATGGACGTGGCATCTGCCATGGGCATCGAACTGCTGACGGAAGAGCAATACCGCCACCTCCAGCAGTTCGGCCCGCTCGATGCCAAGACCTCCAGTTGGCTACTCACGCCACCCGCCATCCGCAAGCTGGGCGGGGCCATCTTCGGGGATTTCCGCTACGGGCAGGTCTTCGTCTATCACAACGGGGCGCAGTCGTACTATGGGGCGAGGGGGTTCAGAGGGATGGTGAGGGTGTGAGAGACTAAGTTGTCAAACATCAATCAAAACACATATCCCCCTTCCTTCCGCATATACCCCGTGATGTCCCTGCGCAGCTGCTTGGGGTTGATGCTGTAGGATTTGAGGATGCGGCCCACGAGGAAGCGCATCATGCTGCGCTCGAAGCCCGTGGTGTAGGCCGTGATGAGGTCGAGGGCGTTCTTGCGGGTGCGTTCCAGCGATTCGTAGAGATAGACCTGCAGCATCTTGCGCTGGATGTCGAGCTTGGTGGGGTCGGTGCCCATCGTTTCGAGCTTGCGCACCTTGAGGTAGGCAGAGTCGCAAACGAAGGCATCGGCCAGGATGTCGGCCAGATTCATCACCATCTCCTGCTCATCGACCATG
>JAIPBJ010000082.1 GCA_021739625.1 Flavobacteriales bacterium | reverse complement strand
TGTAGTAACGGTTGGCGGTGACCTTCTTCTTATAGGCCCATGCGTCCAGACACACCAGTTGTGATACAGGGGGCAGGCCTTCGGGCAGTCTTGGCGGAGGGGCCTTGTGGAACTTGACGGTATAGGGCGCTGCGGGTGGGCTGGTCTCCATGTCTATGAATATCTTGCCTGAGATGCGCACTCCGGAGATGCGGCCCGTGCGGAACCTGCGGAACACGGATGCCAGATTGACCCCGCACAGGTCGGCATACTGCTGCGGGGTGACGAAGTTGGGCACGTGTGTGTAGGATGGTGCAATGGTCTCCATGGTCACGAAATTATGGCAGATGAGCGATATGCGCACAGGGCACGTGCCTTACTCCCCCGGAAACGCCATCTGAATCTTCTCGGCAAGCACCTGCGAGAGTTTGATATGGCTTTCATGTGTCCACCCGGCAATGTGCGGGGTGAGGATCACCTTCGGGCTGTCGAGGAGGTATTGGAGCGGTTCGGGGGTATCGTCATCCAAAAGGTGCTCGAAGGAGGAACCTTCGTACTCCAACACATCGAGACAGGCACCCAGCACTTTGCCGCTTTCTATGGCACGCACAAGGGCTGCGGTGTCCACCACGGGGCCTCGTGAGGTATTAATGAGATAAATGGGGTTGTGCAGTCGCTGAAAGAACTCATCATTCACCAGATGATAAGTGTCTTCGGTGAGTGGGACATGCAACGAGATCACATCGGCCTCCTCGAAAATGCTGCCCAGGCCTGTCTCGATGACGAACTCGTCCGAGTAGTTCTTCTTCAGCTTGTCATAGGCATAGATGAGCACCCCGAAGTTCGACAGCCGCTTGGCGAATGCCCGCCCGGTGTTGCCATAGCCGATGATGCCCACTGTGCGCCCCAGCAGTTCAACGCCCCGGTTCTCCTCGCGCAGCCAAAGCCCGGAACGCACCTCGCGGTCGGCAAGATTGATGCGGTTGAACAGCGTGAGCAGCATGCCGATGGCGTGTTCGCCCACCGCATCGCGATTGCCTTCTGGGGCGTTGAGGCAACGGATGCCCAACAGCTTGGCATATTCCTCATCGATGTTCTCCATGCCCGCACCTGCCCTTGCGATGAAACGCAGATCGGTGGAGGCATCCAGCAGTTCGCGGTCAACTTTGATCCTGCTGCGTATCACGAATCCATCGAAGTCGTGTGCATGGGCGAGCACTTCTGCCCTCGTCCATTCCGAGCCATCAATGCAGGTATGGCCCATGCGCATGAGATGCGACTGGAGGTAAGCGTGAACAGTGTCTATGAAAAGGACGCGCATTGGTGCGGCAAAGAAAGCAAAGGTTCTTATGTACCTCAGACGAAGAAACCGTACATCATCCGTCCGATGACGAAGTAGAAGAACAGCCCGATGATGTCGTTGGCCGTAGTGATGAACGGGCCTGTGGCCAGGGCGGGGTCGAGATCGAACCGTTTGAGACCGAGCGGAACGATGGTTCCGAAGAAACCAGCGAACAGGATCACGATCATCATCGAAAGGCTGATGGTCATGCTCAGCGCAATGGGATGCCCGAAGAAGTAGGCATAGCCCAGAATCGCCACGGAACATGCCAGTCCGTTGAGCAGTCCCACGGCCAGTTCTTTCAGAAGTTTCGGAAGGATGCCGTCCCTGCCAAGGGTGTTGTTGGCAAGACCCTGCACGATGAGCGCGGACGACTGAATGCCCACGTTACCGCCCATGGAGGCGACCAACGGCATGAAGATGGCCATTTCGGGAAAGACCCGCAGTTGGCCTTCATACTGCTCAATGACCTGCGAACCGAGAATGCCTCCGCCCATGGCAATCAGCAGCCAAGGCAGGCGTGCACGGCTCATGATGAATGCGCTGTCGGTGGTCTCGATGTTCTCCGAGATACCGCTCATCATCTGATAGTCCTTCGAGGTCTCTTCCCGCACCACGTCCATCACGTCATCCACGGTGATGCGTCCGATGAGGCGGTGCCATTGATCCACCACGGGAATCACCACGAGGTCATATTTCTCAGCGATCTGTGCCACTTCCTCAGCGGGGGTGTGTGCCTCCACGGCATGCACGTCCTCGTCATAGATGTCGCGGATAAGGGTGCGCTCTGGCGCAATGAGCATCTGCTTGAGCGATACCGTGCCCACCAGTCGGTCATTATCATCCACCACATAGACGGTATAGACCGTGTCCACTTCCTCGGCCTGCTTGCGCATTTCGCGCACACATCGCGGCAATGACCAGTTGAGATTCACTTTGATTAGCTCTTTGGCCATCAGGCCGCCCGCAGTGTCCTCATCGTAGGTGAGCAGGTCGGCAATGTCGCTGGCCTGCTCCTCGTCCTCTACCTGATCGAGCACCTCGCTCTGGCGTGCTTCCGGAAGCTCGGAGATAAGGTCGGCCGCATCGTCCGTGTCCAGCAGATCGACATACTGGGCGATTTCCTCTGAGGACAGTGAGCGCAGGAACCGCTTCCTGACGTCCTCATCCAATTCCATGAGGACTTCTGGGCGAATCTCCTCGTCCAGAAGACGGAAGATGAACTGTCCTTCCTGCAGAGTCACCTCATCGAGGATCTCTGCTATGTCCTGTGGATATAGGTCTTCTACCTTGGCAGCGACCGTAGTGCTGTCAAGCCGCTCCATGTCCTCCCGCAGCGCGGAAAGGAATTCGCTGGTGAGCTCAAACTGCATCTGTCCAAGGCGTGTGGTGCTGGTGAGACCTGTGTTCCGATCAACCGGATTCTCAGAACGGGCGCAAAGGTAGGCAACTCAATTCGGGTCTGAGTCTCGAAGTCGAACAGGTGGCAGCGCAGTGCAGTGATTTCTATGGCAGGGATCATCCCGCCCAGTTCGCCCTGTCCAGACTTCGATACTGTATCGCCTCCGCCAAGTGGTTGGGTAGGATGCGGTCGCTGCCATCAAGGTCGGCAATGGTGCGCGACACCTTGAGGATGCGGTCGAAGGCGCGGGCACTGAGGCCGAGGCGGTCGGTGGCCTTCTTCAGCATGGCGCGGCCAGCATCGTCAAGCGCGCACACTTCACGAAGCGTTTTGCTGCCCATCTGCGCGTTGCAGTGGATTTCCAGTCCTTTGAAACGCACGGTCTGTGCCTCCCGCGCACTGATGACCCGCTTGCGCACCTCCTCACTCTTTTCTGAGGTGTGGTCTTCGGCCAGTTCGTTTATCGGAACGGGGGTCACCTCCACGTGCATGTCGATGCGGTCGAGCAGCGGGCCGCTGATTTTGTTGAGGTATTTCTGCACCACACCCGGAGCGCACACGCAGTCCTTGTCGGGATGGTTGTAATAGCCGCAGGGGCATGGGTTCATGCTCGCCACCAGCATGAAACTGCACGGGTATTCCACAGACATCCGTGCGCGGCTGATGGTCACATTCCTATCCTCCAAAGGTTGGCGCATCACTTCCAGAACGCCCCGACTGAATTCTGGCAATTCATCCAAAAAAAGGACTCCATTGTGCGCAAGTGAAATTTCGCCCGGTTGCGGGATCTGCCCTCCACCCACAAGCGCCACATCTGAGATGGTGTGATGCGGTGAGCGGAACGGTCGCTGCGTAACCAGTGCCGAATCGCGGCTCAGATTGCCCACCACGGAGTGGATCTTCGTGGTCTCCAATGCTTCGCGAAGGGAAAGTGGAGGAAGGACGGTGGGCAGTCGCTTGGCCAGCATGGTCTTGCCTGCGCCCGGAGGGCCGATGAGCAGGATGTTGTGCCCGCCCGCAGCGGCTATCTCCATCGCCCGTTTGATGTTCTCCTGCCCCTTCACATCGCTGAAATCGACATCGCTCTCATAGAGATGCTTGAAAAACTCCTCACGGGTGTTGACCACCGTGGGTTCCAGCGGTTTCTCACCCTTGAAGAAGCTGATTACCTGCATAATGTTGTCCACACCATAGACCTCGATGCCATCGACTATGGCAGCTTCGCGGGCGTTAGCGCTGGGCAGGATGAACCCTTTCATCCCCTGCTCACGGGCCAGAATGGCAATGGGCAGCGCACCCTTGATGGGCCGGAGACCTCCGTCCAGCGCCAGTTCGCCCATGATCATGTAGTTGCCCACCTCCTGATGCGGAATCTGCTCCGACCCTGCCAGAATTCCGACCGCCAGCGTGAGGTCGTAGGCCGAACCTTCCTTCCGAACATCGGCAGGCGCCATGTTGATGACGATATGCTTGCCGGGCCACTTCAGCCCATTGGTCTTGAGTGCGGACTGAATGCGCTGCTGGCTCTCCTTGACCGCATTGTCGGGCAGGCCCACCATGAAGAAGTTCACCGCTCCGAGCGTGATGTTGATCTCCACCGTGATGAGGTTGGCATCCACCCCATAAACTGCGCTGCCGAAGATTTTTACGAGCATTTCACATACTCTTTGAAGACAGTTGACTGCCGGATTGTGATGGCGAAGGTATCATCTGTTGATCATCTGACGTGGCCGAGCGGATCCCATTTTGGGCAATGGCATCAATATCTCTCAATTCTGGCCGGGTTTGCTGGACATTCGCTTGATAAACATCAATTCCTATATTGGCCCAGAATTAACACAACGACAACATGAGGGTAACAATACTACTCACTTCCGTGATCTCGGTGGTTGCATCCGCAACTTTTGCGCAGAGCACATTGCGTCTGCGCAACAGCACATGGCAGGATTTCAATTTGGAAGTGGTGCAGAGCGGCCCCGCCATAGTGCAGCCCACCGAATGGGAACTATTGGAGGACACGGTGCTCGGTTGGTGGGACGATGCCCCTGTGAGCGTTTTTCAGTGCAGTCGCACCAATTCGGCCGTGGCCGAGGGCGACACCGCCATTTTCGATATCCTGTTGCAAGGCGCGATGGACACGCTGCAACTTCGGATGCGCCTCATAGGACTGGACGCGGGCACTTCAATGGAGTTCGCCATTTCGGGCCCCGGATTTTCTCAGCCTTGGTCGGACAGTCCCGATTTTCAGGAACTTGAGACGACCCTTTTTGGGAAGAACACAATCATCAAGTGCCGTCCCGACAATGATGATGCGACCCAGCAGCGCAACGTGTTCTTCACCCTGCACGACCTGCCCATCTACGAGATCGATGAGACCGATTTCAGCGAGCCGAACGTGATGAATGCCATGTTCTACAACATCCAGATGCTGCCCTTCGGGGTGAGCGGGATGTTGCAGGCCAACGACAGGGCCGCGCTGCTTCCCGCCCAGATCTCCCCTTATCAGGATGTGGTGGTCTTTGAGGAGTTGTTTGATGATGTTCCGCGCGAGAGTCACATGATTCCGGCAATGGCCGATGTCGGCTTCATATACCATACCGAGATCCTCAATCCGAATAACTCTATCATCCCGATCCCATGGAACGGAGGGGTCATCATTTTCAGCCGTTGGCCCATTGAGTTTGAGGACGACTTTGATTTCTCACTGTGTGGTCAGGCATCGCAGGACTGCTTGGCCAACAAGGGCATCAAATATGCAAGGGTGAACAAGCTTGGGAAGAAGTATCACATTTTCGGCACACACATGGATGCCGGAGGCGAGGCAGATGACATCCTTGCCAAGCGCACGCAGATGGGCGAGATGCGAGACTTCATCGATGTGCAGAACATTCCCGATGGTGAGCCGGTGATCTTCGGGGGCGATTTCAATGTTGCTCCCACACACGAATTGAATCTGTATCCGGCCATGCTCGATTCCATCGGGCCTTACATTCCGCATCCCATAGGCTATCCGAATTCCACTTTCAGTGGCGATTTCGGGAAGGTGATAGACAACGTCTGGGGCGATAGATCGCATCTTGTGGCTTTGGAATCCACAAACGAGGTGATCACCATGCGGAGTCTGGAACCTGTGCTATGGGAACTTGGTGAGTTCAGCGACCACCGCTGTGCCCTTGGCCGTTTCGTTTATCCTGACATCGAAATGGTGGGTGCAGGCGATACCGTGCTTTGCCCCGGTGAGAGCATCACTTTTGGGGTGGAATCGGACACCGATGTTTCCTATCAATGGGAGAAGGACAGTGAGGAATTGGCAGGCGAAATCGCGGCCGAGCTGGTCATTGCCGATGCCACGGAAGCACATTCGGGCCAATACCGTTGCGTGGTGCGCTACGATGTGATCTATGGCAATGTGGACGACTCCCTTACCCAGGTCTTCTACCCCTTCGGGATTGACACGGTGAGGTCTGTCTTCAATTATGAGTTTGGGCAGATCACTGTCAGCCAGCCGCTGTGCGAACTGAGTGTGGAGGAGACTGCGCCATCGGCCTTCACCGTCTATCCGAATCCCAGCGAAGGCCTGATCGACCTGCAGTTCTCCAAACCCATCCTGTCAGGACGAATGGAAGTGCTGGACATGATAGGCAGAACCGTGATCCGTCAGCAGATCAGCGGCAGCAATGCCACCATGGACCTCGCTGCCAACCCATCAGGAATTTATCTTCTGATGGTGGAAGTGGACGGGATACGCTCCAACCAGCGGATTGTGCTGGAGTGATTCCAATCACCTTTTCTCGAACACGTGCTGCTCCACCAGCATCACCAGAATATGGATTACTTTGATGTGGATCTCCTGCACGCGGTCTGAGTATTCCGAGTGAGGCGCACGGACCTCCACATCGCAGAGTCCTGCCAACCTGCCTCCGTCCTTTCCAGTGAGTGCGATGACCTTCATTCCCTTGTCTCGCGCCATTTTGGCAGCATTCAGCACATTCTCAGAATTGCCACTCGTGCTGATGGCCAACAGCACATCGCCATATTTTCCAAAGGCCTCCACATATCTTGAGAAGACATGTGAGAATCCATAATCATTGGCCGTGCAGGTGATGTGTCCGGGGTCTGAGATCGCAGCGGCTGCGATGGGCGGGCGATCGTTGCGGAACCTGCCGCTCAATTCCTCGGCAAAGTGCATGGCATCGCTCATGCTGCCTCCGTTTCCACAGGAATATATGTGTTGGCCGTCCTTGGCTGCATCTGACAGCAACTGCGCTGCTGCTGCTATTGCTTGGATGTTGCCGGTCTCACCGATGAAGCGTTCCAACACGTCCGATGCTTCCCGCAACTCCCGAATGATTTGTTGTTCAGACATGGTGGAAAGGTAAATATCCGTTGCTGACGAATGCACATCTGTACGGTCAGGTGAATAGAAAAGGCCACTCCGATCGGAATGGCCTTTTCCTTTTCAGTCAATTGGGATGCGCTCAGACCACGAACACACGGGCAATGCGTATGGCCCAGATGATCAGGCCGATCATGCCCAAGCTGGCACCGATGATACCGAACAGAAGGCCCAACCTGCGGAATTTCTCACCACCGTATCCTTTCTTGGCATGGATGATGGCGAACACGATGGCAGTGACACCGAATACTATGGCAGGCACCCAAAGTGCAAATCCGAAGATGGCAAGGATCACCCCGATGAATCCGAAGAACGCGGCCCCGATACCGGCCCCGAACGCGACCCATGCCATCCAATGCGTGTCACCGGCAGGCGATGGCTTCAAGGCACCTTTGGTAGCGGCAAGTTCATGGCGGAAAGTGGTCATGGTCTTGTCCACAGCGTTGTCAATGGCCGCCTTTCTGTGTGCCTTGCGCGCTGCCCTCAACACTTCTGGTGAAACGGGTGCGACCGAGGCGGTAAGATCACCGTCCTCGATGGACGGAGATGGCAGTGCTGCACTTTTTGGATCCATGGACTCCATGTCCTGCTCGGCCAAGGCCACTTGAGCGTTGTTCTTGCCCGCCTTCTCTTGCTTCGCCTTCTTGTTCACTTCCACGTGATAGCCCGGCATGTGCCTGCGCTTCACGATGTCGATATTGCCACATCCGCTGAGGATGAAAACCGCTGCAAGCAGCCCTAAGATGGAGATCCGCATGTTGTTCATGATGCTTTGATTAATGGTTCGCGGCAAAGTTAAAATTTGGCCGAATTGGCCGGTCGATGTTCGCGTCAATGCTTATGAACACGCGGGTGTTCACTGCGTTCGAGCTAATTCATCGGGCACATTCCGAACAACAAAAAGAACCCCGCCATCCTTTCGGACAACGGGGCCTTTCTGCAAATCATGCCGAACGGTCGGCACAGGGGGGGCTTCTCAGTGAAACTGCTCGGTCTCGGTGCTACCGGCCATCGCAGTGGTAGAGGACATTCCTTGCTGAACAGTGTTCTGAACAGCATCGAAGTAGCCGGTGCCCACGAAGCTCTGGTGCTTGATGGCCTCAAAACCTTCATCGATCAAGGCGAATTCGCGCTCCTGAAGCTCAGAATATCCGGCCATTCCGCGCAGTTTGTAAGCACGTGATACTTCGAACATGCTGGTGTTCAGCGCGTGGAAACCTGCCAGAGTGATGAACTGGAAGCGGTAGCCCATCGCGGCCAGATCTTCGCGGAAGGTCAACATCTGGTTCACGCTCAGATGCTTCGCCCAGTTGAAGCTTGGCGAGCAGTTGTAGGCCAACATTTTACCGGGGAATTTCTCATGGACCGCATCGGCAAATTCCTTGGCGAACCCTATGTCGGGGTTGCTGGTCTCCATCCAGATGAGGTCGGCATAAGGTGCGTAGCTCAGGCCACGGTCAATGCCCTGTTCGATACCGTTGTTCACATAGTAGTAGCCTTCGTTCGTGCGCTCTTTGCTGGCGATGAACTTGTGGTCGCGCGGGTCTATGTCGCTGGTGATAAGGTTCGCAGCATCAGCATCTGTGCGGGCGATAAGAACCGTTGGCGTTCCGCAAACATCGGCAGCCAAACGGGCGGCCACCAGTTTGTTGATGCCTTCTTGCGTTGGAACAAGCACTTTGCCGCCCAAGTGACCGCATTTTTTGGCAGAGGAAAGTTGGTCCTCGTAGTGCGCACCTGCAGCACCGGCCTCAATCAGCTGCTTCATCAGTTCGAAGGCGTTCAGGTTGCCACCGAATCCAGCCTCAGCATCGGCCACTATCGGCACCATCCAATGGATGTCGCCTTTGCCATTCACAGACTGGATCTCGTCTCTGCGCTTCAGTGCGTTGTTGATACGCTTCACTACCGATGGAACAGAGTTCGCTGGGTAAAGGCTCTGGTCAGGATACATCTCACCGCTAAGGTTCGCGTCAGCAGCAACCTGCCACCCGCTGAGATAGATGGCCTCCAATCCGGCCTGAACCTCTTGAATGGCCTGATTTCCTGTCAATGCACCGAGACCGGCAACCCAGTCCTGCGATGTCATTTTGTTCCACAGACGCTCGGCACCAAGGCGGGCAAGTGTGTACTCGATCTCCACCGTTCCACGGAGTTTGATCACTTCCTCGGCAGTGTATGGGCGGGTGATTCCTTTCCAACGGGGGTTGGTTGCCCAGTCGGCCTGCAGTTTTGCTGCTCTTTCTTGAATGGTCATTTGGTTTTGGTTGGGTTTAATTGTTTAAGGTTGGAAAACGTAAAAGGAAAATTGAAAATGGAAAATCGAATAGGCAGATTTCTCAGATGTAATCGTAAGCCCCCAGTGTCAAGAACTCCTCGAACTCGCCCTGTGAGATGAGTTTCTTGAAAAGGTCGGTCGCCAATGGGAATTTGCCGTTGGCGAAAGCGTCCTTGCCCACGTAGCCTTCAATCTTTTCCAACTCGCTGGGGATGAGCGAAAGCACCCAATCGAGGGACACGGTGCGATTGTCCTCCAAGGTGGCTTTGTGCTTGATCCACTGCCACACCTGCGTGCGGCTGATCTCTGCTGTGGCCGCATCCTCCATCAGGTTGTAGATGGCTGCGGCACCATTGCCACGCAACCAACTTTCGAGGTACAGAATGCCCACATTGATGTTCTTACGAACGCCCTCTTCGGTGATGGTTCCTTTTGGCACCGCCAATAGGTCTGCCTGTGTGATGACATCGCCTTCGCGCTTCACATTGATCTGGTTCTTGGCGGGCATGTTGGCGTTGAAAACGTCCATCGCCACACTCACCAGTCCGGGATGCGCCACCCACGTGCCATCGTGGCCATTGCGCACTTCGCGCAGCTTGTCGTTCTTCACCTTGTCAACTGCGGCAGCGTTGGCCGTTTCGTCTCCTTTAATAGGAATGAAGGCCGCCATTCCGCCCATCGCATGCACATTGCGTTTGTGACAGGTCTGGATTACCAATCGTGAATACGCATCCATGAAAGGAGATGCCATGGTCACCTGATCGCGGTTCGGTACAATGAAATCGGGGTGGTTGCGGAAACGCTTGATGAAACTGAAAATGTAGTCCCAGCGGCCGCAGTTGAGGCCCGCGCTGTGGTCTTTCAGTTCCCAGAGGATCTCGTTCAGTTCGAAGGTGGCGAGGATGGTCTCGATGAGCACTGTGGCCTTGATAGTGCCCTGCTCAATTCCCAATTCGTCCTGGGCCATCACAAAGGCATCGTTCCACAAGTGCGCCTCCAAATGGCTTTCCATCTTCGGGAGATAGAAGTATGGGCCGCTGCCGTTCTCCAGCAGTTGATGCACATTATGGAAGAAATACAGCCCAAAATCGAATAGGCCGCCAGAACAGGGTTCGCCATCGATCAACAGACCCTTTTCCAATAGATGCCAACCGCGTGGGCGCACCAGAAGCGTGGCGATCTTCTCGTTCAATTCATATTTCTTCCCGTTCTCATTCTCGTAAGAAATGGTGCGGGTGTTGGCATCACGAAGGTTGATTTGCCCCGTGAGGTTGTTGTCCCACGAAGGCGAATTGCTGTCCTCGAAATCGGCCATGAACATCTTCGCTCCAGAGTTCAGTGCGTTGATGACCATCTTGCGGTCAACCGGGCCGGTGATCTCCACTCTGCGGTCGAGCAGGTCTTCGGGCAGGGGGGCAACCGTCCATTCGCTGTTGCGGACGTGGGCGGTCTCGGGCAGGAAATCGGGAAGCTTGCCGTTGTCGATCTCGCGCTGACGCACCTGACGTTTCTCCAGCAGTTCCTTCCTACGTGGATTCAGTGCGCGGTGAAGTTTTACTACCAGTGCCAAGGCATCAGGTGTGAGGATGTCCTCATAGCCTGCTTTCAGTTCTGCTTTCAGATGCACACTTTGCAATGCCGCAGTCGTCTCCATTGAGGTCTGAGTTTGGGCAGCAAATGTAGGGACGTTTTTCCGTTGAGAGCGAAAATTCGCTGAAAGCGTAAATTTTCTTTACGGTGACTTTCGCATGAAAGTGGGATGTAACTTTGACCGATTGACCTTTGCCTGTCACTGCAGATTGAAAACCCGTGCATTGGAAACATATATAGTTGTTGGACAAGTATTTGAAATTGATAGTTGCACATTGGAAATTGACCTGTGAACGAGGAGCCCATTAAACTGATATTCGGACTGAAGCTGCACCAGCATCGCGTGGCGCGAAAGCTGTCGTTGGCCGAGTTGGCCGAACGGGCAGGCATGTCGGTCTCCTACATCAATGAGATAGAGAAGGGAAAGAAGTATCCCAGCACCGAGAAGATGTCCATGCTTGCCTCTGCATTGGATGTGCCTTATGACCGACTTGTTTCCCTCAAACTCGACAAGCAGTTGGCCCCCGTGGGAGATATTCTGCGCTCCAAGATATTGGACGAACTGCCGCTCGATCTTTTCGGGATTGACAAAGGCAAGCTGATCGAGATCATCGCCAGTGCACCGCTCAAGGTGTCGGCCTTTATTTCGGCCATCAGCCATATTGCACAGACGTATGAATTGACACAGGAGGGATTCTATTTGGCCATGCTGCGCTCCTATCAGGAGATGCATGATGGATATTTTGAGGAGATCGAGAAGGAGGCGTTGCGTTTCCGAAAGGAGTTCGGGCTTCCCGATCACAAGGCCATCACTTCCGACCTGTTGAAGAACATTCTTCTCGACCGCTTCGGCTATGAGGTGAAGGAGTCGGCATGGGAGGAGTATCCCGAACTTGTGCATATCCGCTCCATGTATATCCATGAGGCGAGGCGCATAGTGGTCAATGCGCTGTTGGCCGAGAATCAGAAGGCATTTCTATATGCCAAGGAATTGGGCTATCAGTTCCTTGACCTTACAGGACAGCGTGCGTTGATGACGCCTTGGCCACGCGCCACCAGTTTCGACCATGTGCTGAACAATAGCCGTGCAAGCTACTTTGCGGGTGCGCTGCTCATATCGCCACAGCACCTTGCTGAGCAGATGGAGGGTTTCTTCTCGGCACAGAAATGCTCGCCCGGACCGTTGCTTGATATCCTCAACGGCTACAACAGTTCGCCAGAGATGTTCGTGCTGCGCCTGATGAACATTCTTCCGAGATATTTTGGTTTTCAGGGGATGTTCTTCATGCGATTCGACCATTTCAGAAGTGCGGATTCTGTCGAGCTCAAAAAGCAGTTGCACCTGTCGCGCTCCCGTGAGTCGGGCGAGCTGGCGATGCTGGAACGTTTTTCCAGCGAATGGATGCGGCAGTCGGTATTTCCTCAGTTGATGTGCTCGAAGAAGGGCATTGAGGTGTCGGTGCAGCGTTTTGTGTCGGCTGACGGGCATCGCAGCCATCTTGCCATTTCCTTGGCACGCACCACGGGCCGCAATCCCGATTTCAGTTTGGCGGTGACCTTCGGTTTTGAGGAGAATGCCTCTTTCCGCAAGAAGGTGCATTGGGCCGAAGACGCGTCCATTCCTGTGATGCACATGCTGCCCAGTGAGCGCGAGGTTCAGCGCGAGGCCCGTTTCCAGGCCATCGAACAGGCCATGAAAAGACTGATGGAGGAGGAGATGGTGGCTGAATAACGAACCTCCATTCTTCCGAAGTGGGAAAAATGCTCCCGATTCATTACAAGTGATCTTCTACAACCGATAAGCGCCATGTCCATCCAATTGACCCCCAAGGCCGAGAAATTCAGAAAGCAGATGTTGAACAGTTGGCTGTTCGATGTTTTTCTGCTGATGAGACTGCCGCTGGCGTGGGTGGCGGGATGCCGCCTCAAACGGATTGACACGGAGGGCTGCGTGGTGCAATTGCCTTACGGATGGCGCAGTCAGAACCCGTTCAACAGCATCTATTTCGCGGCACAGAGCATGGCGGCAGAGATGAGCACGGGTGTGCTGGCACTCTTCGCCATTGAGAATTCGGGGCACAGCATTGCAATGCTTGTGGCGAAGATGGAGGCGGATTTCACGAAGAAGGCGGACAAGTTGACGACCTTCACCTGTGCCGATGGGGCGAAGATGTTCGCGGCCATTGAGGAGACGTGCCGCACGGGCCAACCGGTGCTGGTGCCGATGGAAACGGTGGGCCGAATGGCCGATGGCACCGAGGTGGCGCGGTTCACGTTCACGTGGTCGGTGAAGCGGAGGGGCGGTTCAATTGGCAATTGACAATTACTGCGAAAAGCAGTGAGGTCGCTTCGCTCAGTTTGCGATGGACGATTACTGCGAGAAGCAGTGAGCTCCCTTTGGTCGGTTTGCAATTGCAGTGAAAAGCAGGGAGGGTGCTTTGGTCGATTGCAGAATATCGATCAGAGAATATCGATTGAAGATTGAGGGTGGGACTCTTCGACCCTGATATTCCACGATATGCAGTTGATGATACCACCCTCCTTTGCCAAGTCAGAGGACTTTACAGGTACTACTGGGCGGCCCTTGAAAGCGTCCTCATTTGTTTTCTCGACATTTGCGGGGGCTTGCTAGCGCGAACGCTGAGTGGGCCATCCAATTTACTATCTGAGATCACCATGGGAGTTAACAATCCAAAAAGCAGGCTTGCGCTTATTGCCTTGGCCTTCTTGGGTCTGGGCCAACTGGGATTCATCGCTCCGGTGGCTGCACAGAACGTCACTTACTTCTGGTCGGGAAGGCTGACACCGGAAAGCATTCTTATCAATGCCAAGTTCTCGGCCGATTGTTCGGTGAGGGCAGTGGTGAGCACGGATGCGAACTTCTCGACCAACACCTATTCGGTTGCACAGAACGCGGTGAACAGCACAAACAACAGGATCCTCTCGTTCGCTGTCGGTGGTCTTGCCGCCAATACCCAATTCTACTATGGCTTTGAAGTGAATGGCAACCTCATCACGTCCGCTGCTGCCCAAGGCCAATTCAAGACGCCTGTGGACGGGCCTATGAGCTTCAAGTTCATCTTGGCGTCCTGCGCGTTCAATTCGGACCATGCCGCCTACGACAAGATGGCGGAGCATGAGACCCTGTTCTACCTCAACGGAGGCGACCTGCATTATGCCAACATCAGCACCACGAGCGTGGTCGATCATTTGGAAGCGTACGAGGATGAGGTGCTGTCAAAGGCCAGGTCGGCCGCTTTTCTGAAGAGCAGACCTATCGCCTACGTGTGGGACGACCACGATTACTGTGGCGACAATGCCTTTGGGGCGGTTGCCGGCCGCGAGGCAGCCCGATTGGCCTATCAGCAGTATGTGCCCCATTATCCGTTGGGAGCAGGCGCTGGCGATGTGCCCATCTATCAGGCCTTCACCATCGGGCGTGTGCGGTTCATTGTCACCGATCTGCGGTCTGAGCGCGTGTCGGGGGTGACGAAGATGGGACTGACGCAGAAGAACTGGTTCAAGGCCGAAGTGCTTGCAGCGCGCGACAATGGGCAGATCATCGCCTGGGTGAGCCCTACTTCCTTCAGTGGAGATATTGCGGACAATTGGGGCGGCTATACGGAGGAACGAACGGAGCTGGGCAATTTCTTTCGCGACAACGACATCGAGAACATGTTCATTCTCTCGGGCGATGCCCACATGGTGGCGATAGACAACGGTGACAATGCCGATTTTGCCTCTGGGGTACCGAACACGAACCGCTACCCGATATTTCAGGCTGCTGCGATCAATAATTTCGGGTCGAACAAAGGCGGGACGTATAGTGAGGGCGTGTGGACAAACCCATTCATCACCACAGGCCAATACGGTCTGGTCACGGTTACCGATGACCTCGACAGCACCGTCTGTGTGGAGTTCAAAGCATACCGCGTGGAAGGGGTCTTCGGCTCGCAGTCCACCCTGGTCACCTACAGTTTCTGCCGCACCATCAGCAGCAATCTGGTGACCTCCATCAGCGACCCGAACAAAGCGAAGTTGCGGATCTATCCGAACCCGACCAATGGCCGAATGACGCTTGAATTTGAAAATGCGGGTGCTTCAACTTCTGTCGAGATATTGCTTACCGATCTCAACGGGGCAGTGCTGCGTAGGACAGATGCCAAGGTGGTGAACGGGTGGAATAGACTGAGCTATGATGCGGTTGACATCGCAGACGGCTATTATGTGCTCACATTGAACACGGGCACAGGCTCGTTCTCGAAAACGGTGCGCATTGAACGCTGATTCCATCGAAGCCTCGCGAGGAAGCTCGCACCCAAGATGATCGCCATGGCCTGTATGGGCTGAAAAGAAATAGAAACCCCGGTTCCCTGCAAGCGGAACCGGGGTCTTTTACATGCGGTCCTTGCCCGAGATGTGCGGCAGATTCTAAGAATGCGTGAGGAGGAAGCGTAGGGGAGGACGTCCTCAATCGGTGACCACCAGTCTTTCTGAGGCGATGACGGTGTTGCCCTCTGAAAGACGGACAATGTAAATGCCGTTCGGCAGCCCGTTGCAGTCAAGTCGGAAGTTGTTGCCCGAAACGTTGTATTCGCTTCTGACGAGCTTTCCAATGTGGTCGAACATGTCGATGCGGGCATTGGACACGGTCATGTTCCATTGGATGACAGCCGTTGACCGGAGAGGGTTCGGGCTTACGAGAAAACGCTCGGCAATGTGAGACTGCTGGGGGTCGAGCCCGGTGACACAATTGACCGTGACCCCGGCAAATCCCCAGCCAAGTCCACTGATTCCGGTGATTGTGATGGTGTTGACACCGTTCGTTTGCAAGATGATGTCCTGATAGGAGTAGTTTCCCTCGGTGTTGTTGTTGGCCCCCACCAGGTTGCCGCCAGAGAACACCACCCCGTCATTGCCGGGCGAGAGTCCGCAGACCACCTTAGGGTCGTAGGAGGCGGATGTGCCGTTCAACGGATAGGCCGCACCGTTGACAGACACGGAGGCCATGTCATCGTCATTCATGCCCCAAACACGAAAGGACGGGTCTGACTGAGGAACCACGAAGGTGATGGTCACTGCGTTGCCGCTGC
>JAIPBJ010000081.1 GCA_021739625.1 Flavobacteriales bacterium | reverse complement strand
GCTGCAATCGGCCTTCTGGCACCGCTTTGCCATGACTGCCCATAGCCCCGTGGGATTGGAGCCCAGCACCTTCAAAGTGAAGAACCTGACCCCGGAAACCGGCACCTTCGCCAACAACGACCTCACGCACGCTGACCCGACCGGGGCCGACCACGACCTTTTCAAGGAAGGTCTTACGAAATCGCTGTTCAACTTCATGCACGCCACAGCGCTGGACGAACCGCTCCAAACGTGGTTCGGCCACAGGGTTCCAAAGACCTCACTGCCGCCCGACCTCATAGAAGGCTTCCTTGTTGATGAGGAATTCCGCGAAACGAAGCCCAACCACGTGCTGGTGTGGACGGGCGGCCCGGTGCATTACGATGCGAAGCTGAAGGCGATTATCATCACAGGGCAGCAGGACGATCTGGAAATTCCATGTCCCGCAAAAGAGGGGGTCTGGCTCACCGATGTGCTTCTGAAGATGACCCCGTGGCAAAGCACAGCATTCACCTACGCCCAATTGCAGGAGTCCTACGCTGACCGGGGTCTTCGCAATTTCCCGCAGCTCTGGTTCGGGAATATGATGGAAGCCATCAGGGAAGAGGGGCTGTTGGTGGTCTGAGCGGTCGGGCAAGCGCCTTCGCCCGTCCAGGGTTCAGGCTCATCGCCTCAATGGAGTTTCACAGCACGGTGGAACTCATGTTGGACCCCATTGTCCGTCCGAATCAGATACACGCCCGGAGCGAGGTCATGGGTGGCGATGACCGCCCTACCGATGAATGACTGGCTGCGTAAGGTATGACCCGTGGCATTCAGTATCTCCACAGTGGACAGTTGCTTCATTTCCGTTGTTTCGACAATGATCTCCCTGTCGAACGGATTGGGATAGATGAGCGTGCTGGCAAGTGCGCCCCGACCGTCCACCCCGGTGATGGTCATGTCGGTCGGCAATGAGGCACCGGAGCTGCATCCGGCAAGCGTCACCACCACAAGGTAGGTGCCGCTGACAGTCACGGTGTAGGTCATACCGGTCGCACCATCGATCGGGCCATTCTGGTCATACCATTGGTTGCCGTCAGTCGCACTCGATTGCAGCACATTGCCATTTGTGCTCACGGTCGGGGACGGAGGAATCTGATTGACCGTCACATTGAAAGAGGTAACGTCACTTTCACCGAAACCGTTCACACCTATTACGCTGATGGTCCCGGTCGTTGCCGTGGGGCCAAAATTCACCGCGATGCTGTTGCTGCCGCTGCCACTGCCTATTGTGGCACCGTTGGGCAATGTCCACACATAGCCAGTGGCATTGGCGATCAGCGGTACCGTGTAGGTCAGGCCTTGCTGTCCCTGACAGACCACTGTGCTTCCCGTGATGGTCTGCGGACATCTGGGCAATCTGTCCACCAGAGCCTTGTAGAGGATGGCGGTGATGCCATCTACGGCCGAAGGGTCTGAGTTGGAAAGACCGACAACGGCCGTTTTCATGCAAGGGTCATAGATGGTGCGGCTCTTATAGCCGATGGTCGATCCGCCATGTCCCCAACAGGTGTTGCCAAAGAAGCTGAAAAGCCCTATGCCCAGTCCATAGTTGCCCGGACTGGCGAAGGTGGTCATCTCTGCCAGCGATGTCGCATTGATGATCTGACCGCTCATCAGGGCATGATACCATTGGACCACTTCACCGGCAGTAGAGAACATGGCCCCCGCAGGGCCACCTGACGTGTTCAGCGATATGCGCGAAGTGTCCGCAAAGTCTACCCCCTGATACCATCTGTGGGCCACAGTGCCGCTGACCGTTTCCTCCAGATCATAGAACGTGCTGTCCATCTGCAACGGGGTCAGAATGATGTTCCTGATGAGCTCCGAAATATGCAGTCCGGTAGCGCTGCGGGCCACTTCCCCGGCAAGGATGTAATTTATATTGGAATAGCCATAGCCAGTGCCAGGGGCGAATTGAGGAGCTCCCAGATAGTTCATCACCTCGTTGATGTCGTAGGAATGGGTCGGGTGGGCAAGTATCGAGTCGAGCAGCGAAGTGGTGAAGAAAGGGTCGTTCACCCCACTCGTATGGTTCAGCAGTTGGCGCACGGTGATGTTCGGGTCCACATTCTGATAGGTGGGGATATAATTGCTGATGGCGTGGTCGAGGTCGATCACATTGTTCTCAGCCAGTTTCAACAGGGTCACTGCAACGAACAGCTTGGAGTTGCTCGCCAGCCCCAGCATCATGTCGGTCGATAGCGGGGTGCCGCTGTGCGAGATCCCGCTTGCGCCTTCCCACACCCCTTGCCCGGGGCAATAGACACCGGCCGACACGCCTTGAGTGTTGGAGAAGAGCGCCACCATGCTGTCCAATTTGAATTGCAGCACGGCCGCCAACTGGGCATTGAAGGTCTGAGCGGTTGATGCCGTGGTGGCCGAGGCCATCAGAACGAGGAGCAGTGTTTTTCTCATGGCCTATGATGTGTTCACCCCACTGACGGACGGCCATGCACGAGTTGCCTTCGTCCGCCATCGGGCATAAAGGGCAGATGGGCAAGGCCCGGTGCAATGGGATGCGAATTTGAAGGCCATCATCATCAGTTGAAGCGGATTCTGCGAACTATCCGGAAATGGACAATATGCGCTGAACCACCAGTAAAATCGAGTTTCCGTTAGAGCTTTTGACCCTTCCCGCGCAGCTTTTACCTCTGCGTACCCGCCTGCCGACATTGCCGTCAGGGCTGCCAACCTTTCCGTTGGAACAGCGGATATTTCCGTTGGGGCAGCCATCTGTTCCGTCAAGGCTGGGAGGGTTTCCGTCAGGGCCGGGAGGATCTCCGTCAGTCCTGCTAACCTTTCCGCCTCTGACGGAAATGGGGGCAGGTCCATGGAATCATTTTCAGGAGATGGGGCGACAGGTGAATCGGGCCATTTCAGAGGCCACTTCCGTGTCGGTGACCGAGCCTTTGACATGCGTTTGCACCGATAGGACATGGGGCATGTTGCGGCCAAGGACGGACGTGATCACCTAAGTGGACGGAGCAGTGGCGCATTAGAGGGAATGGGCATGCGGCACGGTCGCTCCTCACCTTCTTATCTTGCGCACCCGCAACAGGCAGGCGACATCATTTTCAAGACCATGACCCATCCCAAGTATCCTCACCTCTTCGAGCCCCTCGACCTCGGTTTCACCACCATTCGCAACCGCACCCTCATGGGCAGTATGCACACGGGGCTTGAGGAACAGAAGGGCGGTTTCGAGAAGATGGCCGCCTACTTCGGGGAAAGGGCCGCAGGGGGCGTGGGCCTCATTGTCACGGGCGGCATCGCCCCTGATGTGTCGGGATGGACAGGCCCCTTCGCCAGCCGGCTCACCAACAGGCGGACGGCCGAGAAGCATCGCATCGTAACCGAGGCGGTCCACGCGCATGGAGGCAAGATCGCCATGCAGATCCTGCACACGGGCCGCTATGGTTATCACCCTTTCTGTGTGGCTCCCAGCGCGGTCAAGTCGCCCATAAGCCCTTTCAGACCATGGGCGTTGAGCAAGCGCGGCATCGACCGCACCATTTCCCATTTCGCAAGGGCCGCCAAACTGGCGCACTTCGCAGGCTATGACGGGGTCGAGATCATGGGGTCGGAGGGCTATCTCATCAACCAGTTCATCGCCAAGCGCACCAACTTCCGTACAGACGGGTATGGCGGGAGCTATGAGAACCGGATCCGCTTTGCGCTGGAGGTGGTGCGGGCCGTGCGCGAGGCCACCGGCCGCGAGTTCATCATCATCTTCCGTCTCAGCATGATGGACCTTGTGGAGGGCGGCAGCACTTGGCCCGAAGTGGTGCAGTTGGCCAAGGCGCTGGAGAAGGAGGGTGTGAACATCATCAACACGGGCATCGGCTGGCACGAGGCGCGCATCCCCACCATCGCCACCATGGTTCCGCGCGGGGCATTCACATGGGTCACACGCAAGATGAAGGGCGAGGTGAGCATTCCGCTCATCACCACCAACCGCATCAACATGCCCGAAGTGGCCGAGCAGATCCTTGCCAATGGCGATGCCGACATGGTGAGCATGGCGCGGCCATTCCTTGCCGATCCCGAACTGGTGAAGAAGGCACAGGAAGGACGTGAGGACGAGATCAACACCTGCATCGGCTGCAATCAGGCCTGCCTTGACCATATTTTCCAGCGCAAGCTCACAAGCTGCCTGGTCAATCCGCGCGCCTGCCACGAAACAGAGCTGAACTATGTGCCGACATCATCAAAAAAGAAGATCGCAGTGGTGGGTGCAGGCCCTGCAGGGCTTGCAGCATCCACCGTTGCCGCCCAGCGCGGGCATCAGGTGACGCTCTTCGATGCTTCGGACGAAATAGGGGGCCAGTTCAATATCGCGAAGCAGATTCCGGGCAAGGAGGAGTTCTACGAGACCATCCGCTATTTCAAGCGGCAGATAGAAGTGACCGGAGTAGAACTGAAACTGAACACCAAGGCCGATGAGGCCATGCTTTCAAAGTTCGATGAAGTGATCCTTGCTACGGGCATCACCCCCAACACGCCCCGCATTCCGGGCATTGAGCATCCCAAGGTGCTGGGCTATCTCGATGTGCTGCGCGACAGGAGTCAGGTGGGCATGAAGGTCGCCATCATCGGGGCGGGCGGCATCGGTTTCGACACGGCCGAATTCCTCACCCACAGCGGCCCCAGCACCTCGCAGAACATCGCTGCATTTCTCAAAGAATGGGGCATTGATGGAACGAACGAGGCCCAGGGCGGCATCCAAGGCATCGCTCCGCAGCCAGGACCATCGCCCCGCGAGGTCTATCTGTTGCAACGCAAGGAGTCCAAGGTGGGGGAAGGGCTTGGCAAGACCACCGGCTGGATTCACCGTTCTGCGCTCAAGAACAAGCAGGTGCGCATGATGAACAGCGTGACCTACGACCGCATTGACGACCAAGGGCTGCACATCACTGTGAATGGGAAACCCCAGCTTCTGGAGGTTGACAACGTGGTCATCTGTGCCGGACAGCACAGCAACACCGCCCTCCACGACTCGCTGAAGGCCAAAGGTGTCACCGTTCATCTCATAGGTGGCGCCAAGCTCGCAGCCGAACTGGATGCCAAACGCGCCATAGACGAAGGCAGCCGGGTGGCAGCAGCGCTTTAGGGGCAGGGAGAAAGTTGTGGGGAGGATAAGGCTCTTCCATCTCTAACGTCTGTCATGAGCACAATCCGCACAGGTGGCTACATTTAGCGCCCAAACCAACAACCATGAAACACCTACCGATACTTGCTTTCGCAGCCTTTTTCATTTTCCAGTCATGTTCGCAGCAACCGGCTACCGATGCCACTGCCGATGCCACTGCCGACTCCCTCAGCGGATGGTATGGCGAGGAGTTCGCAATCGCAGAAGTGATGCCCGCCTCCGCTTTGGCCGCAATTCCTCACGAAGAGCTGGGCAAGGAGGTGGTCATTGAGACCACCATCGTGGAATGTTGCCGCAAGAAGGGCTGTTGGATGACAGTGGATATGGGCGAGGGTTCGCCCATGCGCGTGTCATTCAAGGACTATGGCTTCTTCGTGCCGCTGAATGCCGATGGCCGGTCTGCCACCTTGAAGGGTTTTGCCTACCTCGATACCATTGATGTGGACATGCTGCGCCACTTTGCCGAGGATGCAGGAAAGTCGAAGGAAGAGATCGAGGCCATCACCGAACCGGAGTATGAGTTGGGCTTTGAGGCCACCGGAGTGCTCATCAAATAATCCCCGTGGTCCGGGAACCAAGGCAAAGCCCTGTGAACCGTCCGTTCACAGGGCTTTTACTTTGATGGCCACGCCTTATGTCCCGAAATCCCGACCTGTCCAGGCTTTGAAGGCCGCCTGTTGGGCCTCGGTTGCCGTTCGGCTCTTTTCGGGCCACCGGGTGCGGTAATAGCGCTCTTCTGTCGGGGCGAGTTCCACCTTGTGGGTGTCGTCCCCTGTGATCACCGTGAGGTCGATGGGCTCCTCCATGAAGTATTTGCACCATTCCTTGAGGTTGCCCTGAAGACTGATGCCATTGATGGCGGTCACCTCGTCACCGATCCTCAGTCCGGCCCTGTCTGCAATGGACATGGGCGCCACTTCGGTCAGTTCGGCAGACGTTCCGTTGGGGTATGACACTTTGAATCCGAAACGGTTCTCGAAATAGAGTCGCGACCGGATGTTCCTGACGCTGATGCCCACATATTCCAAAAGCTCGGTGAGCAGCGGCTCCATATCTGTGGTGCCATGGTAATAGTCGCTGAAGAACTGCGAGTAGTCACGTTCTGCAAGCTCTTCTATGGTCGCACGGTAGTCCGCCTCCGTGTATCCCTTTCCCTGCTTGGCGAACCGTTCATACAGTAGTCGCATGGCACCCATCAGCCCGTGGCGGTTGCCAGTGTCCTTCAGCATGCTGATGTCGAGCATCATGGCCAGCATGGCGCCCTCGGTGTAAATGGAGGTCTTTCGGTCTGGAATGCCCTTGTCGTAGCCGTCAAGCCAAGTGTCGAACGAGCTGTCGGCCACCGAGAGGTTGAACCGTCCATAGTTGTGGAAGTGCCGCTGGAACAGCTTGTGGATGTTCTTGAAGAAATCATAGTCGTTGAATGCACCCGAACGGTAGAGCATCAGGTCGCCTGCGTAGGTGGTCACGCCTTCGGTCACATAGCCCAGCCGCGTATAGTTTTCGTGGGTATAGTCATACGGAAGCATGTCGGCCGGCCGCAGCGCCTTCACATTCCATGCATGGAACAGCTCGTGCGAACTGATTCCGAGAAACTCGTCATAGAGCACGGGTTTGAGAATATCGTAGCTCGGTCCAAGTGTGATGACGGTAGAATTGCAATGTTCCACTCCGTGATAGGTTGAGTGGGTGCGTATCTGGAACAGGAAGTGATATTCCTTCACAGGAAAATCGCCCATGGTGGCGATCTGCGTGCCGCAGAATTTCCTGAAATCACCTGTGATGCGTTCCCATTCGGGCTTGAATTCGCCTTGGAACCACAGATGGAACAGCACCCCGCCCTCTTCAAAGGTGCAATGCTGCAACGAACCACTGGCAATGAATGGCGAGTCGGCCAGTTCGTGATAGTCTTTCGCCACGAGCATGTGTTCCTTTGGCTGCTTCATGGCGCAGGCCACCTGCCAATCGGTCGGAATGTCCAGCCGCACCTCCACAGGCATGTCGATGCGCCCGGGCACGTACATCAGGCAGTTCACGGGGTTCACATAGAGTTGGCTTCCGCTCACGTAGGTACTGCCGGCATTAAGGGTTTCCGAATAATAGTTGTAGCTCACCGAAACACTGCTACAGCCTTCGCAGTCGATCTCCCACAGGTCCTTGGTCAGTTTGCGGTGGCTCAGTTCCTGTCCCTTGTTGCCAAAGGCTGAGAACCGCTGCACGTTCTTGGCGAAATGGGCCAGTTCATAGCGGCCCGGCCGCCAAGCGGGCAGCTGCAGACGGAGCTTGTTCCCCACCACATCGTTCACGGTCATGTCGATGTCGAGGAACTTGCGGTGGGGGCGGTCAAAGATGAGGCGGTACGTGGTCTGTGGCTCCATGCCACAAAGGTATCGGGGGCGTTTCGCTGCTGTGAAGGCCGGGTGACGGACTTGTTAACCGCTAGTGTTCATCTTCAAAAGAAAGACCCCGAAGGAAATGTCTCCTCCGGGGTCTTTCACGATGTGGGCGCTGGCTTTCAGCGGATGAACACTTTCAGAAAATTGCCTTCTTCCTGAATCAGTACGATCTTGCGGATGTCGTAGTGGTGTGCAACCCGGCCACGGGAGAAGCTGATGACGTTGTCGTTCTCTATTTTCATGAAGCGGAGCCAATCGCCTGCATACTTGTACTCGTAGCCGTTGATGTTGATGATGACCTCGCTGTTGGCAGCGAACTTGTCGAAAAGCACCTTGCTCGTATATATCGGACTGTTCTGTGCGAAAGCGGCAACAACGCCCAAGGTGAGGGCAAGGACTGAGGTGAGCAGTAATTTTTTCATGACTTATGGGCTTTAGATCCGGTACAAAGATGCGAACGGGATGGCAGGCAGAAATGATGCCTGTCATCCCGTTTGATGAAAATCGGTCAGTTCGGACGGATCAGGCCGCTACGGCACTCATCACCTTGGCCATGGTCTCACCGATGTCACCGGGCGAGGCCACTACGTGGATACCGCATTCGGCCATGATCTTCATCTTGGCTTCGGCCGTGTCGTCCGCTCCACCTACAATGGCACCGGCATGGCCCATGGTGCGGCCTTTGGGTGCTGTCTGTCCAGCAATGAAACCGACAACGGGCTTCTTGTTCCCTGTGCTCTTGATATAGCGTGCGGCCTCTGCCTCAAGTGTTCCTCCGATCTCGCCTATCATCACGATAGCATCTGTGTCAGGGTCGTTCATGAACAGTTCTACGGCCTCCTTGGTGGTGGTTCCGATGATGGGGTCACCACCTATGCCGATGGCTGTGCTCACTCCCAGTCCGGCCTTGCTCACCTGATCTGCGGCCTCGTAGGTCAACGTTCCTGACTTCGACACGATGCCGATGCGGCCCTTCTTGAACACGAAACCGGGCATGATGCCCACTTTGGCCTCACCTGGTGTGATGACACCCGGGCAGTTGGGGCCAATGAGGCGGACCTTCCTGCCTTTCAGGTAATTCTTGGCCTTCACCATGTCGGCCACTGGAATTCCTTCTGTAATGGCCACGATGGTGGCGATTCCGGCCTCAGCAGCCTCCATGATGGCGTCTGCTGCGAATGCGGGCGGCACGAAGATGATGCTCACGTTGGCCCCAGCCTTCTCCACAGCCTCGGCCACAGTGTTGAATACTGGACGGTCGAGATGGCTCGTTCCTCCTTTGCCCGGTGTGACGCCTCCCACCACGTTGGTTCCATACTCTATCATCTGAGAAGCGTGAAATGTGCCTTCACTGCCTGTGAAACCCTGCACGATCACTTTCGAATCCTTGTTGACCAGAACGCTCATTGTCTTATTGTTTAATGATTTTGGAACGGGCGCAAAAGTAGCCGTTTCAAGGGGGATGCCAAAGCCTGAAGTGTACTTTTGACCACACACATGCAACTTCACCCCAGCCCCTCCCCCGAATATCGTCAACGCGCCATTGAAGTGCTTCGCCCTTATGTCTCCGACAACAAGTGGAGGTTGTTCGATGAATGTCTGGCACAGCGCACACGCCACGTCACCGTGGTGCTTGAAGATATTTATCAGCCGCAGAACGCCAGCGCGGTGCTGCGGTCGTGCGACTGTTTCGGAATTCAGGACGTGCATGTGATAGAGAACGACCATGCTTATGACATCAACCCCAAGGTGGTGCATGGGGCATCGAAGTGGTTGCATGTTCACAAATACTTTGAGGAGGATTTCAACACGGAAAGATGCCTGGCGAAGCTGAAGGACAATGGCTATTGTCTGGTGGCCACCTCACCACGTGCAGACAGCGTCCCAGTTCACGAATTTCCATTGGACAGGCCCATCGCACTGATGATGGGTACGGAGAAACGCGGGCTTTCAGATCATGCCTTTGAAATGGCCGATGCTCTTGTGACCATCCCGATGGTGGGATTCACGGAGAGTCTCAACATATCAGTCTCTGCCGCCATCTGCCTACAGAACCTTACTCACCGATTGCGCCAATCCGTTATTCCTTGGCAATTGAGCGAGGAAGAGCGGCAGGATCTGCTGTTGGAATGGATGCGCAAAGTGGTCAAGGATGCCGAGCGCATTGAGCGCAGGTTCATCTGAGTGCCTCAGAAGAACGATCGCCCTTCGCGCACCATCCGTCTCAGCAGCGCACTTGCCCGGTATCGCTCTTCGTGATATTCATCGAACAGGGCATCCATCGTGTTGAGCACATGGCCAAGACCTACCTCATTGCCCCATTGCAGCAGCCCCTTCGGGTAGTTCACTCCCTTGGTCATGGCAAGGTCGATGTCCTTGGGCGAAGCGATTCCCAGATACACAGCATCTATAGCTTGATTGATGAGATTGCATAGCACACGGTCTACGATCCGAGTGCCCAGTTGCTCGTCCGTGTCTGGTTCGGGCCGCAGGGTGTCATCTGCATAATCGTAGTAGCCCTTTCCCGACTTCCGGCCCAGTAGCCCGGCCTCAACCATGCGCTGTTGGATGATGGAAGGCCGGTAGCGGCCATCGTTGAAAAAGGCCGCAAACACCGATGACGTTACTGCAAAGTTGATGTCGTTGCCGATGAGGTCCATCAGCTCGAAAGGACCCATCCTGAATCCGCCATAAGTCCGGAGCGCGTGGTCGATGGTGGCCTCATCTGCGATTCCCTCTTCCAACAAGCGTAGCGACTCGCCATAGAACGGCCTTGCCACACGGTTGACAATGAAGCCGGGCGTGTCTTTTGCGAGCACCGGAACCTTGCCCCACTGGCGCATCAGCTCGGTCATCTCTGCTTCAAGTCCCTCGGCTGTGAGCATGGACGGCACGATTTCCACCAAAGGCATGAGCGGTGCCGGGTTGAAGAAATGGAGGCCCATCATCCGCCCGGGGTTTTGCATCTTTCCCGAAATGGCCACTATTGGTAGCGAGGAGGTGTTGGTAGCCAGGACCGCATCCTCAGCACACATCATCTCCAGTTCCTGAAACAGTCCTTGCTTGATCTCAAGATCTTCGATGATGGCCTCAACAACAAGACCGCAGCTTTTCAGATCGTCCAGCACACGGGTGTAGCTGATGCGCTTGGCGCAGGCCTTAGCCTCATCGAGAGTCATTTTGCCTTTCTCGGCCAGTTTGGAAAAAATGGTACTGTGGCCTTTGGCAGCCTGTTCCAAGGCATCGGCACTGCTGTCGTTCAGCCATACACGGTGGCCCGCCTGTGCGGCCACCTGGGCGATGCCGCTGCCCATGGAGCCAGCGCCTATTACTCCAACCTTCAGATCTTTCATTTGGTCCGGTTCATGTGCTTTGAAAGCAAGTGCAAAGAACGCGTTCACGGGCAGAACATCCGCTATCGTAGCGGCAGTTCGGGCATCAGCAGCGTGAAACTAAGGCGATGATAGTGGGTGGCCCCGAACTGGCGGATGCCTTGCCGGTGCTCCTTGGTCGGATAGCCCTTGTTCCTATCCCAGCCGTAGTTCGGATATTCGGAATGCAGTTTCTGCATGATCTCGTCACGGTGGGTCTTGGCAAGTATGGATGCAGCAGCAATATGCATGAACCGGGCATCGCCCTTCACCATGCACACATGCGGAACATCAGCGTAGGGGGTGAATCGGTTTCCGTCCACTGCAATGAGCTCTGGTCTCACTTTAAGCTGGTCGATGGCGCGGTGCATGGCCAGAAAACTGGCCTTGAGAATGTTGATGCGGTCAATTTCCTGGTTGGATGCGATTCCCACGGCCCAAGCCAGCGAAAGCCGTTCAATTTCTGGCCGGAGCAGATCGCGCCTTCGCTCAGAGAGCTGCTTGCTGTCGTTGAGTCCCTCGATGGGGTTGTTGGGGTCGAGGATCACAGCGGCAGCGACCACGGGACCTGCCAGGCAGCCGCGTCCCGCCTCATCACAGCCGACCTCGATCAAGTCATACTGGACACTACGCTCAAGCATTCTTGCCTAACAGATGGTGTCTTAGAATCTCTGAGAATATCCAGACATCTTCAAAGGAATTGTACAGTGGCACAGGGGCCAGACGAATCACGTTCGGTTCCCGATAATCGGTGATGACACCTGCATCGAGCAGCGCACTGTGCAGCTCCTTTGCATTCCGCTTCACGAAAAGTGACAGTTGACATCCGCGTTTCTCTGGATCGACAGGAGTGATGATCTCTACCTGCGACCTATCCGCCACGTCATTGATCAGGAACTCCAGATAGCCGGTCAGCAGAAGGCTCTTGGCACGCAGACGTTCCATGCCCACTTCATCGTGAATGCGCACAGCGGCCATATGCGCGGCCATGGTGAGCACAGGCACATTGCTCAACTGCCAGCCGCGTGCCCCTTCCGCAGGGACGAATCCCGGCTCCATTAAAAAACGTGTTTGAGGGTCGTTGCCCCACCATCCTGCAAACCGCACAATTTCAGGGCTGTTGCAATGCCGTTCATGGACGAAGATGCCCGACATGCCTCCAGGACTGCTGTTCAGATACTTATAGGTACACCACGTGGCGAAGTCAACATCCCATTCATGCAGTTCAAGAGGAATGTTGCCAAAGGCATGGGCGAGGTCGAATCCCACTTTCGCCCCCACAGCATGACCTGCTTCGGTGATGGCCCTCATGTCGAATGCCTGTCCGGTATAATAGTTGACCCCACCGAAAAGCACCAGCGCCACCGATTCACCATGCTCGGCTATGGCCCGCAGAATGTCCTCCTCGCGGATGAGGTGCTCGCCTGGACGCGGTGTCACTTCAATGATGGCATCCTTAGGGTAGAAGCCGTGATGACACACCTGCGATTCAATGGCATATTGGTCAGAGGGGAAGGCCTTGGCCTCACAGACGATCTTGAAGCGTTTGCTCTGCGGACGGTAGAATGACACCATCAACAGGTGAAGATTCACGGTCAGCGCGTTCATGACTGTCACTTCCTTTGGCAGTGCACCCACAATCCTTCCGATGGGTTCCGCAAAAGCGTCCTGATAGTTGAACCAAGGATTCTTGGCCTTGAAATGGCCCTCCACGGCATGCTCGGCCCAGTCATCAAGCTCTTGTGCAATGGCATCCTTCACCGATTTTGGCTGGAGGCCCAGAGAATTGCCGCAGAAGTATCTGGCAGTCTGTCCGTTCAGCTTTGGATGATGAAAACGGTCACGATATGAACGCAGCGGGTCATTGGTGTCCAACTGCTGCACAAAATTGAAGGAATTGTAGAGTTTCATGGCTGCAAAATTGGTGAGAACAGTGTAAGGAATACTCACATAGACCGGTTGATACATTTATTTTTAATTATGCCCTAAATCACTTGCGAGAATGAAAGGCACGTTTATTTTTGCCTTCACATTAGTTACTAACTAAAATCCAGTAAAATGAAAACCAAGTCCTTTTTTAAAGCAATTGGAATTGTTGCTTTCGGCCTGTTTGCATTGGCAAACACCGGTTGTAATTCCAAAGAAGGGTGTACAGACCCTTTGTCAACCAATTATGATGCTGATGCGGATTCCGATGATGGATCATGTGTCTATCCGATTGAGCAGGCCGATGGCATCTTGGGAGGAAAGCTGTTCGACAAGTTCTGGGCAACGGAGACGGGATGGACAGCTCCGACCGGTATTGTTGCAGCAGATATCTCGGGCTATAGCGATTTCTACCGCTGCAAGGCGTGTCACGGATGGGATCTTGATGGAAATGTAGGTGCCTACATCAACAGAGGTGCCACTGCATCCCGCCCTTCAGTTTCCGGAAGCATTCGCAGCTTCATCAGCAGCAGTACGGATCAAGCGCTGTTCGATGCCATCAAGAACACAGGTGGTGCTGCGGTGGACCCTGCCAGGACTGCCAACGGAACAGATGCATCCTTGGGCGGCAATGCGCACCCTGACTACGGCACGATTCTGACCGATGACCAGATCTGGGCCCTTGCCAAGTTCTTGAAAACTGAGGCAATTGATGTGACCACCCTGTATGATGTCACAGTCACTGGTACTTACCCGACAGGCACCGCCACATTCTCCAATATCGGTAAAGATGGCGATGCAGCTGCCGGTAATGCTACCTACACCAGCAAATGTGTCGGTTGCCACGGTGCAGATGGAACGACCATTGCTCTGGAAGGCAAGTCTGTTGGTCAATTTACCAGAAGTAAGGCCAACGAAGCGCAGCACAAGATTAAGTTCGGGCAGTTGGGAAGTACCATGGGTGCCATGGGCGTGAGCTCTGCTGAGATGAAAGACCTGTACAAGGCACTGTCTGACGAAACTGCTTTCCCTGACTTGTAATCGATCAGAGACCTATATCGCTCTGAAATAGGTCAGGATTAAAGTATGAAGGACCCGAACCACGCTGGTTCGGGGCCTTTTTTGTCGAATCGGCCCGCGTCCAATGAATTGTGGGGCTATTTGCGCTCTTCAATACACTTGCTATCCGGTGGCCATCTGCCGCTCTTTTCGATGGCCATGTTGGATTTTCCATGTAGTCGACAAAGGCTCCAGTACATCGGATTGTAACGATATCACGACTGCGGGAAGAGTCCTTCTCGCAATGGGCAACGATGAATCTTGGAAATCCGTAGAGCTTTCCGGATTCAGAAAATCTGAGTGGCCGATTTACATTGGTCCAAGCTGATGGCCCTCGGTTGCTTCCACTCGTTGTTGCAGTTAGTAATCCAGACCATTGCTATTATTGTTCAGACGACTAAATGAGTATTCAGAGGCACGAAATTTTTATCAGGCCATAGATCGATCAAACAATCAGAATTTCAGAGGCATGGATTGCTCCATGTAAGATTGTTCGGGTTTCATCAATGCTGATTATAGAGAATGGTGCGTGAGCTTCATAGAAGAAATGGAATTTTGATTGTGGAACACGGCAGAAATCGCAATGAATTTTGAATACGATTCAATACCCCGAACGCTAAAATCGATGGAGAGTCAGTCCAATATGTGTTCCACCTCTCGAAACACTTTCCTAAGGCAGATTCTGTGGATTATTGCGCGTTTGTCAGGCATGTATAACGGAAAATATTCACAAGTATTATACGGATACGGTGGAGCATTCGTGTGTAATTGCATGCTTACAAGCATCACTTCCCCTGTATATATGAAAGGTACAAATCTTATCCACTTTTCAATTTGGTCTTTGGTCGAATAATCCTTCTATGGATTGCACAAAAAAAGAGCCACCTGAAAGGTGACTCTTTTAGAACGCAATAGTGCTGTCTATGCGATTATTTTCCCAACGTGCGCAGGAAATTGACCACGTGCCAAATTTCCTCATCATCGGTCATCTTCTTGCCGAAGTTGGGCATTTCATCACGTCCTTTCTTGGTCTTGTAGAAGATTGCGCCATCAGATTGTGCCTTAAACTTATCGGAAGTGAAATCACCACAGTCGGTCTTCAATTCAGATGCTTTGGGGCCATCGCCTTCACCGAACTTGCCGTGGCATGACTTGCAGTGCTTTGCAAAAAGTTCTTTGCCAATGGCAATGCTCTCAGCATTTGATTTTACAGGATTTTTCATTTTCTCGAATTCCGCTGGCACTGGCCAAGGGTCGTTCGTCTCGGCTGTGAAGGCCACCATTGCTGCCACAGATGCTCCCAGCACCACTGTTGCCAACGATTTCTTAAAAAGACCGATGTTTCTCATGATTTCTACTGTTTTATTGGTTTAGGGTAAGAATGCAAATTTAATTCAATGTACAGGATTCAAAGATCATGCCAACATGGAAGGGGTGGTGAAATGATTATCATGCCACACCCTTTGCCGATTTCTTGATGCCGAAGAGTCCATAGACTACGTAGAATATGTATCCCCAAACAGCTGCCAAGGTACAGGTAATGGTGATGACTATGACCAATGGAGCATTCTTCTGATTTCCTGCCAGACTTCTTTCATCCGTATGATGTTGCACCATTGGAATTCCCCAGTCAATGGACTGGCTGTAGGCAACAGTGCCGTGATCATCATCCTCTTCCAATCTGACCATTACGGTCAGATTTCCATGTTCGTCTCCAGGGACATCATCCGGAAACTCGACCTCAACAACGCCTTCCTCATCGGTGAAACTCATTTCTTCAGTTACGGGAAGCATAGACAGTGCTCTGACAATCACGAACTGAAGCGGTTTTTCGCTCGCCACCACCAGCTTACTTGAATCTGCGTCAAACACCATCAATGTTGCCTTGATCCGCTTGGTAGAGTCTTCGATGAACAATTTCACATCCAAGGCCGCATCAAGTACGGAAACATCAGATTCCTGTTCTTTGAAACGGTCGTCTTCCTCCAATCTCGAGTAGAAATTGAATCTTCCTGACCCATCATTGAAGGTCTTCGCCTCTTCAGCAGTCAATTTCAGGGTTGCTTTGCCTTGCTCGTCTGCTACAACAGTGGCGTGCAGATTCTCATAGGCATCGTCCGTGTAGAAACTTATTTTGGCACCGTCACATACTTCGTTGTTACCTTCAAGTTTGTAGTATCCTCTCGCCATGACCTCCGTTTGGCC
>JAIPBJ010000080.1 GCA_021739625.1 Flavobacteriales bacterium | reverse complement strand
AATGCAGGAGATTGCTTCTCCGACTCAGGCGGATTCATCGCAATGACCGGCATCCCGAACCCAGGTCGGCACCTGGCATCTGCCCGTGCCCTGTTTTTCAAGGCACAAAAAAAACGGACACCGCTCAGAGATCTGGTGGTGTCCGGTCGAGTAGCCCGTAGGGGAATCGAACCCCTGTTACCAGGATGAAAACCTGGCGTCCTAACCCCTAGACGAACGGGCCGTTTGTTTTGGGGCTGCAAATCTAACAGTTTCATTTTTTTTCCGAACACCGCCCCGAAAAAAAATCATTCGTCATTATTGACCGTCTTGCTGAAGTGGAATCCCAGTGGCCGCGCGGGCTGCGTGCCCAACGTGCCGTTGATGGCCTGAATCTGCATCACGTTGAGGGCCGCGAACATTTCGAACGGAGGCACCTCCAGGTCGCTGTCCATGCAGTGGAGCACGGACGCCATCATCACTTCGCGCATCATTTCGGGCCTCAATTCCTGCGTGTCGAAACTGCTGTACAGAAATCCCAACTGCTTCTTGCCCTCCACAAAGAAATGATTGTCGGCATTGATGAAGATGCGCCCAATGAGATAGCCGATATCGTCCGCACGGTCCTTGCCCACCGATGAGGTGAGAAAATTGTAGATGCTCACCATTGCGCAGAACCCGCGCGATGGGTCATCCTTCAGATATGAGGTCTTGCGCACCGGATGTCCGGGGTCAAGGTCGAACACGTCCTCGTGGAGGTTGAAAATGAGCGCATCCTCTCCAAAATCCATCTGAAACTGCATTTTCCCCAGATCATGGAACACCACTGCGGCCTCCGAGGCCGCCTGCCGCTCGGCAACCACCCTACCGACCAGTTGTTCGCCTTCCTTCCTCAGCACCTCGAACGAACGCACGGCATTCTGTTGCACCCTCACCTTATGGGCACATTTCCCATTCACATTTTCAACTATCCGGGCAAAGGCGGCAGATTCCTCCATGGTTCAGTAGGCGCGGGCAAAGACCACTTTTTGCGATGAGGGCCTGCCACTGTAGATGCACGTCCCGCTCACCTTGTAACTGTTGTCAAGTGGAATGAGCCGGATGGTGGCCTTGGTCTCCTCCTTTATCTTCTGCTCTGTCTCAGGTGTTCCGTCCCAATGGGCCACAATGAAACCGCCCTTTCCCTCCAGTACCTCCTTGAACTCGGCATAGCTGCTCACTTCGGTGGTGTGCGCCTCGCGGTGCTTCAGTGCTTTTTGATAGAGGTTGTCCTGAATCTCATCCAGCAGCGCCACAATATGCGGAGCGATGCCCTCCCTTGCCACCGATGCCTTGGTCAGCGTGTCGCGCCTTGCCACTTCCAACATGCCGTTGGCGATGTCCCTCGGCCCGATGCCGATGCGCACCGGCACACCTTTGAACTCATACTCCGCGAATTTCCACCCCGGCTTCTGTGTGTCGCGGTCGTCCAGTTTCACACTCACGCCCAGCGCTTCCAGTTCCTTTTTTATGGCGCGCCCGTGGTCGCACACCGCAGCATACTCCTCATCGCTCCTATAGATGGGCACGATGACCACCTTGATGGGGGCCAGTTTGGGAGGAAGCACCAGCCCGTTGTCATCAGAATGGGTCATCACCAGTGCGCCCATCAGTCGGGTCGAAACACCCCATGAAGTGGCCCACACGTGGTCCAGTTTCCCGTCCTTGCCCGTGAAGGTCACATCAAATGCCTTGGCGAAATTCTGGCCGAGAAAATGCGATGTGCCTGCCTGCAACGCCTTCCCATCCTGCATCAGTGCTTCGATGCAGTAGGTCTCGATGGCCCCGGCAAAGCGTTCGTTGGCCGATTTCACACCTTTCCACACTGGCATGGCCATGAAATTCTCCGCAAAATCGGCATACACGTTCATCATGCGCTCAGCTTCCTCAATGGCCTCCTGCTGGGTGGCATGGGCCGTGTGGCCTTCCTGCCAGAGAAACTCGGCCGTGCGCAGGAACAGTCGCGTGCGCATCTCCCAACGCACCACATTGGCCCATTGGTTCACAAGTATCGGAAGGTCGCGATAGCTCTGTATCCACCCGCGATAGGTGTGCCAGATGATGGTCTCGGATGTAGGGCGTACAATGAGTTCCTCCTCCAATTTCGCATCGGGATCCACCTCAATGCCACCATCGGCCGAATTGCGCAGACGATAGTGGGTCACCACGGCACACTCTTTGGCAAAGCCTTCGACATGCGCTGCCTCCTTGCTGAAAAAACTTTTTGGAATGAAAAGTGGGAAATAGGCATTCTGATGCCCAGTCTCCTTGAACATGCGGTCAAGTTCGCGCTGCATCGACTCCCACACCGAATAGCCATAGGGTTTGATGACCATGCACCCACGGACTGCAGAATTCTCTGCCATGTCCGCCCTCAGAACGAGGTCGTTGTACCATTTGGAATAGTCTTCTTTTCGCGTCACGAAATCCTTTGCCATGTTTTGGTATGATGTTTGCCCTTTTGGAAAAATCCAACGGGGTTCCAAAGGTAAACAAACGCCTCCCCGATGGTCGGAGTTCTTCTGTCAACGATAAAATCAAGTGCCATGAAAACCGTGACCCACACCGCAAACAGGCTCTCCCTCATCGGACTGTTCCTTGCCTTTGGCATCCTGAGCGCCTCTGCACAGGACGGCATCTATGACGACATCTATCAGGCACCGCCCAATGATGCGGGCAGCACCGGCACCTCCAACCCGCTTGACGGCTATTCGACCTACGATCAGGATGATTACTACCAGCCGCAGAACCCCAGTTCCACGCAAAATCCTTCGACCTCCGAGCAGTATGTCGATGAGAATGGCGACACCTACATCACCAACAACTATTATGGTGATGATGATTACGACTATATGTATGCCTCGCGCATCAACCGTTTTCACCGCCCCATCTATGGATACGGTTACTACGACCCGTTCTATACCAACATGTACTGGTACACCTACGACCCCTACTTCTACGGTACGAGCATTTATGCCGCCTGGGGCTGGGGTGGTTTTTACAGCCCTTTCTACCGTCCATGGGGATATAGCATGTGGGGCATGAGCTATGGATGGAATTCATGGGGCGCTGGCTGGGGCTATTCTCCCTACTGCTATGGCGGACATGGGATGGGATGGAACAATTACGGAATGGGCTACAACAATGGCTACAACCATGGCTACTGGAACGGCTATTATGATGGTCTGGCCTCTGGCGGTGGTTACTACAACACTTATGACCAGAACAGCGGCATCTACTACGGCCACCGTGGCGGTGCTGCCGGCACCGATGGCAGCGGAATACGGTCCAATTCGTTAGGCGACCGCTACAACCGTGCTGCTGCCGAGGGAATAGTGAGCCACGCCAACCGCAACAATATCCTTCAGACCGCAGACGCCAGACCGGTGGTGGGCCGCACCGCTGTCGATGGCAGAACCTTTGACCGCAATACCATGCAGCGTGACCCCGGGAATGGTACGCGCCAGATAGGGACGCAACCTGTGCGCACACCGTCCGGAACGACTGCTCCGGTTCGCACTCCTGCCACGGAAGGACGGGACGCTATCCGTCCGAACCGAGACAACATTGCCAACCCGCAACGTGTGCCGCAGCCCACGCAAAGGGATCCGCAGGCGGTTCCACAGCGCAATCCGCAGCAGAGCAATCCGCAGGTGGCCCCTCAGCGAAACCCGCAGTCTGTGCCGCAACGTACACCGCAGGCCACTCCCCAACGGACGCCTCAGAGCTATGGCAACCGTGTTCCGCAGGATGCCCCACAGCGCACACGGCCCAGCTATCAGGCTCCGGAGCGTACTCCACAACAGCCCTATCAGCCTCAGCGTGATGTGTATCAACGTGGCAGCGCCCCGAACACAACGGCCCCCACCTACCGTCATTCAGCTCCGGAGCAGCGGCCTTCACAACAGGCCCCGTCCAGAAACTACGGTACGCCTCAACAGAATCCACGCAATGTGGCTCCCTCACGTCCTGAACAGCAACCGCGCACGGCCCCTTCGAGGGAGTCCACACCATCGCGCGACCTGTCGCCACAACGGTCGGCCCCATCGCCTTCGCGCAATGTCTCTCCATCGCCATCAAGAGGTGGCAGTTTCTCCAGTCCAAGTCGTGGGGGTGGTGGAAGTGCGCCCCGAAGCAGTGGACGCAAGGGCGGCTGACCCGATCCGGTAGGCAACATTATCGGGGATGGTATTTGAAGTTCGTATTCCAATGCCGGTCTTTTGAAATCAATGAGAACAACAATGAAAAAGCTACTTGCAACAAGTGCCTTGGGTCTGTTCTGCATGGGGCAGTTGATGGCGCAGAATGAGTTGGACGCTCTGCGCTATTCACAGCTCAATGTCACAGGAACATCCCGCTATGCGGCCATGGGCGGTGCCTTCGGTGCCCTTGGTGGCGATATGACCACACTGAGTGTGAACCCAGCCGGAATAGGTGTGTTTGCCAAGACCGAGGCATCTTTCACGCTGGGTATCCTATCCACCGCCACTGATGCCAATTATCTCGGAACCACGGCCAGCAACAGCCGACTGAACCTGAACATCGGCAACGCAGGCTTCGTGGCACGTTTCAACCGGAGAAAAGGCGAGGACAGACAGTGGGCCTGGAAAGCATTCCATATCGGTGTGGCCTACAACCGCACGGCAAGTTTCAATGCTCGCACCTCGGTGGTAGGGGTCAACACGCAGAGTTCCTATATCGATCAGCATGTGAATGCGCTGAACACCTTTCCAGGTGTCAACTCCAATTCGCCCTACAATACCGGGCAGTTCGGTTTTGGAACAGAACTGATGTATGATGCCTATCTCTTCGATCCCGTCTATGATGCAGATACGAATTTCACTGGATTCAGACGCGCGGTGCTGCCCAATTACGGACAGACAGAATCGGTCACGGAGATCACCCGGGGCTCCATGGGCGAGATAGCGCTGAGTTTTGGGGGCAATTATGGGAATGCCCTTTATTTCGGGGCCACCATAGGCATTCCAACAGTCAGCTATGATCTGGAACGTAGATACAATGAGCGTGACACGCAGGACACCATCGCCAATTTCAACGCATTCACCAAGCGGGACAACCTGAGCGTTTCGGGCAATGGATTCAATGTGAAATTCGGTCTCATTTACCGTCCTGTGCAATGGCTTCGCATAGGTGCGGCCGTACACACGCCCACGTTCTTTGAAATGGATGAGAACTATTCATCTGCCGTCACCTCGGAGGTGTTCGGCACCCAGTATAACGTCACTTCTCCCGAAGGCAAATTCGACTACAGTCTGGAGACCCCATTCCGTGCCATTGGCAGTCTGGCATTCGTGGTGGCCAAAATAGGTGTGATCTCTGCCGACTATGAGTTTGTGGACTACCGCATGGCGCGGATGCGCTCGAATGATTACGCCTTCGATGCCGAGAACACGAGTGTGCAGAACAGATTGAACTGGGCCGGAAATATCCGGGTAGGTACCGAATGGAGGCTCGACATCGTAAGTATCCGAGGTGGGTTTGCCATCAATGGCAATCCTTTCACAGGGGCCTACAGCCTGGATGATACGAGATGGTCGCTGGGTGCAGGTCTCCGCTTGAACCGTTGGAGCCTCGACCTCACCTACATGCTGCACCGTTGGGCCGGAAACTATGAGGTCTATTCGCCCGAACTCACCCCGCTGGCCGACATCACCATGCTGAATCACAACGTGATGTTCACAACCTCGTTCAGGTTCTGATTCACAGCCTGTTCAGCCCGGCCTTGGCCTTCTGATTGATGCTGTCGCGATACTCCGTGTTCTTGAAAGTGGAACATGATGCGAAGGCCTCCCTCGCCTTTTCCTTATCGCCCAGTTTCTCATAGAGCAGTCCGAGCTGCAATGCGGCATTCGCTGCAAAGTAGCGGGTGCTCGATGCCCCATCGCGCATGGTGGCACGATAGGCTTCCACCGCCTTCTGGTGATTGCCCATTTCATGATGGATGCGCCCCAGACGGTATTGCCGTTCCAGCCTTTCTTCTGCAGAAACGAACCTGTCGGCCGATGCATTTTCCAAGTCCTTCAGTGCGCGGGCATAGTATCCGCCATCGAACATCATTCGCGCCTTTAGCAGTGTCTGGTTCGGAATCACGCCACTCTCTGCCTCCTTCTGTGCCGCCCTGTCCTCATCCACAGACGTGTTGCCCACCGTCTTCACAGCGGCAAGGTGCTGGGTATATGACTTCCTGTCGTTGTTGACCAACAGGGCATGCCATCCCAATTTCTGCCGGGACGCCTTCAGGTAGCTCTTCCCTTTGAAAATTCTGAGATAGGTATGGAATGGCCGGTCGGCATCGGCATCGAGGCGGGCCAGTTTCATATCGCCCAGCAGGAATTGCAGATAGGGGAAGGCGTTGGGCCGTTTGGCCAGAGAACGGCCAAGCAGGTCTATGGCCCCATCGGTGTCGCCAGTCCGTTGCAGCACCCGCGCTTTGGCAAAGTCCATGAGCGGACCAGTGTGCTTGGCAAGGTGCTTCTGCAAACTGCGCACAGCCTCATCATCATTCACTAGATTGAGCTGCAAGAATGTGAATAGGAAGAGCGTTTCCTTCCGCACATAAATGAATTCGAGCCGTCCCGAATTCCCTCTGATCACCCGTTGCATTTCGTCAATGCCCTGCGAAATGGTGCCGTCCACACCCATCAGTTTTGCAGCCCAGCGATAGTTGTCGGGCACAGTACCGACAAGCGTGTGCAGCAGGCCCATGCTCTTGTAGGTCTGAATGAAACTGGGGAACCGCTGGGCATTCTCTTCCAATAGTTGGAAGGCTTTGCGTATGCCCATCGCCCCGCTGAAGTAATTGCCGAAACGCATGTCGGCAAAGGCCCAATGGAGGTATGTCTCGCCCAAGGCTATGTTCTTGAACGGGTCATTGTGGGCGGCCCGCTCGAAGGCTGCCAGCCGTTTGTCCTTCAGTTTCGACCTTCTTTCATACTCCTGCCCGTCCTCCTGAACAACGATGTAGAGAAAATCTGCGAGGTCGCGCAGATAGGGCGCACAGAGGTTGTCTGCATCACGTTTCTCCAAGACCTTGAGGACAGAATCGGCCTTTTGAAAACGGAGGTCGAGCAGCAGCGCGTACGCTTCACGCGCCTCCTCATTCCAAGTGAAATGCTGGGCCATGCCTGTCGGAACATGGCAGATGAGCACAACAATGAGAACGAAAAGCTGACGCATGGGAACAAAAAAAGGGATTCCGAAGAATCCCTTAAAATTAGTCTATGGGCCGGTGTGGCTCAAGCCTCGACCGGAACAGCATCAATGAGGTCATCGACAAGGATGCGACCGCAATGTTCGCAAACGATGACCTTCTTGCGCAGGCTGATGTCCAACTGACGCTGTGGTGGAATCTGGTTGAAGCATCCACCGCAAGCATCACGCTCGATCTTCACTACGGCCAGACCGTTGATGGCCCCGCCACGGATACGCTTGTAGGCCACCAACAGACGGGCCTCGATCACAGCTTCGGCCGATTTGGACTCTTTCACCAGACTTGCCTCGTCCTTTTCGGTTTCGGCAATGATGTCAGAAAGCTCAGAATTCTTTGCAATGAGGTCGGCCTTTCTCACTTCCAGACCGGACTTGGCACTTTCCAGAACCTCACGCTTTGAATCTATGTTGGCCTGAAACTCATTGATCTTCTTTTCGCAGAGCTGAATCTCCAGCTGCTGGTATTCAATCTCTTTGTTCAGCGATTCGAACTCACGGTTGTTCCTCACCTCTTTCTGCTGCTCCTCATACTTCTTGATGAAGGATTTGGCATCGGTGATCATGTTCTTGCGCTGCATGATGCCATCCTCGAAGGCACTCATCTCATCGGTAAGGTTCTGAAGACGTGTCTCAAGACCTGCAATCTCGTCCTCAAGATCCTGAACCTCCAATGGAAGTTCACCACGGATGGTGCGGATGCGATCGATCTCCGAGTCGATGCGCTGAAGGTTGAAAAGCGCAACGAGCTTGTCCTCTACGCTGAAATCACTTGTTTGGGCCTGTTTTTTCGCCATGTCTTATAGGTAGTGGACGGGGTTGGTTCGAACCCTCGTCAAATGGGTCGCGAAAGTAGGGAAATTATCGGTCAGTCGTTCGGCCAGAAGTTCAACAGTGAACTGCTCACTCTCAAAATGCCCTACATCAGCGATAATAAGTTCATTGTCAGCATCGAAGAACTGATGATACTTGAAATCTGCGGTCACCAGCACGTCCGCGCCTTTGGCCTTTGCCCGGTCGAGCAGAAAGCTGCCAGAACCGCCACATACGGCAACACGCTTCACTTTATGCCGATGGGGCAGGGTATGCCGCACACAGGTGGTCTTCATCGAGGTCTTGAGGCTGAGGAGGAATTCCATCGCGTCCATCTCTTCGGGCAGGTCGCCAATAAGGCCCGCACCGATCATCCGGTGCTCGTTCTCAAGTGCATAGAGATCGTGTGCCACTTCTTCATAAGGATGCGCGGTTCTCATGGCAGCGATGACCCTTCCCGACAGATAGGCGGGCACTATCACCTCAATGCGCGTTTCGGCCTCGGAATGCACCTGCCCTTTTTTACCAACAAATGCATTGCTCTCCTCATTTCCACGGAAAGAACCTTCGCCCAAAAGGTTGAAACTGCACCGGTCATAATTGCCGATGTGGCCTGCGCCAGCATCGAACATCGCATCGCGCACCGCTTGGGCATGGGCATTCGGCACGAAGACCACCACCTTGTGCAGCAGCCCCTTCTTCGGGGCGAGTATGGATGTGTTAATAAGGCCAAGCCGCTCTACAATGCGGCCGTTCACCCCGTCAGTCACGTGGTCGAGGTTGGTGTGTATGGCATAGAGCAGTATATCGTGGCGGATGGCCTTGATCACCGTGCGCTCCACATAGTTCTTGCCGTTCAGCTTCTTCAACCCGCTGAAAACGATGGGATGATGCGACACGATCATGTTGCATCCGCGCGAAATGGCATCATCCACCACGTCCTCGGTGCAGTCGAGGCTCACGAGAACACCTGTCACTTCGGTGTTCGCATCGCCCACAATGAGACCGCTGTTGTCATAACCCTCTTGCAGTGCAGGCGGTGCCCACTGTTCCAAAAAACGGATGATTTCTATGGCTTTCATGGTACAAGGATAGCTGTTAGAAAGTTGAAAGAGGAAAATTGAAACTCGAAAATCGTGTGCCGACCTCCGTTCCCGATTTTCGATCTTCAAACTCCCATTTTCCATATTGTCGAGAAACTACCTTCGCCCTGTGTACGCATTCCGTCATCTGCTTTGGCCCATTGCCCTGATCTACGGGGCTGTCCTGTCGGTCCGCAATCTTCTGTTCGATATTGGCCTGTTGCGTTCCCGAAAGTTCGATGTGCCGGTGATCGCTGTCGGCAATTTGGAAATGGGCGGCACGGGCAAGTCGCCATTGGTGCTCCACATCTGCGGGCATCTATTGCGAAAGGGGCTGCGCGTGGCGATGCTGAGCCGTGGTCATGGGCGAAGCACACGCGGTTTTCTCCTTGTTGATGAGAACGGGACGGCAACAGTGGTCGGTGACGAGCCGATGCAGGCCAAACTGCGATTTCCGGATCTCACAGTAGCGGTATGCGAGAGCCGTGTGGATGGGATCGGAAAACTGCTTTCGTTCAAGAACGCCCCGCAGGTCATTGTGCTTGACGATGCCTTTCAGCACCGCTGGGTGAGACCCGGCCTTACCATACTTGTCACGCCTGCTGACCGTCCATTCTGGCAGAATCATCTGTTTCCTGTCGGAACGCTGCGCGAATGGGCATCAGGTGCCGATCGGGCTGATGCGTTAGTGTTGACCGGGAAGGAAGCGGCAGCGAACAACATGGCATTCGATGGTAGGACATTCAGATTGCGTGCAAGCTGTACGGAGCCGATAGCGATGTTCGGCACGTCACTTCAACTGAATGGAGGAGACCGCGTGCTGCTGCTTTCAGGCATCGCCCGGCCTGAACGGTTCAGGCACACGGCACAACAATCGTTCAAGGTTCTGGCCCATCATACGCATTCGGACCATCACGTTTTCACCGAGAAGGACCTCTTGGGCCTCCGCGATGCATTCCATAGTTTTGACCCGTCCCCAAAAGCCATCCTTATCACAGAGAAGGACGCAGCGCGACTGCACAACGGGCCGTTCACATCCCTCATCAAAGACCTGCCTGTTCTCATCCTCCCGATTCATCTGGAGTGGAACGGTGACGATGAGCAACACTTCAACCAACTGATAGCGCAACATGCTGAATCAAATAAAAGAGACCGCTGAATACCTGAAGAAACGCACGGGAGCCACACCACAGGTGGGCATCATCCTCGGAACAGGCCTCGGTGCGCTGGTCAACGAGATCGAGATCGCCCATTCGGTGCCTTATGAGGAGATTCCGCATTTTCCGGTGAGCACGGTGGAGGGGCACAGCGGCAGGCTCATCTTCGGCAAGCTGGGCGGCCGCGATGTGCTGGCCATGCAGGGCCGATTCCATTACTATGAGGGGTATGACATGAAACAGGTGACCTTCCCCGTCCGTGTGATGAAGGCCCTCGGCATCAACGACCTGGTGGTGAGCAATGCGAGCGGTGGTGTGAATCCGAACTATGAGATCGGTGATCTGATGATCCTGAACGACCACATCAACCTTTTCCCCACCAACCCGCTCATCGGTACCAACTATCCAGAGTTGGGCCCGCGCTTCCCTGACATGAGCGATGTGTACGACAAAGCGCTCATATCCAAAGCGAGATCCATCGCCCAAAGACATGGTTTCCGTGTGCAGGAAGGGGTGTATGCAGGGCTTTCGGGGCCGTGTCTTGAAACACCTGCCGAATACAACTACATCCGTGTCATAGGGGGCGACACGGTGGGCATGAGCACGGTTCCGGAGGTCATCGTGGGCCGCCACGCTGGCATGCGCTGCTTCGCCATCAGCATCATCACCGACCTTGGTGTGCCGGGCCGCATTGTGAAGGTGACACATCAGGATGTGATCGATGTGGCCGCCAAGGCCGAGCCTAAAATGACAGTGATCATGAAGGAACTGGTGGCCGGGATGTGAGTCCGGCCATCATTCATATTGCGGTAACCTCGACCTTCACGGGTTTCTTTTCCTTTGAACCGAATTTAAGACCTGCACTTATGAGTAAGATCCAGTTGAAAGGCCCATGGCCCGCCCCATTGCTCGCTGTCCTGCTGTTCGCTTCCTGCGGTTCGGGGACGCAGACCGGCACTGTGCAGACCGGCCCGTTCATTCCCATTGCCTCCGATTGCAGCACCCGGACCGTGATCATCCCCGATGGATTCACGTACCGGACGCTGTTCTGCGAGGGTGAGGAGGTCGTTACGTTGGATGGAAGGACGGCTGCGGCCAAGGGCATGGCCGATCTGGTGATTTACATTCCCATCGAAGGCAGCAGCACCCACGGAATGCTCTATGTGGGCCACGAGACCAAGGACACGAGCACCGTGCTGGGCGATGGTGGCGGTGGCACCATCATGGAGATCCGCAAAGCTGACGGAGACTGGCAGGTGATAGGCCAGCGCAAGGCCATCGACTTCGGTGCCGTTGGGCAGACATTGAACAACTGTGGGGGAAAATTGGCACCCAAGGGAACCATTCTCACTGCCGAGGAGTGCGAGCCCACAAGCAACGCACATCTGATGCAGAAGTACAATGCGCACGACACCACGGACATTTTCGGCCGTCCGCGCTATCAGAACTATGGATGGATGGTGGAGGTGGATCCCGTTTCGCACAGGGCGGTGAACCGTCTGTGGCAGATGGGGCGGTTCATGCACGAGGACGCAGTGGCCATGCAGGACGGCCGCACAGTCTATCTCTCGGATGATGCCACTCCGGCCGTGCTGTTCAAGTTCGTGGCCGATAGCGCGCACGATTACACCAAGGGCCAGCTTTATGCTTATGCGCAGAGCGATGATGCGCTGTCGGGCACCTGGCTGCCGCTGCCCATGGAAATCGATTCGCTCGTCAACGCCAGGGACGTGGCCATGCGCAGAGGCGCAACGCTTTTTGTGCGCCACGAGTGGATGGTGCTGGTGGGCGACCGGCTCTATATTGCCGAGTCGGGCAATGACGATTTCGACCTCTCACGTCCCATCTCATTGGGTGGCAGACCGGCCGCGCATCTTTTGGACAAGAGGAAGGACCACAACATGTACAGCGACCCATTTGGCCGCATTCTGATGCTCGACCTCGCTACCGACAACATATCCGAACACCTCTATGGCGGCCTCATAGGAGGCGATCCGCAACAGGTGTTCGCCAATCCCGATGCGATCACCACGGTCAACATCAAAGGCACAGAGTGGCTGGTGATCAGCGAGGACCTGATATGGAAGACCAACGGAGGCCTGGTGGGCAACGGCCCCGATGGCAGGGTTTACAATGAGGTCTATTTCCTCGACCTCTCCATTGAAAGACCAGAACTGACTGACCTCAAGCGTTTCATGGCCGGGCCAAGGGGCTGCGAGACCACGGGGAATGTATTCACCCCTGACGGCAGCACCTATTTCATCGCCATTCAGCACCCCGACACCGACAACGGACTGCCCTTCGACCGGTCGTGTGTCATAGCCATAGACATGGCACCGGCAATGAAGTAGCATTGCTCGGGATGCAGGCCGCGACAGTGCCTACGCATCAGATTTTCAGGAACTCCAGTGAAGTCGGGAGTCTTCATTTCCCCCTGCACCTGCAGATCATTGTCCCGCAGAACAGCCTCAAGCCCTGAATTGGCTGTTTACACGCTTCGCGGGATAGTGTCTATTGAGCGGACTCTTTCGATGTGCGAGCAACCTCTTTCGATGTGCGAGCGTGTCCTTTTGAATAGTGACGACCACCTTTTGAGTAGTGAGCGCTTCCTTTTGATCAGTGACGGCTTCCTTTTGAGTAGTGAGCGCCTCCGTTTGAATAGTGAGCGCCTCCGTTTGAATAGTGACGACTTCCTTTTGAATAGTGACGGCCTCCGTTTGAATAGTGAGCGCCTCCGTTTGAATAGTGACGACTTCCTTTTGAATAGTGACGGCCTCCGTTTGATTAGTGAACATGCCCGTTCGGGCGTTGTATGTGCTTCAGGCCGTGCAGCTCAGCTTACGGGAGTAGAGAAACCCTACTGATACTGAACATTGATCATCCGTTGAAACTGAAGTGCCACAGTGATGGCCGCATACTTCTGGTGAAAAAAAGCACTTGCCTATCGGTAAAGGATGTTGAATCTGATGCGATTTCCCTGCTTGTCGGCACATATCAGGGCCTCAGATCGCACTTGACGTTAATTTCGCGCACCCAAAGAAAACCGTCCGGACCGGATACCATTCTGAGCCCTGCGATCAATTTCCAACTCCAAACTTCCAACTAAGATAGCCCATGATGCATTCCCCCCTCCGGCTCCATAGCACCGATGCGACCGGTGACATGGTCATCCACCTCATCGCCACCAAGGGCGACATTGCCCGAATAGCCCTGCCCGAGGCGCTTGCGGCAAAATTGAAGGAGAAGGTGGGCAAGGACGAACTGGTCTATGTCATTCCCTCCGAGAACGGCACCACGGTGGTGGTGAAGGCCAAGTTGGAGGAGGAGACCTCCTATCGCAATCAGGCCTACCGGGCCTTGGGCGCCAAGCTGTGCAAGCTGCTCAACACCGATGGTGCCACGGCCGCAACGCTGCTCAACACGGGCGTGCTGAACAAGGACTATGTGCTGCAACTGTGCGAGGGCATGGCCCTGGCCAACTATCAGTTCCTTACCTACCGGACAGGCGACAAGGCCAAGCCCAACAGCCTCAAAGAACTGATGGTGAGCGACCCCTCCATTGCGCAGGACGACCTCGCGGAGGTGACCCACTTGGTGGCCGCCACCTGCATCGCCCGCGACCTCGTGAACGAGCCGCCTGCCACCCTCACCGCCACCGAACTGGGCAAGCGCGTGATGGCCCTTGGCACGCAGAACCGCTTTGAAGTGAAGGTGATGGGCCGCAAGCGCATTGCCGAACTGGGCATGGGCGGCCTCTTGGGCGTGAACAAGGGAAGCGTGGAGGAACCCGCCTTCATCGTCATGGACTATCGGCCCGACAATGCCATCAACAGCAGCCCCATCGTGCTGGTGGGCAAGGGCGTGACCTACGACACGGGCGGCTACGACATCAAGCATGGCGGCAACATGCGCGGCATGAAGTGCGACATGGCAGGCGCGGCCGCAGTGGCCGGGGCCATCAGTGCCGTTGCCGCCAACCGGTTGCCGGTGCACGTTGTGGGCCTTGTGCCTGCCACCGACAACCGCATCGATGGCAAGGCCACCGTGGCCGATGATGTGCTGCTGATGATGAGCGGGGCCACCGTTGAGGTTCAGAACACCGATGCCGAAGGCCGTCTCGTGCTGGCCGATGCCCTCCACTATGCCAAGCAGTATGCGCCCGAACTGGTCATAGACCTGGCCACCCTCACAGGCGCAGCGGCACGCATCACCGCCCACCACGGCATTGGCATGAGTGCGGACAAGGCCCCGCAGAAGGAGCTGCTGATGAAGAGCGGTGAAGAGGTGTATGAGCGGATGATGGAGTTCCCGCTGTGGCGCGAGTTCCATGACGCCATCAAGAGCGATGTGGCCGACATCCGCAACATGGGCGGGGCGGCAGGGGGCAACATCACTGCCGCCACGTTCCTGCACTATTTCACCGACTATCCGTGGATCCACCTCGACATCGCAGGCCCCAGCATGATGGAGACCGAGAGCGACTATCGCCTCAAAGGCGCAACAGGCGTGGGCGTGAGGCTCCTCTACCGTTTCATGAAGAATTACTCCATTGATTAGCAGATCAGCGAATCAGCCCATCAGCAAATCATCAAACCAGCCCATCATCAGACCGGTAGTCAGACTTTATGGTGATCCCATCATGGGAGAAGTGTCGCAGGCCGTGGGGCGCAATGTGCCGCTGAGCGACCTGCTGGAGCTTATGCGTGCGGCACAGCAGCAGCTGCGCCAGCCATGCGTGGCGGCCAAACATGTGGGGGTCAATGTGCGGGTCATCGCCCTTGATACACGCTATGACAGGAATGCCATCGGTGCAGCGCAAGTGGCCCTCATCATTGTCAACCCCGAGATCCTCACCCTTACAAACCCCCTCGTTGCGGGCATCGAGAGCGACCCTTCCATCCCCGACTATCAGGGCAGTGTGGAACGCCACAGCGCGGTGACCGTCAAGTTTGCTGATGAGCACTTCACCGAAAAGGAGGCGACCTTCACCGATGCAGCTGCCCGTTGGGTGCTGCACGCCATCGAACTGTTGGACGGAAGACTCTTCATCGACAACCTCAACGAGCACCGCAAACGCTCCATCAAAGGGCATCTCAAGCGCATTGCATCTCAAGCGGAAAATGGAAATTCGGATTTGGAAAATGGTGCCCGGACGAGGTGAAAGCTTCCACAGCGGTCTCAATAATCAGTACACAATAATCAATAAGAAAAATGTCAAAGCTCGTCATCGTCCGTCACGGACAGTCGGAATGGAACGCCCAGAACCGCTTCACAGGCTGGGTAGATGTTGAACTTGCCCCCAAAGGCATAGAAGAGGCCCGCAAGGCAGGCGAGAAGCTCAAGGGCTATCGCTTCGACAAGGGATACACCTCGGCCCTCAAGCGGGCGCAGAACACGTTGGTCAACATACTGGAGGTGACTGGTCAGACCGACCTGCCCGTGGTGAAGGACCAGGCCCTGAACGAGCGCATGTATGGCGACCTACAGGGCATGAACAAGGACGAGATGCGCGCCCAGTTCGGAGACGCGCAGGTACACATCTGGCGCAGAAGCTTCGATGTGCCCCCTCCCGGTGGCGAGAGCCTCAAGGACACGGCCGCCCGCGTGCTGCCCTATTTCGAGAAGGTGATCGTGCCCGAGCTGAAGGCCGGCAAGGACATCATCATCGCGGCACACGGCAACAGCCTCAGGGCCTTGATCATGTTCTTGGAGAAACTGACTCCCGATGAGATCTTGAAGACCGAGGTCCCTACCGGAGAACCCAAGCTCTATGAACTGGATGCAGACCTGAAGGTGCTGCGGGCCGAATACCTGTGATCTGTACAGACGCGATTCATCGCGTCTCGTATGTTTGGCCCTTCTACTCATAAATCCGTTGACACAAGTTGACTGGGACAGGCGGGGTGGGAGCAGCAATCGCGTCTAAGCAGGCCGTGAGCCATGCTCCTGTAGAGATCTT
>JAIPBJ010000079.1 GCA_021739625.1 Flavobacteriales bacterium | reverse complement strand
GGAAGAACACGTGGTTCCTGACAATGAACAGGAGGATGTTCTTCATGCTGTGGAGACCGGTGCAGTTGTCTTAAAGAGAGTAGCGAAGTTATCGTTCGAACGAGGTATTGCCGATGGGTTCCAATGGTTCTTTCAGCATTCTCCTGTTAGTAGCTGTCATTGGGGTCTGAGCACTGCTCCCTGCGGTCATATTATTGTTTTTCCAGCAGCTTGAACAGCTCATCCAGTTTCGGAGCGATGATAATGTCTGTTCTGCGGTTCTTCTTCCGTGCTTCGGCAGAATCGCCTGCTTCCAAAGCCACGTATTCGCTACGCCCGGCCGCAGTCAGCTGCTTGGGGTCGAGCTTCGACTCGCTCGTAAGGATCTTCACTATGGATGTGGCGCGCATCACCGAGAGGTCCCAATTGTCCTTCACCTGTGCGCTGCCTTTGTACGGAACATTGTCGGTGTGACCTTCGATGAGGATGTTGAGGTCGGGCTGATCTTCCAACACCTTGGCAAGACTCTTCAGTGCGTCACGGCCTTTGGTGTCCACTGTCCAACTGCCTGAGGCGAACAACAGTCGGTCTTCCATGGAAACATATACTTTCCCATCTCTCTGCTCGATAGTAAGACCTTGGTCAACAAAGCCTGTAAGTGCGTTGGCTATGCGGTTTTTAAGCCTCGTCACAGCACTGTCCTTGGCCGAGATGAGGTCTTCCAGCTCCATCACTCTGAGTTCACGTTCCAAAAGACCCACACGGGTCTTCTCCAATTCAATCTTCATCTGCTGAAGGTCCTTGTCCAGCTTGTCAAGGTTGCCTTCTTTTCTGGCAAGGGCAAGTTCCACTTCGCGAAGCGCGTCCTGTTTTTCTTGCAGTTCCCGTCTGGCGGTCTGGAGTTCTGCCGTAAGTCGTTTGGCATCCTCCACACTGCCGGCCTTCAGTTTGTCGGTCTGTTCCAACAGCTTGTCATAGGTCTCCGTGAGCTTGTCATAGTTCTTGACCAGTCTTCGGTGCGATGTGCCTATCTGGGCCGTGTCGTTGGTCAGGATGGTATTCCGCTTCCGCATTTCATCCATTTCGGTCTGAAGGTCGGCATTGCTGGCCGTAAGGTTGATGTTCTCAGGCCTCAGCTTGGCCCGTTCTTCAGCGCAGGAATTGAGTTTCGACACTTCGTCCTGAAACTTCCGCTCCGAAACACAGGAGGTGAAAATGAACAATATACTCAAAGGCAGCAGTACGGGATACGATTTCATGGCGTGGATTGTATCCTTCAAAGGTATCCGTGAGGCAGGTCGCAATTGTCGGTCATCAAGGCTTGTTCCCACATCCGGTTGTTAATTCATTGGCCGGTCAAACTCGGACATGAAATGATCGTCCCAATTTTACGTTCTTGGCTTGGTTCTTGCCTCGGTCGCATCATTCACCCAAAACAAACCACCATGAAAAAGCACATTGGAATACTCGGATTATCTGTATTGATCGCATTTCCGGCTTTGGCGCAGGATCGGCAGTCGCAGAAGGCGGAAAGTCAAGGTCAGGAACAAGATGCAGAACGCGAGGGCAGGCGTTTTCTCGACCTTCCCGGCATTTCCGAAGCACAACTGACCCAGTTGAAGGGGATATTTCAAGAGGTGAAGAAGGCCAATAAGCCGCGTCACGAGGACATGAAGGCCATGCGAGAGAAATTGCGTGCGCTGAAGGGTTCTGAAAATCCGAATCTGGGTGAGATCAACGGGCTGATAGACAGGATCAACGGGCTTCGTGCAGAAATGGAGAAGACCCGAACAGCGGGTGAACTCAAAGCCATGTCCATACTCACCCCTGCGCAACAAGAGGTGTTGCGTGCCAAAATGAAGGAACATGTGAAACACAAGCGCGAACACAAGGTCGAGCAGAGGAAACTGCAAGAACCGATCGAGAAGAAGTAAGTGTGCCCATCCAACAGAAGACCCCGAACAGAGCAATCCGTTCGGGGTCTTTTTTGTGCCGGGATTCAGCAGAGATACTTCCCGACAATCGGTGTTCTGCACCCCATTCCTAATGCCTTGCGTCTCATTTTAAAGTGGGCGAGGTAAAGAGAAAATGCCCACCTTTGGTGATGCATAGACCAAAAGGACATGGAAAAGCAGGTTGGAATTTCGTTGAAAGGAAATGGGAAAGGAGACGGTACAGCCCGTTACTGTTCTGTAGGTGGGCAGGTCATCGGTCTTTCAATCGGTCTCACGGTGCTGATAAGTGCTTTCCCATACTTCCTGAAAGCGCAGACGGTCAGTGGTAACGAAACCGTTGAGGCATCCAAGCAAACAATGGAGTTGATGCCTGTGAGGCAAGACGTTCCAATTGTAAGACCACTTGTCAAGCCTAAATCAGCAAATCAGGATGCCAGAGTCTGCACCCTTATTTGTGGACGAGAAAGAACCACTGATTTATATATAAATGGTGTCTTCATTAGAAATGTGGATTTTCTTCTTTTTCTCTCAACAGAGTTTCTATACTTTCCTTCATTGGGAGGAACGCCCGCAAGATTAGAGGGTAGGAAAGGACAGGCAGAGGAACTTGTGGGATTCTGATTTAAAACCTCTGAGGGTTAGCAAAAGCCCTCGGACGCAGGACGTTCAGGGGCTTTCCTTTTTCCTCACACCAAGTACCTCCCCACAATCGGCATCCGTCTTCCCATCCCAAATGCCTTTCGACTCACGCGCAACGTGGGCGGAGTCTGGTAGCGCTTGTACTCGTTGATGTTCACCAGCCGCAGGATCCGCTTCACGAGCTCCTCATCATGCCCCAAGGCGATGATTTCCTTCGGGCCTTTTCTTTCCTCTATATAAAGGAATAGGATCTTGTCGAGGATGGCATAATCAGGCAGGCTGTCACTGTCTTTCTGGTCTGGCCGAAGCTCTGCGCTTGGCGGTTTGGTGATGATGTTGCGAGGAATCACCTCCCCATTACGGTTGATGTGTTGGGCCAACTCATAGACCTCCATTTTATATAGGTCACCGATCACGGACAGCCCACCGTTCATATCGCCATAAATGGTGCCGTAGCCCACCGCGGCCTCACTCTTGTTGGATGTGTTGAGCACTATGTTGCCAAAGCGGTTGCTCACGCCCATCAGCAGCAGTCCACGGATGCGGGCCTGCAGGTTCTCATCCGCGAGGCCGTTGGGCGGCTCCCCGAAAACGGGTGTCAGGTCGGTGCGGAAACGCTCATACGCTTCTGCAATCGGCAGGATGTCATACTTCGTTCCGAGGTTCTTGGAGAGCTGCACAGCATCGTCCACCGAATGTTGCGATGAATGGGGCGATGGCATGAGCAGCGTCCTCACATGTTCCGACCCCAATGCCTCGGCTGCGAGACAAAGCACCACGGCCGAGTCGATGCCGCCCGAAAGCCCCAGCACCGCATCGGTGAACCCCAGTTTTCTGAAGTAGTCGCTGATTCCGAGGACAAGGGCAGAGTGGATGCGCTCTGTTTTGGAAAGGGACGAGGGGCGAGGGGCGCGGGACGAGGGCAGAGACCTGTCATCCCGAGCGGAGTCGAGGGACAGGAGGATTGGCGAAGAACGATTAACGATTAACGATTTGCGATTTTCATCCACCTTCACAGTGAAACGGGCCGAGTCCTCCTCAAAATAATTGAGTTCGGAGATGATGCTGCCATCGGAAGCGAGGGCCATCGATCCTCCATCGAAAATGAGTTCTGTCTGTGCGCCCACATGATTGCAATAGAGCAATGGCAGGCCATACTTGATGCAATTGGCAGACAGCACGCGAATCCGGTCCTCTCGGTGGGCATGGTCGAATGGAGATGCCGCGATGTTGACCATGAGGTCGGGCCTCTGTTTCATCAGCCCGTCCATCGGGCTGATGGTGTAGAGCGGGTCCTCTATGTTCCAAAGGTCTTCGCAGATGGTAAGGGCGATGCGAATGCCGTCCACTTCCACAATATCAAATTCGGTGTTCGGTTCGAAGTAGCGGTACTCGTCAAAGACATCGTAGGTGGGCAGCAGGGTTTTTCGCACCACCTGTTTCACCGCGCCATTGGCGAGCACTAAGGCAGCGTTGTGCAACCTTTTTCCGCTTGCATTCAAATTGCGGACAGGTGCGCCAACAATGGCCGTGATGCCAATGCAGTGTCTGGCGATCTCGCTGATGCCATCCTCGCATTGCACTATGAAATCGGTGAATTCAAGAAAATCGCGGGGCGGATAACCGCACACGGCCAGTTCGGGGAATACGACCAAACGGTCGCCCGCCAGTTTCGCGGTGTTCAACTCCGCGATGATCTTCCGCGTGTTCTCTGCAAAATTCCCGATGTGGTAATCGAGCTGGCAGAGGCGGATGCTTAGGGATTGAATCATCTTCGGAGGAATTACACTTACCACCATGCCGTTCACCGATGCCTATTCAGCGGAGGTAATTCGCCAAATGCAGCTATGTAGGCTGTGAGTCTTAATCGCTCGAATCCTTTTGGGTCATTAGAAGGCTCAATGACTGCGAAAAGTGACTCGAATGGAAATTGCTCAAGTATCCTCGGATTCTCCTTATAGCGACATCCAAACTCATGCCCCGTGCCTCGGTAATAGTTGGATGTTGATTTCTTCAGGCTGATAACTCTGTCAAGAAAAGAGTCTGCCTTTCCGATGTACAACACTCCTTGCTCATCAATTCCTAAAAGTCTTGAAATTGGAACGGGACTTCCCTTGCGGAGCGATTGAATCAGGTAAACTCCTCCTGAAAGTCCACAGTGTCTGCAATACTCGTTGATGTCATTCCAAAATTGCTCGGAGGCAATCTGAAGGCAAATGCTCATTAGACTTTCTTGCAAGAGCCGATGCAATGATTCAGAACTCTGTTTGGGTCAGGGTGAGAGGGATCTGACCATTGAACATCCAGTTTGAACTCAGTGTTGGAGACTAATTCAACCTTACCCCAAAAACGCATTTCCTCGGTCTTCTTGTCCCGTTCATCAATCACGATTACACCGTTCGACATCAGTCCGTTGATTTCTCTGTTCTGAAAACACATATTGACGAACGACACTTGATTCGCTGTCTTGTTCTGCACGGCAATGGTATAGATTCGTCCGGGTTGATTAGCATACTTGCCGCAACAGGTGCAAGTGGTATTTCCCTGATAACGGCCATCATTCAGGTCGATTGTTTGGGCCTTTGATGAAAAGGGGAGAGCTACAACTGCAAAAATCACCGTAGTCCTGACGAGTATTTTCAGTTTCATCTTGAGATGCTTTGGTGTGGCCTACTCAGAAAAGGATACCGATGTTCAGGGCCACATAGTGCAGATTGGCACTCATGGCAAAAGGAGTCCGAGAAACGGCCGGATCAATTGCTCCATTAGAAGTCTCCGAGTAGAATATGCCCTCACTATCTGCAACATCTTCATTGTCTGCATCACGCAGCACATCAATAAATCCATGATGGTAGGTGACGCTGAACACGAGCGAAGTATTTCCGGAGAAATTCCATTCGGCACCCGCACCCACGCGCAGCCTCACATTGGCGAAGCTGGTCTGTGAGTACACGTCATGGTAGTCTATCTCCACTGAATTCGGGTCAATGGCCCCCAAGGTGTCGAGGAATGCCCCAGTGTCCTTGGCCTTGGAAGACACCAGCACCGAAAGGTCGGCACCCACCTGAGCGAAGTAGGTGAAATAACCGATCTCGTTGGTCATCAGCTTCATGGTGATGGGAATGTTGATGTAATCATTGCGATAGTTGCGCGACATCAATCTGAAGGTCTCCCCTTTAGTGCTCTGTTGCTGCGATTCGTAATAGGCGTTCTCGTACGCAAGCGCGGCACCGGCACCTTTCCATTCCAGTCCGAAAGTGAACGCGTAGTTGTTGGTGATGGCATATTCGGCCATCACTCCGGCACCGAACTTGAACCGCACTGCATCGCCCCCGATTCCATCAGTACTCGTGGTGAAGAAGTCCACCGCTGGAGCAACGTTCAGGCCCATGCGGAACTTTCTGCGCTGTTTGGGGCCAACAGCCGCGTCCTGTGCAAGGATGCTTCCTGAGACGAGAAACATGATGGCGATGATGGATAATTTTTTCATATCAGAAATGATTGCAGTGGTGAACACATTGCCAATATGGCAATGTGGATCGGATGCAGGTTGTCTAATTTGGCCGACCGATTCGGAGTCATTGGTTTCGCGGACAAAAATAGCCGTTATCGGCCCGAAGCATTTTGCCATGGGTAATAGAAGTTGGAAACTCGTTGGACGTCAGTGGTGGCCAGTGGCCATCCTGACCGTCATTTTCGTTGGCTGTAAGGAAAACCCTCATCTTATCGACCTCACCGGCTCTGCGGTACAAGTGGAGTTGAAGCGTTTGGACGAGGATTGCTTCAATTTGAAACCAAACGAGATGGAGGATGCGATCCCTCGGCTTGAGGCGCGCTATGGAGATTTCTTTGATGATTATACGGCCGGAGTCCTGCGCATTGGGCAGGTGAACGATCCTGCTTTTGCCCACAGCCTCTCGCAGTTCATCACCGATGCCAGCATGAGGTCGCTCTATGACGACAGCAGAAAGGATTATGCCGATGTCGCTGATCTCCATGGCGAACTGAATCTCGCGTTCAGCTATTTCCACCATCATTTTCCCGACAGCACGGTGCCAGAAGTGGTGCTGAACATTTCTGGGCTGAACTATGCCATCGTGGCAACGCAGACCACCTTGGCCATCGGGGTCGATATGTTTCTGGGTGCCGATTATCCGGCCTACCCGATGGTCGGACTACCACAGCATATTTTTCGCAATATGAAACGCGATCAGCTTGTGCCGCAGGCCATAAAAGGCTGGTTGCAGAGCATGTATGAGGAGACCGCTCCACAGAGCACGCTGCTCGATCACATGATCTTGCATGGAAAGATCCTCTATGCGCTTGATGCACTGCTCCCGGGCATTCCCGATTCGGCCAAGATCGGCTACACGGTGGAGGAGATGAAATGGTGCCGCGAGAGTGAACTCGCCATCTGGAGTCACCTTGTCGAACAGGACATGCTTTATACGACCGACCGCATGCTCATCAACAAATGGGTGAATCAGGCCCCATTCATCGCTGGCATTCCAAAGCAATCGCCCGGTAGACTGGGGCATTGGGTGGGCTGGGCCATCGTTCGGAGATATATGCAGGAGAACCCCGACACGCCATTGCAGGAACTGATGGCCATGACCGATTCACAGCTCTTACTTTCGCGCAGCAGATACAAGCCGGAGAAGTAGGCGGTCAGGGTTTCAGTAAATGAGTTTTTCAGCAGACCTGTCATCCACTGTAACACCGTTCAGGTCGTTCTTGCACACAGTAACAGCTACTTTTCAATTTTTCAGATTTCAACCTTCATCTTCAAAAGAATGCCCCACACCTCAAACATCACCATTGCTGTTTCACTTGATGAGAATCACGTGCCAGAGAAAATAGAGTGGCATGCCGAAGATGCTGGCATGGACGGCAGGACCGACACCAAGGCCATCATGCTTTCGGTGTTCGACACTGCAAGTGAAGAGACTTTGCGCATCGATCTGTGGACCAAAGAGATGAAGGTGGACGAGATGAAACGCTTTTTCCATCAGACCCTTGTTAGCATGGCAGACTCGTTGCAGCGCGCCACCAACGAAGATGCAATGGCCGATGATATGCGCGATTTCGCCAAGCACTTCCGCGAGAAAATGTTCGCAGAACACTGACATGGAAACCCATATACGGGCTGTTCAATGAAATTTGCGACCGGTTGTCTCTATTTGGATGACAACTCTATATTTGTCAGTTCTTTGATTCGACCCCATTCTCAAACTGACCAACGTCAAATGAGCCTTTCTACATTCTTGAAATCATCAGCCCTCGGTACTGCAATTCTGGTCTCTGCAGCGATCGGTGCGAGTGCCCAGAGCAACACTCTGATCTATAATAAAGGAGCCATGTTCTTCATCAATGGAGGTCCAACGGACTCTGCCATTGTGTGGGTGGATGGCCATGTTGTCAATCAGGACAGCATCCTGATCAACAAAGGCAAGTTCATTATCAAGGGCGATTTCATCAACAACTCTCAGAGCGGTGGAGACAATACTGCCCCTCTGTTGCTCTCTGGAAATGACGGCCTCTTTGAAGTGTATGGAAAATGGGAGAACAATGGGCAATTCTTCGCAGGTAGCGGGCAGGTGAAGTTCATGGAGAACGACACCATCACCGGCACTTCAGTGACGCAGTTCAACCGTCTGACACTCGACTTTGATGTGCTGCGCGTGATGCACAACATTGACGCTGAGATTTCGACCAGTGGTCGTTTGGAGTTGAACAGGGGCGAACTTGCCACAGACTACAACACGATGTGGGTGCTCAATCCGAGCACTGCGGCCATCACCCGATACAACCCATGTGTGCTTTGCGGTTTCGTCAGCAGTCTTGGTGAGGGCACGCTGGCGCGCGCCACCAATCAGGCACAGGACTATCTTTTCCCCGTTGGCTCAAGCTACATTGCCGATCCCGGAACATCAGAGATCCGTTATCGCCCAGTGGTGCTGACTCCCGTGAGCACCGCTGACGACATGTATCATGTGCGTTTCGCCAATGTGAATCCGGCTCCGTTCGGACTGCCATTGGAGCAGAAGGATACCACCATCTGCTATGTGAATCCCAAATGGTATCACCGCATTCATCAGGAGGGTGGCGCCAATGCCACAGCCGGTGTGGGCATCGCCTATACACTTTTCCCAGGAACTGACTTCGATGCCAACGCCATCGCCAAATGGAATCCCGTATCATCCCAGTGGGAGAATCTGCTGAACAGCGTGGATGCCACCTTCGGCCCTTATCAGCAGGTTCAACGTCCTGCCTGGAACGGTTTCCTGAGCGGTAGCGGTGATTTCGACAACAACTATGCGCTTGCATTCACCTATCCCAATTTCCCTTCGGTTGAAGGTGACACAGCACTCTGTGCCCGCGTGGCCGAGACCTACACTGTGCCTGGCAACGGTTCCGACTATGCATTTGCCATTGTGCCGCCTGAGGCAGGCAACATCATTGCTCAGGATCAGTATTCTGTGACCGTTGAGTGGAACGATGTAGGTCAAGGAATACTTCAGGTGACCGAAACTGTGCCCAATACAATCAACGGTGGTTGCGAAGGGCATCCTACGCTTTATGATGTGAATATCTTCCCGCTGCCCACAGCGATTTTCACCATCACTCCCGATCCGACCCTCACCCCCAACGGTGGAGGCATCTTCATCAATGACATCATTGAAATGGCCGACAGCAGTCAGTTGACCGATCAATGGGAGTGGGATTTCGGTGACGGCAACACTTCCAGCCAGTCCAATCCTTTCCACACATACGGTGCAGTGGGTGATTATGATGTGACACTCATCACCACCACAGACCTTGGTTGCAAGGACACCTTGATCCAATCTCTTTCTGTTGTTGAAGGCATCATCGTACCTAACGTGTTCACGCCCAACGGTGACGGGTTCAATGATCTGTTCGATGTCCGCACCAGCGATGTGGGCCCGTTCAACATCCTTATTTACAACAGGTGGGGCAATATCGTCTTCGAGACTGTGGCTCCTGAGATCTCTTGGGACGGCACCACCCGTTCAGGTGTGAACGCCCCTGCCGGAACTTACTATTTCACCATTACCAAAGCGGAGATGAACAGCGGCAATGTCATTGATAACGAGCTGTCGAACTTCAATTTCCGCGAAACTGGTTGGATACAGCTCATCCGTTAAGATACCCCCGAGTAGTTGCCCATAAGCGGACGCCCCAAAAGGGTGTCCGCTTTTTTTATGGCGAATTGAGAGTGTAGGTCTATTTCCGACAGACTACCTGCCGATCTTGCCTTTCATGTCGGCATTGAGCTTGCGGATGTAGCTCAGAATCTCTTCACGGCCCTGTGCCGACTCGGCCGAAGTGAGGAACTGCACTGGCAGCTCAGACCATGTCTCCAGCATCTTCTCATTGTATGCACGGATGTTGGCGTTGCGGTCCATTGCCTTGAGCTTGTCCATTTTGGTGAAGACCATCGAGAACGGGATGCCCGACATGCCCAGCCAGTCCATGAATTCCAGATCGATGGTCTGCGGACTGTGCCTTGCATCTATGAGCACGAACACATTGATAAGGTTGGTGCGCTGTAGGATGTAGTCAGCGATCATCTTCTCAATCTTGTCGCGCATGGGCTTGGGCACCTTGGCGAATCCGTAGCCGGGAAGATCCACGAGAAACCACGTGCTGTCCACCAGAAAATGGTTGATGAGCTGGGTCTTGCCTGGTGTGGCGCTGGTCTTCGCAAGGTCCTTGCGCTGCATCAGCATGTTGATGAGCGATGACTTGCCCACATTGCTGCGGCCAATGAAGGCATACTCCGGCCTGTCGGCCCGTGGGCAGCCTTGCACCGTGGGGCTGCTGATGACGAATTCGGCCCGTGGGGCAGGTATGGGCGTAGGTGATGACATGGAATGAGAGCGGGATGGAGTGCAAAATTGCGCAAGAGTAGCGCAAGAGCCGCGATTCAGCGCGGCACTACTTCATCAGGAACGGATACCTGTCCACATTCTTGAGGGCGATGCCTGTGCCACGCGCCACCGCACGGAGCGGGTCTTCGGCAATGTGAACGGGCAATTTGGTCTTGAGGCTGATGCGCTTGTCCAGACCGCGCAGCATGGAACCTCCACCGGCAAGGTAGAGACCGGTGCGGTAGATGTCGGCCGAAAGCTCGGGCGGGGTCATTTCCAAGGCGTTGAGGATGGCCGTCTCAATCTTGGTGATGGACTTGTCGAGCGCGTGGGCCACTTCCTGATAAGAGACGGTGATCTCCTTCGGAATGCCGGTCATCAGGTCGCGGCCATGCACTGCAAGGTCGGGCGGTGGATTGTCGAGGTCGGTGATGGCTGCGCCCACTTCGATCTTGATACGCTCTGCGGTGCGTTCGCCCACAAGGATGTTGTGCTGCCTGCGCATGTAGTCCTCGATGTCAGCAGTGAAATCGTCCCCTGCTGTGCGGATGCTCCGGTCGCAGACGATGCCACCGAGTGCGATCACAGCGATCTCGCTGGTGCCACCTCCTATGTCGATGATCATGTTGCCCATCGGCTCTTCCACATCGATCCCTATACCGATGGCAGCGGCCATGGGTTCCTGAATGAGGTAGGGTTCGCGCGCACCGGCATGTTCGGCAGAATCTCGCACTGCACGCTTCTCCACCTCGGTGATGCCCGATGGTATGCAGATGACCATTCGGATGTGAGGTGGGAAGAAATGTCTTTTTCCAGGGTTGATCATCTTGATCATACCCTTGATCATCTGCTCGGCAGCCTCGAAATCCGCGATCACACCATCCTTCAGTGGGCGGATGGTCTCGATGTTCTTGTGCGTTTTTCCGTGCATCTGCTGGGCCTTCTTACCGATGGCCACGATTTTACCGGTCTTGATGTCCTTGGCCACGATGCTCGGCTCATCGACCACGATCTTGTCGTTGAAGATGATGAGCGTGTTGGCCGTGCCAAGGTCAATGGCGATGTCCTGACGGAAGAAGTTGAAGAGACCCATGGGGCGAAGGTAGCTGTGAAACGATCAGTAAATTAGATGATGGGCTGATTTGATGATCGGCAGATCGGCCGATCCGCTAATGGTCAATGTTTGAAATGCCTCACCCCGGTCATCACCATCGCGATGCCATGTGCATTGCAATAGTCGATGGAGTCCTTGTCCTTGATGGATCCGCCCGGCTGCACCACTGCGCAGATGCCTTCGTTGCCTGCAATCTCCACACAGTCGGGGAAGGGGAAGAACGCGTCCGATGCCATCACCGCCCCGTTGAGGTCGAAGCCGAAGCTCTTGGCCTTGGTGAGGGCGAACCGCAGCGCATCGACCCTTGAGGTCATTCCGCAGCCGCTTGCCAGCAGTTGGCCGTCCTTTGCCAGCACGATGGTATTGCTCTTGGTGTGCTTCACCAGCTTGTTGGCGAAGACGAGGTCGGCCAATTCGCGTTGGGTGGGCACCTCGGTGGTCACGGGGCGCATATCGGAAGCAGACTGCGTGCTGAGGTCACGGTCCTGTTCCAGCACCCCGTTGAGCAGCGTGCGGAACTGACGGTCGGGGAACGCGCAAGGCTTCTGAATGAGTATTACGCGGTTCTTTTTCTGCTTGAGAATCTCCAACGCATCATTTGAATACGATGGGGCGATGATGACCTCAAAGAACAGGTCGTGCATGGCCGTGGCCGTGGCAGCGTCCACCTCGCGGTTGGCAATGAGCACACCTCCGAAAGCTGACACAGGGTCGCCTGCCAATGCTGCGCCATATGCCTCGGCAAGCGTGGCGCGGCTCGCGAGCCCACAGGCATTGTTGTGCTTGAGGATGGCGAAGGTCGGCTCTGTGAAATCTGCAATAAGGTTAACGGCCGCATCAATGTCCAGCAGGTTGTTGTAGCTCAGTTCCTTGCCATGCACCTGATCGAACAGCGCTTCCATATCGCCATGGAACCATCCTTGCTGGTGCGGATTCTCGCCATAGCGAAGCACTTTTGTGCCGACCTCGCGGTGGGCGAAACTGCCTCCGCTGAAATGGCCGTGAATGGCCGTGTCGTAATGCGATGATACTGCAAATGCCGCTGTGGCGAAGGCTTTGCGCTGTGCCAAGGTCGTCTCTGCGCCATGCTCAAGAATTCCGCCAAGGGCTGTATACTGGTCTTTGGACGGGATGATGACCACGTCCTTGAAATTCTTGGCCGCAGCGCGGATGAGCGATATGCCTCCAATGTCGATCTTCTCAATGATGTCCTCCTCTGCTGCGCCCGAGGCCACTGTGTCTTCAAAAGGATAGAGGTCCACGATCACAAGGTCGAGCTGCGGTATCTCGTACTCGTCCAATTGCAGAAGGTCGTCAGCCAGTTCCCTGCGTCCCAGTATGCCACCGAACACCTTGGGGTGAAGGGTCTTCACACGTCCCCCCAGAATGCTGGGATAGCCCGTGAGGTCTTCTACGCGCAGCACGGTCGCTCCCAGTTCCTCCAGATAGGTCTGTGTGCCTCCGGTGGAATAGATGTTCACTCCGTGCCGTACGAGTTGCCGCACTATGGGTTCCAGTCCTTCCTTGTGATAGACGGAGATGAGGGCATTCTTCAGTGCGATCTTGTCAGACATTTTTACTTTGGGTTGAATGAAATGGGCAGTTCAGGGAAGTAGTGCTTCCGAATCACGTTTATCCGAGAAAATCCAGTGGATGGCAGTGCTTTTCGCAAGCCGTGCAAAAGTAACGCTTTCACATCCCCGCACCTACCTTTGGCCCGCTCCGGAAGGCGCATTTCCAACGTGTTCTTAACACCCCCATGACCATTTATCTCAAGCTGCTGAATGAGAGCATCCGCATGGCGTGGAATGCATTGGTGGTGAACAAGCTGCGCACCATTCTTTCGCTGTTGGGCATCACCATCGGCATTCTGGCCATCATCTCGGTGTTCACCATTGTCGATTCAATGGAGCGCAACATCCGCGACAATGTGCAGTCGTTGGGCGACAACACCGTCTATGTGCAGAAATGGCCTTGGGCCACCGGCACCGACTATGCTTGGTGGAAATACTGGCAACGGCCTCATCCCTCGCTCCACGAGTTCCGCGAGATCCAGCACAGGAGCCTGACGGCCGAAGCAGTGGTGTTCCAAGTGTCGGGCAGCAGGACGGTCGAGCGCGGGTCCAACACCGTGGAGAATGTGAGCGTGGTAGCGGTGACCCACGACTATGACCGCATCAAGTCGTTCAACATCGCAGCGGGACGCTATTTCACCCTGTTGGAGTCCAATTCAGGCAAGAATGTCTGCATCTTGGGCATGGCCGTGGCGCAGGGACTTTTCGGCAAGGAGAACCCAGTGGGCGGCACAGTGAAGGCCTATGGCCGCAAGTTGGACGTGATCGGGGTGTTCGATGTGGAGGGCGAGAGCATCTTCGGCAACAGTGTGGACAACCAATTGCTGCTGCCTGTCAACTTTGCCAAGCAGGTCATCAATCTCAACGGCAGCAATTCAGGGCCTATGATCATGGTGCGCGGACGGCCGGGCGTGGGCACCGAGCAGCTCATGGACGAGCTGCGGGGCATCATGCGCAGCCTTCGGAGGTTGCAGCCCTTGGCCGAGGACAACTTCGCGCTCAACGAGGTGAGCATCCTCTCCAAATCGCTCGACAGCCTGTTCGTGATGCTCAATGTGACAGGTAGTATCATCGGTGGATTCTCCATCCTTGTGGGCGGCTTTGGCATTGCCAACATCATGTTCGTGTCGGTCAAGGAGCGCACGCACCTCATCGGCATCGAGAAATCGCTGGGGGCCAAGAACTGGTTCATTCTGTTGGAGTTCCTCACCGAGGCAGTGTTTCTCAGTCTGATGGGCGGCATAGCGGGACTCACTGTCGTGTGGCTGCTCACGGTGATGGCCTCAGAGGTGTTCGATGTGCAGCTCTATCTCACTGCGGCCAACATGGTCAAGGGCATCACTATCTCGGTGGTCATCGGTCTGGTGGCAGGTATCGTTCCGGCCTATATGGCCTCGCGTCTCAGTCCGGTAGAGGCCATCCGGGCCAGTTAACGAAAAGTGGTCTTGCGAACAGCCATCATCGACCTCGGCACCAACACCTTCAATCTGCTGATCGCAGATGTGGATGCCGATTCACGGACCTTTTCTGTGGTCCATGCCACCAAACAGGCGGTGAAACTGGGCGAGGATGCGCTGACCGATGGCATCATCCGCCAACGGCCGATGCAGCGCGCCAAGGATGCGCTCACCGTTTACATGGCCGAGGCGCAGCGTCTGGGTTGCACGCAGGTGCTGGCCTTCGGCACTTCGGCCATGCGCGATGCCGTGAATGCGGGCGAGCTGGTGCAGTGGGCGGACCGGAACATCGGTCTCCGCATCAGCATCATCAGTGGCGATGAGGAGGCGAGGCTCATTGTAGAAGGTGTACGATTGGCCGTTCCATTGACCGAAAGGCCCGTTCTCATCATCGACATCGGTGGGGGCAGCACCGAGTTCATCATTGCCAACGCCACAGAGGTGTTCTGGCAGAAGAGCTACCAACTGGGCATCTCGCGCGTGCGGCAGATGCTGAAACCTTCAGACCCCATCACCGCCACCGACCTTGCCGTTTTCGACCGTCTGCTGGGCGATGAACTGGGCGAGATGGTGCAGCAGTGCGCTGAGCATGGAGTGACCACCATGGTCGGTTCATCGGGCAGCTTCGACAGTTTCATTGAGATGATCTGGGCATCGCACGGCATTTCCCGGCTTTCCAACGAGGTGCTCACCGAGCACTTCGACCTTTTGGAACTGGCCGCAATGAACACCCGGCTCCTCGCCATGGGCTTTGACGAACGCAGACTTGTGCCGGGCCTTGTCGAAATGCGTGTGGACACCATCCACCTCGCCTCCCATATGGTGCAATGGGTGCTGCGGGCGTGCGCACTCAGCGAAGTGGTGCTGTCCACTTATGCCCTCAAGGAGGGCGTGCTCAGCAGGGCGATGCAGGGCAGGGGCGTGGAGGCGATGGGCTGAAGTCAGACGAGAAAAATCAACTGGATCACCACAAGGATGAAGTAGGGGACCAGTGCTGCGGCCCCGGCATAGTCCTTTGCAATGCGCTGACCGAAGAAGAGCATCAGCAGCGTGATGCCGCTGAGCAGTGTGCCTGCAAAGCTGAAGCAGAATGTGCGGTACAGCAGGGTCTCCACCACCCCGACCGCGCAGACCATGCCGGCCAGCATCTCCATGAAGGTGAGCACCGCCATGAGCATTGGCACAGTTCCGGCAAGGAGTGAAGCCGCAAAATGACCTTTCAGCCAGTCGAGATTGCCACGGTAATGGAAGGTCTTGTCCAAGGCCGACTGTAGGAACAGGATGGCGAGAAATGCGGAAATGAGTGCATGCAGCACCCACAGACCCCCGAAGTAGGCCATGATTCCGCAGTCGTTCATCATCAGCAGTTCCATTCAGAAGTGTAAAAGGGCCAGAGCCTGTGTCCTCAGCTCTCCGACCGTGAATTCGTTGGTCAATTGGCCATCGGCACCCAGCTGTTGGGCCACCTGCGAAATATAGACCTTTCTGCCAAGCACCTCCGAGCCGAGATAGTGCAGCACGCCTGTGAGGTGGTCTGCCCCGCGCAGGTTGCCGCCACGTCCGCTGGCCACTCCCACCAGGGCCACCTTCTTGCCCTCCCATTCGCCATGGTCGCAGGCATCCATGAAATACTTCAATATGCCGGGAAAGCTGCCGTTGTACTCCGGCACCACCATCACCAGCCGTTGCACTCCGCGCAGATTGTGGTTTAGGAGGGCCTCCAACTCTGGCACGTTCGGCCTGTATGCG
>JAIPBJ010000078.1 GCA_021739625.1 Flavobacteriales bacterium | reverse complement strand
CAAAGAGATAGGAGCGGCCTCGATGACCATGACAAAGGACGGAGTGGATATATGGATGATGACTGGCATTAGCAATTCATGGATCATATCAACATCATCAGGTCCGGGAATGACACAGGCGCAGCTCGATTCTGCCGCTGCGGTATTCCAAGCAGAGACAGAGAAGTTCAACAGACAGATGTTGGATATAGAAAAGAGCAACGAGAAAATGAGACAGGCAGAAGACCAGTTGCGCAAAGCTGCCGAAGAATACATGGAGCAGAAGAAGAAACAGGAGACCCAGGGCGGAACAAAGCCCTGAACCCTATCTGCCCCCCCTAATCCCTGAATCCCGGATTCCTATCGTTCTGCACCGGCACATAGAGCGGGGTGTAGATGCCCTCCCCACCGTCAACACGCATGGTGATTCCCGTGACGAAAGAGGCGGCAGGCGAGAGCAGGAACACCAGCGCGGCCGCAACCTCGGCCTCGGTGCCCAGCCTGAAGGTCTGGTTGTTCTTGCCATAGCTGCGCACGAATTCCTGAAACTCGGGCGCGTAGCTGGCAAGTCCGCTGCTGTCTATGATGCCCGGCATCACGCTGTTGATGCGCACCCCGTGGCGGCCCCATTCGGTGGCCAGGGTCAGCGTCATGTTCTCAACGCCCGCACGTGCGGCCGCAGAGTGCACCATCATCGGAAATCCGTTGCGGTGGTTCATCAGCACGTTGACAATGCTGCCGCCCCGCTCCCTCATGCTGCGGTTGAAAACCTCCTGTGTGAGGAAGAACGTGCCTTCGAGGTTGGTCTCAACCACCGCCTTGAAACCCTTGCGATTGATGAGTTCGGCAGGCGAGGGGAACTGTCCGCCACCGTTGTTCACCAGCAGGTCGATGCTGCCGAACTGCGACATCACCATGTCCACACAGGCCCTCATGCTCTCCTCTTCGCGGATGTTGCAGGCGATGGCGATAGCGGTGCTGCCTTCGGCCTGAAGCACTTCGAGCCCCTTGGTCAGTTTCTCCATCTTGCGGCTGGCGATCACCACCTTGGCACCCAGTTGGCCCAGTTCGCGGGCCGTGCGCAGGCCTATGCCCGTGCCTCCACCCGTTACCAGTGCTACTTTTCCTTCAAAGATTCCAGGTTTGAAAATGGAGTTGACCATATTATAGAGGGACAGGTGAATTAGCGGATGGCGAACAAGAAGAACATCAGCGTGCAAAGAAAACGCACAGCCCGTCAGTTGCCGAAGGTCGAGAGCTTTTTAGGGCGGATGGGCGTGAAAGTGTCCCAGAATTTCGGATCCTTCGATCTGGCCTGTGCGGTCATGGGCCGGTTGCTGTCATAGCGTTCTGCCTTGGCAATGGGCGTGGCACCGTCCACCTGCAGGTCGTTCACTACGAAAGCCTGCTCGATGAAGAGGTCGCAATGCTCGTTCTTCTGGAACAGGGCCGTGGTGCTCATCTTCAGGCGGATGTCCTGATGGGCGCTGCCCACATGCCAGATCCCTTCGTGTTCGCGGTAGTGAACCCGCACCTGGAAGGTAGGATTGCCGATCGAAAGCCCTGCCGCCATGGAGATCACCGGTCTCAGCAGCAGCGGGATCACGATGCGGCCCTCATATTCGAAGGCCACGAAGGCATAGCTGTCTGCATCAATGTAGATGCGTCCCTTTGCTGTGGCATGGTCGATCTTTCTGCGCTGGTCGAACCCGATGACGAGCAGTTGCCTGCCCGCATGCACGGCCACACCCTCTACCGTATAGCGGATATGCTTGAACTGCGTGGTGTCGAGGAAGTCGGGCAGGTCGCGCACAGGGTCCTTGCCCAATATCTCCGATGGCCCACCGAAACCGTCAGTGGTCAGTGTGCTGTCAAATATGGGTTCATATTCCTTGCCACGCCTGTCGGCCTTCTTCTGCTTGCGGGCGTTGGTCTTCTGCATGAACTGCAATGAGGTCACATCCTTTGCAGAGCGGGCATGCAGGATGGACGAATGCCCCTTTACCGTGTCGGGCATGCCGGGGATATAACTGGCGGTCACCGCCTCATCGAAACGGAGGAACTGCCCGTTCTCTGTCATCAGTTCATAATAGTAGCCGGTGGCGATGACCGGACCGGTGGCGTGGTTCTGCGGTATGCGTCTCACGGCCAGTCGGATGTAATCCTCTGGTCGCAGAGGTCGCACCACGGCCTCCGACAGCAGGATGCTCTGCCGGGTCAGAAGAATGGCGTTGTCCTTGTCCAGCATGTCCTTCACAGCAAGGGTGCGCATTCCATGGCCGATGAACGAGAAACGCACCGAATCGCCCAGCGCGGTCCCGTCAATGGAGAGCGAGAAACGACCGCTGTCATCTGTGATGGTGCCCTGCCGTCCATGCTTCAGACCGATGCTTACGGCAGGCAGGGCATCTCCACTCTTCGCATCACGCACCGTGCCGTGCAGTTCAAGCCCCTGCTGCGCTATCGCTGCATTTGCCGACACCAGTAGAAGACCGGCCAACAACAGTCCAGATCCATTTCGTTTCATGGCCGCGAAAATATCCTGACCGTGCAATCCGCTGCACCCATTATCAAACTTTAACGCATCGCCCAAATCCGAACTCCCAACTCTGAACTCCCAACGCCCAACTCCGAACTCCATACCTATTTTCGCCCCATGGTCAACGGACTGAAAGTGGTGGTGGTGCTGCCCGCCTACAATGCCTCGCAGACGCTGGAGCGCACCTATCGCGAAATACCGTTCGACATCGTGGACGAGGTCGTCCTCGTGGACGATGCCAGTCCTGACGACACCGTGGGTGAAGGCCAGCGGCTCGGCATCAGGCACATCATCCGCCACACTGCCAACCTGGGCTATGGCGGCAATCAGAAGACCTGCTATCGCAAGGCATTGGAGCTCGGTGCCGACATCGTTGTGATGCTTCATCCCGACTATCAGTACACCCCCAAGCTCATCCCCTCCATGGTGTACATCATCGCCAATGGGGTCTATCCTGTGGTCTGTGGTTCGCGCATACTGGGCAAAGGCGCTTTGAAGGGCGGAATGCCCTACTATAAGTACGTGGCCAACCGCATCCTCACCCTTGTGCAGAACATCCTGATCGATCAGAAGCTTTCGGAGTATCACACCGGCTATCGTGCCTTTTCGCGCGAAGTGCTGGAGTCCATAGACTTCGAGGCCAATTCAGATGATTTCGTGTTCGACAACCAGATGCTCAGTCAGATCTTCATGGCAGGTTTCGAGGTGGGCGAGGTCACCTGTCCGACCAAGTATTTTGAGGAGGCCAGCAGCATAAACTTCAGCCGCAGTGTCACCTACGGGCTGGGCGTGCTCGGCACGTCCATCAGGCACAGGCTGCACCTGTGGGGCCTCGTGCGTTCGCGCATCTACAGGGGGAAATAGAATTCCCTGTCGCCATCCGTCCAACGGAAGTCCATCACCCTCGGCCATTTTGGGGCCATCATGCCCTTGTCCCAGTCCAGATACCGCTGTTGCAGCATCTCCACCACCTCGGGCCGCTCAAGGTGCAGGTCGTGCTGCTCGTTCTTGTCGGTGCTCAGGTCATAGAGGGCCAGATTCCCGCTGTGCAGGTCCGAGACCATCTTCCATTGCCCGATGCGGATGGCGCGGTTGTAGCCCGACCGCCAGAAAAGTCCATCATGTACGGGTTCCGCCTGTTCGGATGCAAGATGGGGCAGGAGGGAGCTTCCATCCATGGGCCTGTCTGACGGCATCGTAAGCCCGGCCACTTCCAAGGCTGTGGCGAACACGTCCATGGCAATGACCGGGTGTGCGAACGTGCTGCCGGCATTCAGCTTCCCGTCCCAACGCATCATGAACGGAATGTTGAGCCCTCCTTCGAAGTTGGTGAACTTGCCTCCCTTCAGCGGATGGTTGTCGGTGGCCTTGGTGTAGGTGGCGCCACCGTTGTCGCTCATAAAGATGATGAGCGTGTTTTCGGTGAGTTGCAGTGCTTCCAACTGCGCGATGATGCTGCCCACCGCATCGTCCAGCTGCATGATCATGGCGTTATACACCCGCTTGTTCCGGTCTTCGATGTGCGTCAGCCGGTCATAATAGGCCTTTGTGGCCTGAAAAGGCGTGTGGGGCGCCAGGAAAGGAACATAGAGGAAGAAAGGACTGTCGGCATTTTCGCGGATGAATGCGTTCGCCTCCTCGGCAATGCGGTCGGTCAGGTAATACTTCTCATCGATCACCTCACCGTTGAGACGGATGGCACAGGTGCCCGTGCGGCCCTTGCCCCAGATGAACGGATCGCTGAAATCGCTGTGCCGCTGATTGACGATCTGTGCATCGCTGGTGTCGGCCATGTAGAGCGAGTAGGCCTCATAGAAACCATATTGGGTCGTGAAACCACGGTTGGAAGGAATGGCATGGTCGCCCGCACCCAGATGCCATTTGCCGAAGATGCCAGTGGCATAGCCCCTTGCCTTCAGTATCTCCGACAGCAGTATCTCCGATGGCGGCATCCCATTCCTCACCACCTCGGTGAAAGGAGGGAAGCTCGACTGTTCGGCCACCGACCAGTCGCCCTTGGCAATGAAATGGCGATAGACGAACATCTCCAACCGGTTCTTCGGATAGCGGTCGTGCGGTTGATATTCGAAACCGAAGCGCTGCTGATATCGGCCCGTCAGCAGACCCGCACGCGAAGGGGCACAGATGGGCGAACTGATGTAGCCCTCAGCAAAGGTCACGCCCTTGTGGCCGATGGCATCTATGTTCGCAGTCGTGATGGGCGGATGTCCATAAAGGGAAATATCGGTCTTGCCGAGGTCATCTGCAAGGATGATGACGATGTTGGGCCGTTTGGCCGTGTCGGGCACAATGGCCGACAGATAATCCTTCTTCCCTTTTAAGAGCGCATCATCAATGCTGATGTGCCAATCCTCGGATGTGAGGGGCCAAAGTCCGTAGGTGAGCAGAGCAACAGATGCTGTGACTCCAATGATAAGAACGCCTTTTTTCATGGTGTAAATCTATTCAGCCATAAAAACTCATGGATTGATGCAAGTGCTGACGCTGCACCGTTGCACGAATGGCCTAAAATTCTACCTTTGACCCCGTAAAAACAAAAAAACAAAAACCCGATCATGAAAAACACCCTTTCCCGTGTCGCCTTTGCCGGAATCCTTGCCCTCGCATCCTGTGCCAGCGGCCCAACACCCGAAGAGATCGCTGCAAAAGAGCAGGCCCGTGTCGATTCTATTGCTGCCGTTGAGCAGTTCCGTGCAGATTCGATCGCTACCGTTGCCGCAGAACAGGCCCGCCTTGATTCTATCGCTGCCGTGGAGCAATTCCGTGCCGATTCGATTGCAGCAGCAGCCGCTGCACCAGCAAAAAAGGGTAAGTAGTAAACCGCGGCCGTAGCTCCTCTTGTGGGACTGGGCTTTCCAAGAACTAAACCAAAGACCATCTGATCATGAAAAGCACTTTGTCAATTGTCGCCTTTGGCGGAATCCTTGCCCTCGCATCCTGTGCCAGCGGCCCAACACCCGAAGAGATCGCTGCCAAAGAGCAGGCCCGTCTCGATTCAGTAGCTGCTGTTGAGCAGTTCCGTGCAGATTCTATCGCTGCTGCTGTTGCCGAAGCTGAGGCTGCTGCCTATGCTGCCGGTCAGGCTGCTGCTGCGCAGACCACCACCACCACCACTTCGACCACCACAACGAAGACGGAGCCTGCAAAACCTGCAAACATCATCGAAGGCAAGAAGCAGGCAGCAGAGGATGCCAGCAAGACCAATATTATCGAAGGCAAGAAACAGGCTGCTGAAGAGAAGTCTGGGACCAACATCATCGATGCCAAGAAGAAGAAGGCCAACTGAACCACTTCTTTCGTGAGAATGATAAAGGGGGCCTTGGCCCCCTTTTTTTGTGCGCTGAAATCTGAAATTGAAGAGGGTGAGAAACTGCATCGGCCGCACACCCAAACGTTTCATGCTATTGTGGAGAATAGGCGAACGGACCATCGAACATCGATTCACCGGACGATATTCCCTGAATGGCCGACCATGCTCGCAGCCCCATCCAATGATGGGTGAAATGGTCGTTATGGACTGGTCTTGGGTTTCAAAGAGTGTAGCGGACGCACAGGTGGCCTCGAATAGCGACAGATGGTATGCAATGACCAGATGGAATAGGGAACAAAAAAAGGCCGCCCCTGATGGGACGGCCTTTGCAATGAAGGTCAGCGACCTATTACTGCTTGGTAGCAGTGATGGTGCAACTGTCGGTTGAAGACCCTGCAGTCACAGTGTAAGAGATGGTCAGGATGCTGCCAGTGAGCTGACCGGTAGCGCTGAAAGTGCCGCCACCTACAGTCTGGTTGGCGAAAGTGACGTTTGAACCATCTACAGTGCCAACGAGATCCACACCGTAGTCACCGAAGTTCTGAGCCACGATCTTGTCAACACCTGTAGCAGAAGTGGTGACGGTCAAAGAGTAGGTATAGTTGCCGCTGGTGCAGGCCTCAGTAACGCTGTATGAACCGATGAACTTGGTGCGCTCCTCTGTTTGACAGCTTACGCCCTCGTATCCAGTGTCGCAAACGCAGTCACCATCAACACATGTGCCGTTGGTGCCACAGTTAACGTCTTTACAAGCATCAGTTTCGCAAGCAGAAAAGCTCATGACACCGATCGCAACCACTCCGAGAATTTGGAAAAGATTTGTTTTCATTTTAAGTTGGGTTTAGTTGAACGGGTGCAAAAGTAGCATAATCCGAGACATAGGAGATTGCGGTCAACATGGCGGCCGATGCTGTTATCAACAGTGCAGTTCATAGCCATCGAAGCATGTGTGGCATAGGGAGGATACTTCATGGGTGAGCTGGCTCCCACCTACCTTTGCCGCTTCAAACTGAAGAGGATGGATTTTGCCAAGGCCGATGTTTCCAATGAGGAACTGAAGGGACTGTATGTTGCGTTGCTTGAGCCACGCCTGATAGAGGAGAAAATGCTGGTGCTGCTGCGGCAGGGTCGCATCAGCAAATGGTTCAGCGGCATAGGGCAGGAGGCCATCTCGGTGGGCGTGGCACAGGCGCTGGAACCTGACGAGTTCATCCTGCCCATGCACCGCAACCTGGGGGTGTTCACCTCGCGCGGCATTCCTTTCCAAAGGCTCTTTGCGCAGTTTCAAGGGAAGATGTCGGGTTTCACCAAGGGCCGCGACCGCAGTTTCCATTTCGGAACACGCGAGCATCATATCGTAGGCATGATATCGCACCTTGGCCCGCAGTTGGGCGTGGCCGATGGCATCGCCTTGGGCAACCGGTTGGATGGAAAAGGGAAAGTGACCGCAGTGTTCTCCGGTGATGGCGGTGCCAGTGAGGGCGATTTTCACGAAAGCATCAATGTGGCCACCGTGTGGGACCTGCCCGTCATCTTCATCATCGAGAACAACGGCTATGGGCTCAGCACTCCGAGCAACGAACAGTTCCGGTGCAAGCAGTTCATCGACAAGTGCATCGGCTATGGCATGCAGGGCGTGCAGGTGGATGGCAACAATGTGGTGGAGGTCTATGCGGCCATGAAGCGGATTGCTACAGACCTGAGAGCGCATCCACGTCCTGTGATGCTGGAATGCCTCACATTCAGGATGCGCGGCCACGAGGAGGCATCGGGAACCAAGTATGTGCCTGACGGACTGTTTGCCGAATGGGCCAAAAAGGATCCTGTCGAGAATTACGAAAGGTATCTGCTCGAGCAGGGCATTTTGACCGAGGACGAGGTGGGAGGCGTCCGCGCCACTATCAAGAAGAAGATTGAGGTCGGGCTTGAAAAGGCATACGGAGAGGACAGGACTGTGGCCTCGACAGAGACCGAACTGGCCGATGTCTATCGCGAACACAGGCACGTTTCCGCAACACCTTCGCCCGAATTCAAGGAGATGAGGTTGATAGATGCCCTGTCCGATGGATTGAAAGAGGCCATGGTGCGCCATCCCGACCTTGTGCTGATGGGGCAGGACATAGCCGAATACGGGGGCGTGTTCAAGGCGACCGAAGGATTTGTGGAGCAGTTCGGCAAGGACAGGGTGCGCAACACGCCTCTGTGCGAATCGGCCATAGTGGGCACCGCTCTTGGGCTTTCCATCGCAGGGCGCAAGAGCATGGTGGAGATGCAGTTCGCTGATTTTGTGACCTGCGGGTTCAATCAGATTGTGAACAACCTCGCCAAATCGCACTGGCGGTGGGGTCAGAATGCCGATGTGGTGGTGCGCATGCCCTGTGGGGCCGGTGTGGCCGCAGGGCCTTTCCATTCGCAGAGCAACGAGGCGTGGTTCTTCCATACGCCCGGCCTCAAGGTGGTCTATCCTGCATTTCCATCAGATGCGAAAGGACTTCTGCTGAGTGCTTTCGAAGACCCGAATCCAATCATCTTCTTCGAGCAGAAATCACTTTACAGAAGTGTGAAGGAGGAGGTGCCACAAGGTTACTACAATGTGGAGATAGGCAAGGCACGTCTGGTGCGCGAAGGCGATCAGCTCAGCATCATCAGCTATGGGGTAGGGGTGCATTGGGCAATGGGCTTCCTTGATGCGAACCCCGACATCAAGGCCGACCTGCTCGACCTGCGCACGCTGCTGCCCTTCGACCGCGAGGCCGTGCTTGCCACCGCCAAGAAGACGGGCCGTGTAATCATTCTGCACGAGGACACGCTGGTGGGCGGCATCGGGGCCGAACTTTCGGCCTTCATCACCGAAAATGCGTTCCAATATCTCGATGCCCCAGTGATGCGGTCGGCCAGTTTGGACACCCCCGTGCCGTTCGTCCCGGAGCTGGAATGGAATTTCCTTCCCAAGGATCGTTTTTCAGCTCAGGTGGCAGAACTGCTGGCCTATTGAGGATGGGCTGATAAGGCAGCGCGGCCGCGTCATCTTTCAATGACTGTCCGCGCATGGTGGCTCCCTGTCCTATTGCGCAGCACAGCCATGTACATGCCCGGTCGTACAGTGGAAACATCTGCTGGCCCGTCTTCGGACAACCGGCTGCGAAGCACCGTCCGGCCCAAAAGGTCGAGCAGTGTGAATTCCCCACCTTCCGAACCGGAGATCCATATGTGGGAGGATGCCGGATTGGGATTGAAGCGCGGAATGGCCGTGGCCGTCCGCTCACCAGAAGATGTGACCAGCCACAAGTTCTCGCACAATCCCGGACTTTCGGTGAGCACTCCGTCCGAATAGCCCATGATGGAGGCCGAGACCACGATTGAGAAGTTGCTGACTTCTGTGCTCAGGTCATCGTGCTGAGCAAGCCTGATCACGGGCGTGCCATTCTCCTGTCGGTGGGCGTAGGTCCAATACTGTCCGCTGGTCGGGTCATAGTGCCCGCACGGAACGCCTCCCTGGGTGGTGAGAACATTGTTCTGCAGTCCTGCGACAGGCAAATATGTGCCATGTAGCGTTGTGCTGCGATAGGCGTAAGTGTTGGTTCCCTTGCTCACATACAGGATGAAATCCGTTCCGTCATGGAACACGTCAGGGTCTGATTCGCCACCAGGGCCCTGTTCCACAAGGAACTCCAACCGATGGCCGGGTTCCAACACGAACTGCGTGCCGTCCGAACCATCGACCTCCACGGCCGAGTCGAAATACTTGGTGCATGGATAGGTCCCGCACCCGGCCGGGTCCTGCCCCATGGGAGTTCCTGTCGAGTTCAGAAAGAAGAGTACCAGTCGGCCCTCATCGTCCACAAAGGCCGAGGGATCCACAAAATTGATGGGGCTGCCATCGCCATCGACCATCGACACCTGTTGCGGGGCCGAATCCCATTGACCGTTAGCTTCGCTGAACCGCTTGACCTTGCCAGGCGTGAAGACGTAGAGCTTCTGACCGCGCATTATCACATCGGGCACACTGCCCGAATAGGGTTGAAATCCAGGCACCTCGGTCCAGTCCACGCCATTGTCGGACTCGGCCAGCTGAACATTATGCTGCTGAAACCCCTGACAGTTGCTGGGGCATGAGTGATAGGACATGATGTAGCGCTTGCTAAATGGCTGCGACAGGGCAGGCAGGGCACAGGGCAATAAGAGAAGTGCAAGTCCAACGATGGGCAGGGTCTTTTTCATGGGTCTATGGATCACAGCGTCCTTGAGGATCATTCTTTGAGCAGTTGCGCGATCCGGTCCATCGCCATCCTGTTCTTCGGATGATAGGCCGACTGCTTCACCTGCCGTTTCTCCCGTGAGGTGAGATGCCAGCTCATGGAGATGTTCCCATCGGTGGAGTGCATCAGTTCCAGATCGATGACCTCCAGATCGGCATTGAGCCATTGATGGGCATATCTGGTCAGGTCATCGTTGTTGTAGTCCTGCATGGAGAACAGGTTGCTATAGATGTGCCCCAACGGGTTCATCAGCATGTTCATCAGCGAGCGTGGCGGGTTGGGGCCGACAGGCGACAGTTTCGGCATGTCGCGGATCTGAATGAGCACCACCCCACTGGTGTTCTTCTCGATCCAGGTGCGCATGGCATAGAGGTGCTTGAGTGCAGTGATGGGGCCATAAGAATCTCGGAATCCGGCATCCATCACCTCTATCTCGGGGCTGCTGGGCAGCGTGACGGACGGACAGATGTAGGGGAACGAAGCGTTCATCCGCAGGGCCGTGGTGAACCAGAGGTTGTCCGCGTCCTGATCCTTGAAGAAGCGCGTGAATTCAACCCCGGTCTGCAACGGCTGTCCCTTGAAACTGTTCGGATTATTGAACGTGAGGTGCGACACGGGCTGCGAAGAGATGTAGAGGGTGCGTCCGTCATTGATAATGCTCGGGGTGAGGAACATCAACGGGATCCTGGCCTCCGACTCAGGCAATTGATAGTCGCGCAGCCGCTTGTCATATATACTGTCCGAATTGAGGATCAGCTGGCGTTCCAGCGCATAGCCACGGTCTTTCGTGTAGATATATTGGCCATCGCGGAACCTTTGAAAACGTATGAACCAGTCGTTCACAGCACTGGACACACCGATGGGATTGAGCACGTCAGCCCCGGTCCTGTCGGCATAGCGCTCGTCATAGAGATGGATGCTGGTGTCGGTCTGCGCACGCAGATAAAGTTCGCGCAGATATGCCATGCCCAACATTCCTCCCGATGCCCCGGTGATCAGGTGCGTGTGCTGCATCAGTTCTCCGCCCGAAAGGCTGTCTGCCACCTGCATGGCCCTGAATGCCCACATAGATGACCGCACACCACCGCCCGTCACACAGATCACTACCATTTTGGGCTTGCCTCTCCGTTGGTTCGTGTTCTTGGCCTTCCATCGGTTCAGTATGCCATAGTGGTGCATCACATCCTGCTCATAGAGACCGATGTTCTGATCGAACTGCTTCAGACTGTCGAGATGGTAAATGGCACGTGGGCCGTCATAGTTCATCCCGTATGCCTGATTCTGATAGTGAAGCACATCATTGGCCACGAGATACTGCACCAGCACGGCCCCGACAATGAACGCTATGGCCGTCCAACCCCTTAGGAGGGAGTGAATGGCACTGGCGGTCATTAGGATGGCGGTCAATGTGAGCAGCAGCACCGCTCCGGCCGGAATGCTCAGCTCCGGGGTCTCGCGATAGGCGCCCACCAGCAGGAATGAGATAAGCACCCCCAGCTCGAACACCGCTGCTATCAGCTGATTCTGCTGAAACACCTTGCGCAGCATCTCCGGTTCATAGTGGTCTGTCTCGCGGGCAAGGGCCACCCGGTATGGAGAGGCCAGATAGGTGATCACCTTCCATTGATGGTCGTTCTCTGGATTGTTCCTCAACTCGCGCCACTTCAAGTTGCTCTGCAAAAGTTTGCGGATGGTGGTGCGCCCTCTGGTGTTGATGATGCCTCCCGAATCTGTGATGCCGAAAACGCGGAATATGTCCCTGCTCAGCGCGATGAAATACAGATAGCCCGGCACCATGAAAAGGAGGATGCCACCGATGAAACCGGCCACCTGATGCGTCAGCAGGTCGGTGACATCACTCATCTTGTCCACCACCACCAGCTCGTTGTTCAACTGAAAATCTATGATGCAGTAGAGATAGAATCCAACGAAAAGTGTGGGGATCAATGAGTTGTTGAACGAATACTTGAAGAGTGGCCTGGACAGTGTGGCCAGAAATGGGAACTTGGTGGCATTGAGCGTATAGCTCGCGATGTGGAAGGCCATGATGAAACCTCCCATGGCGAAGCCCAGCAGAAGGAACGACCAGAAATCCACCCGCCCCATGTACTCAGGGTCGAGAAACAGATACATGACCCCATATTCCCTGCCTACCTCTCCGGTCACAAAGGCGGCCAACATCAGCCACACGAGTATCAGAACATGGTTCCGTTTGATGTGGAGCAGGAACAGTTGGAAGGGAAAGAAATAGATTGCCCGCTGCACCTTGGGATGATACCAGAACTGCTTGAGAATGCTCATTTCAGTTGGGCTGCGGGCTTCGGCCGGAAAACTTCAACGCAAGATGCGCTGTAAGGTTGTGACACATGGTGAAAGCCAGATGTCATTTGTTCAATGCATTTAGAAGGTCGTCCCACTTCTGTGAATCGTCAGGTCTTTCGACCGTGATGGGAGGATGGAAATCCATTACGATCTTAGAAAATGGCCGGGGCCAGATTTTGCGGTCCCAGGTGGGCAGCGTCCAGTGGCTGCCTGCACTGAAAGTGACCGGCACGATGGGAATGCCCGTCTCTGCGGCCATGATCATCGCACCGGGCTTCAACTGCTTCACCGGGCCATGTGGGCCATCGGGTGTGATAACGGTGGAATATCCTTCCTTCAAATACGATATGACCTCGTCCAGGGCCTGCCTGCCACCATTGCCCGATGAGCCGAATGCGAGCTTCTTCACACCCATCAGGCGAAGCATCGCATGTACAGGGGTCATGAACAGCGCAGGATGCTGCATCCACACCTGCGGCCCCGAAGCTCTCAATTGCACGTGGAAATAAATGGGCAGATTCTCGTGCCAGAACACGAGGATGTGGTTGGGCCGACCTTCAAGATGTTCGGTGCCATGTCGCTCCACCTGCAATGTGAGCCGATAGATCAGGGCCGTGGCATACCAGCAGACGGCCAGCAGCCAGCCCCAAGCAATATGCAGCTGTCTGATCGGAAAAGTGGTGTTGAACAGGGTGCGCATGGTCGATGCCCGGTCACCAAATGTAGGTGAGGCAGGCAAGTAAGGTCAACCTGTGCGTTAAAAGTGGATACTATCTTCATTTTTGGCATTTTTGTTGCCGTGCGGGCCGCATTCTTTTAACCTCAAACAACACATCATGAACATCAGAAGATTCCTCCTTTGTGCCGCCATGGTCGCTGTGGCAACTTCCAGTGCGCTTGCCCAGAAGGACAAGCACGCCCCCAACCCCAAGCATGTGAACTACTACCGCGCGGTGAACAACGTGACCACCGATGCTCTGGTGCTCGACATCAAGGATGCGGTGTCCAAGATGGAATACATGAAGTTCCGTGTCAAGTACAGCAACAAGACGCCCGATTTCATTCGCATAGCTGCTGCCGAGACCGAGTTTGCGATAGATGGAAAGGCTTATAGCCCCAAAGACCGTGTGTTCTTCCTCGATCCGTTCGACTCCAGCACCAAGACACTGCAAGTGGACGGTGGCGGTGCTGATTATCATGTGGAAAGGCTGGACGTGAATTTCAAGGGTTTCTCACGCATCCCTTCCAAAGGCAAGGTGGTGGATGCAGAGGGCTTCCTGCTTCCTGCCGCCAAGAATTCCATCACCGCAGGCGATTTTGAGGTGAACATGAAGAATCTTATCAAAGAGACAAAGCGCACCTACGTTGCCTTTGAGGTCACCTACAATGGCAGCGACTATGGCATTGTGGATCAGAGTAAAATATCTGTGCGCACCGAGGACGGACAGGTATTTGCCAGCGTGCAGAGCAAATCGAAGGTAGAGGTGCTCGGCCCCGGAGAGAAGACCACGTTGCGGGCCACATTCGAAATTCAGCCGCACATCGCAGACATGCAGTTCGCCAACCTCACAGTGCTGTGGAACGACTGTTTCCAAGTGTCGAAGGCCGCACCGTTCAACGTTCCGAGCGTGAGTTTCGAGATCGATCCCGGACTTACGGCCGGAAAGAACAAATGACCTTCAGGCAAGTGGTCCGTTAGGACGGAATCCCTGCCCTTCTCATCGGGGCAGGGATTTTTCATTTCCGACAGACACCGTGGGCAGACTGCCGACAGGGTCGGTCTCGCTACTTTTGCCGCATGACATTGAAGAACGATCTATTTCTCCGCGCTGCCAGAGGCGAACAGGTGGAGCGCACTCCCGTATGGCTCATGCGTCAAGCGGGACGCATCCTTCCCGAATACCGCGAAGTGCGTTCGCGCATGGGAGGCTTCAAGGAACTTGTCGAGAATCCTGAGTTCGCCTGCGAGGTCACCATTCAGCCGGTCGATCTGCTGGGGGTGGATGCCGCCATCATCTTCTCCGATATCCTTGTGATCCCGGAGGCGATGGGGCTTCCCTATCAGATGGTGGAGAAGCGTGGGCCGTGGTTCGACCGCACTATCAGTTCAGCAGCAGATATCGACCGTCTGCGGGTGGCCGAGGCTTCAGATGTGCAGTACACGGTGGATGCGGTGGCCCTCACGAAAAAAGAACTGAATGGCAGGGTGCCGCTCATCGGTTTCGCAGGCGCGCCATGGACCATTCTCAGCTACATGGTGGAAGGCAGTGGCAGCAAGACCTTCTCAAAGGCCAAGAAATTCCTATACACCGAACCGGTGCTCGCCCATCGGCTGTTGGAGAAGATCACCCTCAGCACCATCAACTACCTCAAGGGACAGATCGCTGCCGGGGCCGATGTGGTGCAGGTGTTCGACAGTTGGGCGGGAATCCTCTCGCCCGAGCAGTACCGCGAGTTCTCGCTGCGCTACATCGCCAGGATCTGCGATGCCATCAGCGAAGTCCCCGTGACTGTCTTTGCCAAAGGGGCCTTCTTTGCCCGCGAGGACATGGGGAAACTGAATTGCAGGACCATTGGACTCGATTGGAACATGGACCCTGCCGAGAGTCGTGCCCTCATCGGTCCGCACATGGCCCTTCAGGGCAACCTCGACCCCTGTGTGCTCTATGCCGATGATGCGACCATCGTTCGCCACACCGAGGACATGCTGCGTGCTTTCGGGCCACAGCGCCACATTGCCAATCTGGGCCATGGCATCTATCCCGACATAGATCCCGATAAGGTGCGGCTGTTCGTCAACACGGTGAAGGCATTCCGTCACTGACCCCATCGGGTCACTTGCCGCCCACTTTGCGCTTTCCGGTGCCGGTCTGCTCCAACACCTCCAATTCACTGACGCCACCCTTGCTCGGATCGAGGGCCGGTGAGCGGTACAGCCTGCCATCAGGGCCGATGATGACGAACGTGGGCAGACTGCTGATGGCATGGTCGGTCATGAATGCATGGTTCCTCCCGATCGCGATAACAGGTCTTGCCGGTGCATAGTCCCGTTTGAAATCGGCCACCTGTTTTGCCGAGTTGCTCACCACCACAGTCAGGAATCTCAACGATGGGAACCGTTTCTGCATATCGCGCAGCACGGCCGCTTCCTGCAGGCAATAGGCGTTGTCCGGCTCGGTCACTTCCAACAACAGGAAATTGCCTTTGAAATCCTCAGGCCGGTGCATCTTGCCATCCGTGTCTCTCAGCGAAAAGTCGGGCGTTGGTGTTCCCGTGCGCATCCGGTCTCTCCGCTCTGCGATGTTGATTGCTGCCTTGGCAAGCACCGGGCTGTCAGATGCCTCGGCAAAAGCCTTCAGCGTGGCCGTCACCCGGTTGGGGTCAAAGCCTTTCTGACCATAAAGTTCCTCCATGCCCCGGACCATCACGGTTCTGCGAACGGATGCATCATCCATGAAGGGCTGTTGGCGCATCAGATCCTCCAGTTCTGAGAATGCATTGCTTTTCTTCATGGACGCGATGCACTCGTTGCGTTTCTCCACAAGGGCGACCCGTGCAAAGACTCCTTCATAGAACTGCTCTATGAACCGCATGTATTCCGGGTTCCAAAGCAGGGCCGGTCGGTCTTTCATGTATCGCTCATACAGCGTCTTTTTCTTGAGGATGAAAGTCTGCTCCAGGTTACCGATAGAATACTTGATGTGATCCGATATAAATCCCTCTGTAACAGTAAATTCAAAAGTCGAGCGATTGCGGAATCCTATCAAAGAATCAGCCAGTGCCTTAGGGCTTTTCTGCATTTTTAGCAGGGGGTAAATGTTGGCGAGAAAACCATCGAGGCGTTCATTGTAGCGTGCAATGTCGCGGTTGAGCACGGCCCCGGCCCCGTCAATGAAATCAAGTCGGAAAAAGAAACGGTCGCTGAATCCTTCAGGGCCTTTCGGACGCTTGGCA
>JAIPBJ010000077.1 GCA_021739625.1 Flavobacteriales bacterium | reverse complement strand
AAAGCCCCCGATCACGTAGGCCTCCACACCGAGCGAAGTGGCACAGTCGCCCACAATGGCGAACACGGGGTACGATATGTGCCGGGTCAGTTGCAAGGGGCGGCAAAAGTACCGCGCAAGGTCGGGCCATGCCCAATGCCGCATTGAAAATGCCCGGAGGCCCCTTGGCCTCCTTCCTCAACGCGGCCTGCCATCGCCTTTATTCGGGCACCGGAGCGCCTCTGGGAATTTTCCATCGGCCGTTTCCAGTCCTGTAAATGGTCAGAATAATTTTCCATGGGCCATTCCAATCCTGTAAATGGGCAAAATAATTTTCCATCATCCGTTTACAGTCCTGTAAGTGCCTGTGGAATTTTCCATCGGCCATTTCCGATCCTGTAAGTGCCTGTGGAATTTTCCATCATCCATTTCCGATCCTGTAAGTGCCTCCAGAATTTTCCATCGGCCATTTCCAATCCTGTAAGTGGGCAGAATAATCTTCCATCGGCCATTTCCGATCCTGTAAGTGCCCAGCGGCTTATGTCGTGGCCCGTTTCCAACCCCGAAAGCCCCTGAAAGGATCTTCCGTGCCAGGCATCGGCCCCGATGTGCTGCACAGGTCATCGGACATTAGTGAAGGACAGGGTATTCATCCATGGCCAAAGGCTTACACCCTACCGCTTATCCCTTATGCCTTCCAACACCCTCCCTTCCCTGTCCCTATTTTTGGCCCACCATCAAAAAGCATCATGGAAAAACTCGGCAATTACATCTCAGGCAATTGGATCACAGGCGATGGAGACGGCAGCGCGCTCTACAACTCCGTGACAGGCGAGGCCATCGTCACCGCCAGCAGCAAGGGGCTTGACTTCGGTGCCGCATTGCAATATGGAAGGGAGAAGGGCGGTGCGCTGCGCAGGATGACCTTTCAGGAACGCGGCCGCATGCTCAAGGCACTGGCCATGTATCTGATGGAGCGCAAGGCCAGATACTATGAGGTGAGCTACGCCACGGGCGCCACCAAGGTCGATAGCTGGATAGACATCGAGGGCGGCATCGGCAACCTCTTCGCCAACGCCAGCCTGCGCAGGCAGTTCCCCAACGAGACCTATTATGTGGACGGTGAAACGGCAGGGCTCTCCAAAGGCGGCACCTTCATCGGCCATCACATCATGGTGCCCAAAGAGGGCATCGCGGTGCACATCAACGCCTACAACTTCCCCATCTGGGGCATGTTGGAGAAGGTGGCCGTCAACTGGCTCGCAGGCATGCCCGCCATCGTGAAGCCCGCCACCGTCACCTCATTCCTCACGCAGGCCATGGTGGAGGACATCATCGCATCGGGCATCGTTCCCGAAGGCGCGCTCCAGCTCATCTGTGGCAGCGCAGGCGACCTGCTCGACCATGTGGACAGCCAGGACGTGGTCACCTTCACAGGCTCGGCCAGCACAGGCCGCATGCTCAAGGCCCACCCTGCCATCATCAACAACAGCGTGCCGTTCAACATGGAGGCCGACAGCCTCAACTCGTCCGTCCTCGCGCCCGATGCCGTGCCCGGAACGCCCGAGTTCGAGCTTTACATCAAAGAGGTGGTGAAGGAGATCACCGTGAAATGCGGCCAGAAATGCACCGCCATCCGCAGGATCATAGTCCCAGAGAACCTTGTGGAGGACGTGCAGATCGCCATCGGCCAGCGCTTGGAGAAGACCAGCATCGGAGACCCGCGTGTGGAGGGTGTGCGCATGGGTGCCATGGCAGGCCGCAGCCAGATGAACGATGTGAAGCAGAAGGTGCAGGAGCTGCTCAAGGACAGCAGCCTCGTCTTCGGCAGCCTCGACAGCGTGGCCGTCACAGGCGCAGACAGCGCGAAGGGCGCGTTCATGTCGCCCATCCTGCTGCGCAACGATGACCCGTTCAACCGCCTGGCCACACACAATGTGGAGGCGTTCGGCCCCGTGAGCACCATCATTCCCTATAAAACTGTAAATGATGCCATCGCCCTCACCAAGCTTGGCAAAGGCTCGCTCTGCTGCTCCATCGTGACCAACGACCCGAAGACCGCTCGCCAGTTCGCGCTCGGTGCGGCTTCCTACCACGGGCGTGTGCTGGTGTTGAATGCCGAATGCGCCAAGGAGAGCACAGGCCATGGTTCGCCCATGCCGCTGCTGGTGCATGGCGGCCCCGGGCGTGCGGGCGGTGGTGAGGAGATGGGCGGAAAACGCGGTGTGCTGCACTACCTGCAACGCACCGCCATCCAAGGCTCACCGAGCATGATCACGGCCATCACCAATGTCTATCAGGTGGGCGCGAAGCAGAACGAGGTGTTGCTCAACCCGTTCATGAAGCATTTCGAGGAACTGGAGATAGGGGAGACCCTCGTCACCCACAGGCATACAGTCACCGAGGCCGACATCATCAACTTCGCCAACGTGAGCGGTGACCATTTCTATGCCCACACCGATGTCACTTCGTTGGATGGAACGCTGTTCACCGGCCGCGTGGCGCATGGCTACTACATCCTGTCCAAGGCTGCGGGCATGTTCGTGGAGAACCGCAAATGCCCCGTGCTGCTCAACTACGGCATTGACGAGGCCCGCTTTGTGAAGCCCGTCTATCCCGGCATGACCATCGGTGTGCGCCTCACCTGCAAAGAGAAAGTGGAGCAGGAGAAACGTGACGGGGACGACATCGCCAAGGGCATCGTCAAGTGGCTGGTCGATGTCTATGACGAAACAGGCGAGACCTGCGCCATTGCGACCATATTGACGATGGTGAAGAAGAAGAATCAGGATTGAGGAAAAGGTTATTCCTTCTCCGCTGGTTCGAATTGCAGGTCGGACAGCGGAATATGGACATGCCGCACTACCAGTCCGTTCTTATTCCTGATGCTGAACTTCAATTTCACGGGTTCAGCATCCCAGTCCACCTCTATCATCCCGAAGTTGTTGGGCTTGAAGGTTCTGCCCACGCGGTTGGTGTTGGGTTCCTGAGTGGGCCACTTCTGGGTGATGCCGCTGCTGGTGATGTCATACAGCGGATAGCAGCCCTCCGCCTCAAGTCTGCTGATCTCCGCCCAATGCACATCCCCACTGATGAACACCATGCCATTGGCCTTGGTCTCCTTGATGAGCTGCACCATGCGTTGCTGCTCGTGCGGAAAATTGGCCCATGCCTCATAGCCGTTATAGCTGATGCCGAACTGTGTGCTGGTGCAGACGATGCGCAGCTCAGCAGGTTCTGAAAGCACATTGCGCAACCATGTCCATTGTTCCTCCCCGAGCATTGTGGTCGTTGTTCCTGAGTGAGGGCTGTAATCGTGCTTCGAACCTTTGCCGATTGCCGGGGGGATGCTGTCGCGGAAGGTGCGGGTGTCAAGCAGTATGAACTGCACCCTTTTCCCGGCAACACCTTGGGTGAAAGCGTGGTAAATCCCCTCATGCTGCCATCGTTCGCTGTCCTTCGGTTCTTTCCAGAAATCGAGGAAGAGGACCTTCGACTCCGCTTTGAACGGGTATTCCTTGCCGGCATCATCACGGCCATAGTCGTGGTCGTCCCATGTGGCGATGAACGGAACTGTTTCGTTCAATGACTTGAATTCAGGCTTGCAGCTCAGTTGATTGTATTTGCCACGGAGTATGGCCATGTCATCTGTGTCGCCATAGAGGTTGTCGCCCAACCACACGAACACATCCGGTTTTTCCTCCTTGACGGCCAACAGTACGGGCATGTCCTTGGTCTGTTTGGCGCATGATCCGAACGCAATCCTGCTGAAGGTGGATGCCGTGATGGAGCTGTTGACCGTGTGGCAGGCCTTCGCGGGCAGTTTCGATTCCTGCTGTGCGTGCAGGGAAAGACCTGTTGCACAGAACAGGACTAAAGCTATGGCATGTCTCATGGTCGGGAATAAGGCCGCCAAATTATGCTGCCATTTGCTGCTCAAGTGTTACCCTTTCGTTCCCTTTCTTTTCAGGTACAAGGCTCATCGCATACTCGCTCAAAGCCGTGATGGTGAGGCTGGGGTTCACGCCCAGATTGCAGGGCATGATACTGCCATCGAGGATGAGCATGTTGGGATAGCCGTGCACTTCGAAGCGGTCGTTGACCACGCCTTCCGATGCGTCCTTGCCCATCGGACAGCCGCCAAGGATGTGGGCCGTGCTGCTCATGTTGAGGAACACCTCGCCCATGTTGTTCATTGCCACTCCGCCCGATTTTTCCGCATAGCGGTGCATCACCTCCTGCCCAATGGGAATGTAGGCCGGGGCGCGTTCACCACCGCTGTCCTTCACATGCAGTCCCTTGCCGAAGATGCCCTGTTTCCATTCTACTTTCAAAGCATTGTCCAGACTCTGCATCACCAATAGAATGATGGAGTGCTTCGCGAAATCCTTGGAAAGCACTTTCCATGTTCTTCTTGGGCTGGAGATGAAAGTCCAGAACGAGCTGAGGGTGCGCTTGATGGCAGGGCCATTGCCAGCGGCCATCACGGCCAGAAGGCCCATTGCACCCGAACGGTCGGGATACTTCACCAGTTCGATATGCGTGTCGCCATCCGGGTTGAACACGCGGCTGATGGCCACCCCATAATTCATCTTTTCAGTGATGCCCGCTATGCCGCAGAGCGACTCTGAATTGGTGCGCAGGTTGGAACCCAACCGGTCGCTCAGATCGGTAAGGGTCCTCAGATCATGCTTCTGTTTGAAAAGAAGCCGCAGCGTCCCCAGCACGCCCGCACTGAACACGATGCCCTTGGCCTTGAAGGTCTTTTCCTTCTTCCCGAAAAAGGAGGTGGAAGAGACGGTGGTCACGTGGTAGAGGCCGTCCCGGTATTCGACCCGTGTCACCTCACGCTCGGCCTCGATCTTCGCGCCCCATTGCTCTGCGAACCACAGGTAGTTCTTATCGAGCGTGTTCTTGGCATTATGTCGGCAGCCCACCATGCAGCCTGCGCATTCAGTGCAGCCGCTGCGCAGGGGTCCAAGCCCATTGAAGTAAGGGTCGGTCTCGTTGTGAATGTCGCCCAGATAGACCCCGATGTGATCCACGGGGCCGTATGTGTCGGCCTTGCCCATGTCCTTTGCCACCTCCCTGAGCACATGGTCTTCGGGACCTTCCTTCGTGTACTGCGTGCTGCCCAACATGAATCGCGCCTTGGCATAGAATGGTGCAAGGGCGGTCTTCCAATCGCGAATGCCGCTCCAAATAGGATTGTTGAAGAATGCATCGGGCGGGAACATGTGCGTGTTGGCATAGACCAGGCTGCCTCCGCCCACCCCGTTGCCGCTGAAGATGAGGATGCGGTTCAGAATGTCGATGCGCATGAAGCCGAAGCACCTCAACAGAGGGAGCCACAGATATTTGCGCACATTCCAGTTGGTCTCCGGGAAATCACTGCTTTTCCAGCGTTTGCCTTTCTCAATCACCAGCACGTCATAGCCTTTCTCGGTCAGTCGCATGGCACTCACACTGCCCCCGAAACCGGAGCCGATGACGATGTGGTCGTAGGTCTTGGACATGTGAAGGGGAATTGAACGTGGTTTTCGAACCGTAAATTTAGGAGGGCGCGGGTCTATCGGACCATCGCGGTCACGACCCCAATGGAAAACTGACCAAAATCATTTGAACGGTTCATGATTCCTGCTTTACCTTTGTCGGTGAATACTTACTAACACGATTGTGATGATCAAGGAAATCACCCACAGGCAGCAGGAACTTATTGAAGCAGCGGGTAGGATTCTCACGGATAGCGGTGTGGGCGGCCTGACCATCAAAAGGCTTGCAGCAGAGATGCAGTTCTCAGAGGCGGCTGTGTATAGGCATTTCGCCAGCAAGGAGGATGTAGTGATCACGATGCTCGAATACCTCGCGGAGGAGATGGATCAAAGGCTTCAACTCGTATTGAGAACTGCACAAGGGCCCGAAGAACAGCTTAAGTCCATCTTTCAGAACCAGTTCGATTTCTTCGCATTACACCCCCATTTCGTTGTAGCCGTATTCTCTGATGGACTTCTGGAGGAAAGCCAACGAATCAATGCCGCCATTGTCAATATAATGAGTGTGAAGATGCGTCATCTGATGCCGGTGATAATGATTGGGCAGCAGACAGGCGTGTTCACCAACGCCATTTCGACAGAGGAACTGATGCATATCGTCATGGGCACCTTCCGACTACAGATGTTCAAATGGCGGTTGGCAGATTTTCAATTCGACATAAAGAGGCAGTCAGAGAACATGATGTCTGCACTTCTTACCCTGATCCGACAGCGTTGACCAAAACCACCACCACCAGAAAGACCATCACAGCAGCCGTTGTGACCCAGATATTCTGACAGGCTCAGATGACAACAGCAAAAACGGAGAAGCCGAAAACCGCTTTTAGTAGGCACAGGAAATAAATACTCAAAACGATGAACGGTAAAAACAATATGGCCATCGGATTCTTGATAATGGGCCTGTTCATGGCATACGGATTCTTGCTTATCTATCTTCGTGACTTTGCGCCAGGAAAAGAAGAATGGGCAAACTCATACAGCATAGGCAAACATTTTGAAGCTAGACTTGCACACGTGCATGGTAATCTCTTTGCTTTTCTCAATGTGCTGATCGGCTATCTATTGCTTCGGTTCAGCAGTCAATTGAAAAACGTGAAAGCCATATCTTGGTTGGCGTTGACAGGGTTGCTGATGCCAATAGGGATTTTATCTGAAGTGTACTTCGGGTTACCGCCAGTTCTGGTTCTGGTGGGTGCCATAGCAATGACGGCATCAGTTCTTTGGCTTGGTTTTGCTTTTCTTAAAATGAAACCGATAACACCACAATGAGAAAGCCACTGCTTTATTTGGTATTTTCTATCTTGACAGGATTTGGATTGTTGACATTATTCCTGAGCACATCGGTCATTCTTGATCTGTTCGGTGTCAGAGAGAAGGAGGGGAATTATGTTCTTTTCGTTGTGTGGGCCAATTTCATCAGCAGTCTTCTCTATCTGATATCGGCTTATGGACTGCTCATCTCCAAAGAATGGACAGCTAAGACCTTGGGGGTATCTGCAATGATTTTAGCTGTTGCGTTTGTTGGTCTTCAGTTCTATATCCAGTCCGGTGGCATTCATGAGGATAAGACCATTGGAGCACTGATCTTCAGGATTTCTCTGACTTTGGGATTCACTCTTTTCGCCTATTTCACTATCAATAGAAAGACAGTCAGATGAGTAAGGAAGATTTTCAGTTCGATACCAGAAGGGAGTCAGAGAACATGAGATCCTCGCGCTTTAACCTGAAACGCAACCATTGACCAGAAACCAAAAACTGTAAAACACAGACAACCATGAAGACCATCATCACACTCCTTTTCATCCCGATGCTCTTTGCATCATGCTCTCACAGTCATCCGGGTTCAGAGTCTGGAAACGAACAGGTTGTTCTCATCAACGGGCAGCGGTGGAAGGTGAATGAGGAGATGAAACCGCACGTTGAGCAGGGCATGGTTGTTCTGAACGATTTTCTCAGCAAGGAAGGCGGCAGTCACAAGCAGTTGGCCGAAGACCTGAAAGAACAGAACAACAAACTCATTCGCAGCTGTACCATGGACGGACAGTCGCATGACGAACTGCACAAGTGGTTGCACCCCCACATTGAACTCGTGAAGGAACTCTCTGAGGCCGAATCAGAACAAGAGGTGACAGATGTCACTGATAGGCTGCAAGCCTCCTACGACCTTTACGGCAGATATTTCGAATGACACCAAATTCAAAGAAAGCAGAAATGGGATACTACATCGCAAAAACAGTGAAAGGAACCACGATAGCAGACCTGCGTCCGCAGGTGGAAGACGAGTTGAAGAAGGAAGGCTTCGGTGTGCTCACTGAAATTGACATTCAGGCCACCATGAAGAAGAAGCTGGACAAGGACTACCTGCCGCATGTGATCCTTGGGGCATGCAACCCTGTGTTTGCAGACAAAGTGCTAAGTGCCGAACCGACCATCAGCACCATGCTTCCATGCAACGTCACCCTTCGTGAACTGGGCAATGGAGATGTGCAGGTGGCCATGATGGATCCCATGGGGGCCATGAGTGTGGTGGACAATAGCGCGGTGATCGAGTATGCCAAAGAGGTGGCAGTCAAATTGAACAATGTGTTGAACAACATCAGATAGATCATGGAAAATCATACTTACAATGTCGCGTTAATGTGGAAAGGAGGCCGCATCGGAGAGATGAGCTCTCCAGAACTGCCCTCAAGCATAGAAGTGGCCACACCGCCCGAATTTGACAAAGGTGTTCCGGGCATCTGGTCACCCGAACATCTGTTCACAGCATCGGTGCTCAGTTGCTTCATGACCACCTTCCTTGCTGTGGCCGAGTATTCGAAGCTTGAGTTCACCAAGTTCGACTGCAAAGCCGAAGGAACACTGTCGAAGGTGGATGGGAAGTACCTGATGACCAACATCATCCTGCGGCCAGAACTGACCGTGATGGAAGAGGACAAGGTGGAACGTGCGCTACGGATATTGGAGAAGTCTGAGAAGGCCTGTCTGATCAGTAACTCCATAAAAACTGAGGTGACACTTGAACCAGTGGTACACGCGTGATTCCCAATGTTGAACAAGCTGACATACATGACCAGGTACAGTGCAGGAATCTTCCTGCACTGTATGCGGCATGATTGACCGCAAAATTTTTTGCCCCATGAAGTTTGTGAACGCTTACCTACTTATAGCAACTATGGTGCTCGCTGGTCAGACCCAAGCACAGGACGTGTGGTCGCTGGAACGATGCTTGGACACGGCAAGGACGGCATCGCCCTCTGTCATCATGGCCGAGAACGCACGCTCCATGGCAGACCTCCAATGGAAAGAGGCCCGGGCCAATCTGATTCCGAAGATTACGGTGAATGCAGACTACCGCTATTTTATAGACCTGCCCTATCAGCTGATGCCGATGAGCGTTTTCGGAGGGCCTGAGGGGCAGTTCAAGGAGACACAGTTCGGAGTGCCGCACAACATAGGGGCCAATGCGCAGCTGACCATGCCCATTTACAATCCTCAGGTGATGGGCGCCATGCAGACGGCAGAGACCGGCCGTGAAATGGCCCGTATGCACGAGGCTGAAGCACGGGAACAGGTGCTTAATGAGACCATGATGCTCTACCGCACCGCACAACTTATCGCCAAGCAGATGGCCCTTTTGGAACATCGCATGACCAACGCAAAAAGACTGGTAGGAAATGTGGAGATGCTGAAGGAACACAGCATGGTCACATCCACCGATGTGCGGCTGGTTCAGCATCAACTTGCGAAGGCCGAGACACAGCTGGAGGCACTGCGCCTCCGCCATGGTCATGTTATCCGCTCGCTGATGACCGTGCTCGGCATAACGCAGCAGGAACCAATCCGCATAGACACTGAACCCCTGATGTCGGCAGATGAGGACGGACAGAGGGGAATGCCCGCCTCCATTTCCATAGCCAACGCACAGACCATGCTTGGCAAGGCCGAGCTGAAACAGCTCCGTATGTCGCGCTTGCCGAGCCTTAGCCTCATCGGTAGTTATGGAACCACTGGCTTCGGCTATGATGGCAGCCCCGAAGGTTTTCTTCGCTTCTATCCGCTGGGGTTTGCCGGGGTGCAGCTTTCCTACCCATTGTTCAACGGGACAGTGACCTCCAAGCGCATTGCCAGGAAGAAACTGGAAGTGCAGAACAGTGAGTTGCGCACCGCACTGCTCCGGTCTCAGAACACCCTGAAGGTGCAGAAGGCGGAGGACGACCTGTCCATTTCCACCAGGACCATGGACGATGCCCGAACGCAGATGGCCATAGCGCAGGATGCGTATGACCTGGCGTTGTTGCGACAGAAGGAGGGCAGCATTTCCATAGTAGATGTGATCAAGGCCGATGATGCCGTGCAAGAGGGCCATCAGGCCTATCTGACCGCGCTTGCCGAGCATCTAGCTGCCGAACTGGAACTGAGAAGACTTAACGGAAACCTTCAAAATTGACAATGATGAGAAACAAGGGAAGAATCATTGCTGTGGTGCTGGGCATTGCAGTAATCGCAGCGGTGGCCGTGAAACTGCGTTCGAACCGCAGCACGGTGGAATCGCTGGTCTATGAGAATGACGATGATCGGGCCGTATCGGTCGAGGTGATGCAGGCCCGGATGCAAGATACCGAGCTGGAAACCCCTTTCACAGGCATTTTCCGGGCCAACCGTGAGGTGAAGGTGAGTGCCGACATACAGGCCAAAGTGGAGCGAGTGGATGTGACCGAGGGCCAATCTGTGAGCAAGGGACAGCCGTTGGTGATACTGGACGGGTCGCTGCTGGCACTGAAGCTTAAAGCGGCCAATGCACAGGTGCAGGCATTGGAAACCGATGTGAAACGCCTCACGGCCCTCACCAAGGCCGATGCCGTGCCCGCAGTGCAGTTGGAGAAGGCTGAAACAGGCCTACAGACGGCACAGGCCGAACGCGATGTGCTGGCCGAACAGCTGAGTCGCACCACGGTTCGGGCACCTTTCAGTGGGGTGGTCACTGCAAGGTTCACAGATGCGGGGGCATTCGCAGCACCGGGAGTTCCGCTGGTCGAGGTTACCGACATATCCACACTACGATTCACTGTTCGGGTGAACGAGACAGACCTGAGCCTTTTCTCAAAAGGCATCACACATCCGGTCACATCCGATGCGATGACGGATCTGCCGCTCAAGGGCAGCGTGTCCTCTATCGGAAGCAAGGCCGATCAGGCAGGACTTTTCCCTGTTGAACTTGAAGTGATGAACTCGGACGGACATCCTGTGCGGGCCGGCATGTTCGGTAGGATGTCGATGAAGCGCCCCGGTGGACGTGCCATAGTTCTACCCACCACAGCCATTCAGGGCACCGATGCACGGCCCACAGTAGTACTTGTTCGCAATGGAAGGGCCCGTTTCACGGAAGTGGCAGTGGGCGGACGCGCAGGCAATGGGCAGGTTATCAGCTCAGGCATAGCCGAGGGCGATACGGTCATCACTACTGGTTTCATCGACATTACTGAAAACGTGCCTGTGAAGGCCAGATAAGACCACGCCATGAACATCACCGAAATATCCATTAAGCGACCCTCGCTGATCATCGTGCTATTCAGCGTGTTCGCGCTGCTGGGGGCCATCGGGTACATGAATCTCAGCTATGAGCTGATGCCCGACTTCAACCAGCCGGTGGTGGTTATCCGCACACCCTATCCGGGCGCGGGTCCTGAGGAGGTGGAGACCTCCGTATCGCGTGTGTTGGAGGATGCGCTTTCCAACTTGGAGGGGGTTGACTATCTGGCAACGCGGTCGATGCCCAACGCATCGGTGATCATTGCCTACATGCGCTATGGCGTGGACCTTGACAACGCCATGCAGGATGCTCAGCGATACATCGACAATGTGAGCAAGGATCTGCCTGCCGATGTGATGAGCCCCGTGATGAGCAAAGTGTCGCCAAACGACCTGCCCATCATGTCCATCAGTGCCACGGCAGACATGCCGCCCACCGAGTTGAGCCAACTGATGAAAGACGTGTATCTGCCCCGCATCCAACAGATCAAGGGTGTGGCAGAGATAACCGTGCTGGGAGCCGAGGAAAGAGAGATCCTTGTGGATGTGGACCGCGAGCGGTTGCAGCAGCACGGGGTTTCGTTGCGACAGGTGTCAGAGGCCGTGCGTGTGGCCGGCATGGACCTGCCTGCTGGCGATGTGCGCACAGACGAGACGCGCACCGCAGTGCGCATGACCGCCAAGCACACCACGGTCCAGCGTATTGCAGATGTTACCGTGGCCATGCCCGCCCCCGGCAGCCCTGTGAAGCTGAGCGATGTGGCCACCGTGACCGATGGCGTGAAGGAGATAGAGTCTGTGAGTCGGTTCAACGGGAAGAATGGCATCGGGCTGTTGCTGAAAAAGCAAGGTGACGCCAATGCGGTGGATGTGTCTGCGGCTGTCCGAGCCGAGATGGAAGCACTGGCAAAGCAGAATACGCACCTCGGCCTGCAGTTCGTCATTGCCGAAGACAGCACCGACAATACCATTGCGGCCGTGGATTCGGTGGTGGTGGATCTGCTGCTGGCCGTGCTGCTCGTTTCGCTGGTGATGCTGCTGTTCCTGCGCAGTTTCCGTAATTCCCTCATCGTGCTTGTGGCCATTCCCACTTCGCTGGTCACAGCTTTCGCGGTGATGTGGCTGCTGGGCTACACCCTCAACCTGATGACCTTGCTGGCCATGTCGCTCATCATCGGCATTCTGGTGGACGATGCCACCGTAGTGCTCGAGAACATCCAGCGACATCTCGACATGGGCAAGGAGAAACGCACCGCAGCCATGGAAGGCCGCATGGAGATTGGTTTCTCTGCCCTGTCCATCACCTTGGTGGACGTGGTGGTGTTCCTGCCCATCCTGTTCCTTCAGGTGTTCGTGGCCGACATGCTGAAACAGTTCTCGGTGGTGGTGGTCACCTCTACGCTCACGAGTCTTCTGGTGGGTTTCACACTAACTCCTTGGATGGCATCGCGCATGGGCAAGGCCGAGGATCTGAAACCAACCAACCTGTTCAACCGCTTTCTGCTGTGGTTCGAGCATCAGCTGGACCGTTTCACCGATGCCTATGGCCGACAGTTGGACTGGGTGCTGTCGCACAGGCTGATTTTCATAGGCATTGTGCTACTGCTGTTCGGTATGACCGGGGCCATTATGAAGCAGGGCATCATTGGCAAAGAACTCATATCCACTGGCGATCAGGGCAGGTTCAGACTTCAACTGGAACTGGACCGTCATCTGCCCCTTGAAGAGACCGACCGCACCGTTGTCCAGATGGAGCGGACGCTGCTGCTACGCCCCGAAGTGGCCACCGTGTTCAGTAATGTGGGCGGAGCAGGCACAGGCATCGGAAGTATGGGCGTGGGTGCGCCCAACAAGGCCGAACTTACCGTTCAACTGAAGCCTAAGGATGAGCGGGGCAATGTGCGCACCGAGGTCTATATGAAGGCGCTGCGCGAAGACCTTTGGAAGGAATTCCCCGGAGTGAGTATCGGCATGGCCCCATTGGGTCTCATACCACGCTCTGCCCCCATAGAGATCACCCTCAGTGGCAGCGATGCCGGGCAAGTGATGACCGCGGCCAAAGAACTGCAGGCGGTGGTAAAAGCCATTCCAGGTGCCGATAATGTGAAACTCTCTGTGGAAGAAGGCGGGGCAGAATACCGTGTCATTCCCGATCTGGAACGCATGCAACTGCTTGGGCTCAATCCGGCATTGGTGGGCAGCGACCTGCGTACTGCCCTGAGCGGCAACGACAATGCCACCATGACCGAGATGGGCGTGGAGTATCCTGTGCGCATCCGCCTTCAAAAGAGCCAGCGTGCCGATGTGGCAGACATAGACCAGCTGGCCGTGGCCAACCTGAAAGGGCAATCCGTGGAGCTTTCAAGGTTCACAACCGTGGAGAAGGGCAGCTCGCCAACCATGCTCGAACGCATGGACCGCCAGCCCGCTGTAACCCTCACTGCCGATGCCCTTGGTCGGCCTTCGGGCACTGTGGCCGATGATGTGGTGGCCTACCTCGCAGAGCATCCGCTGCCCGATGGCATGCAGATGGTGTGGGGAAGCGACATCAAGCGGCAGAACGACAGCTTCGGGGCACTCGGATCGGTGCTGGCCGTTTCCTTCCTACTCATCTATCTTATTCTGGTGGCGCTCTACGATAGCTTCATCTATCCCTTTGTGGTGCTGTTCTCCATCCCTGTGGCCGCCATCGGGGCATTTCTGGCACTCAACCTTACCATGAGCAACCTGAGCCTCTTCGCACTGCTCGGCCTCATCATGCTCATGGGATTGGTGACCAAGAACGCCATCCTCATCGTTGACTTCACCAATCAGCTCAAGGAGCAGGGCATGGGGCTGAGGGAGGCATTGCTCACTGCGGGCAAGGGCCGTATGCGACCTATTCTGATGACCACGCTGAGCATGGTCATAGGCATGCTGCCCATTGCCCTTGCATCGGGCACGGCCAGTGAATGGAAGAACGGACTGGCGTGGGTCATCATCGGAGGGCTGATGTCCTCACTGGTCCTCACGGTCTATCTCGTGCCTGTGGTGTACCACGCGGTGGACTCCATCAAGAGCAGATTCCAACGGAGCAAATGACGGCAGACTGCTCAGAACACCTTGAACACGTGCTGTGACGCTGGGGTGGTGATTCGGAGCAGTTTGATGCCCTGATGCTCTGGTCTTACGAGCGTGAGCTGGCTTCCTTGGGCCACGTCATCGAATTCCTTTGAAGCAAGCAGTCTGCCATCGACATCGAGCCACTCGGCACGTACATTCCGGTGGGCGTTGTTCACCTGCAAAGAAATGGTGGTACGCTGCTGTTGAAGAAGGGCGAAGGACGGTGCGTGCTCTGCCACACCTGTTGGGGAGATCACAATGGTGTTGCTGAGCACGGGGCAATTGCCCACATTGACGGTGCCCAACTGATAATCGCCTGCCCCTGCGTAGGTATGTTGCTGCGCGGTCTCATTGAGAATCTCAGAGCCATTCAGATACCACTGATAGTTGGGTGCGGTGGTGCTTTGCAACGTGCCAGCGTTCTCCGTGATCACAGGTGCATCATTCGGGCAGCTTAGGATATTGGCACCAAGTGCAGAATTGGTGTTCATCTCAGCAATGAATTCATCATAAGCAGTGCAATCGTCATACAGGAAGTACCGCAACCAAGGTTCTGTCACTGCAAAACTGATCTCATGCTGTGCTTGCCTCGCAAGGCTTCCAGGCCCACCTACCGAGCCTTCGCCAAAGTCGCATTGGAAATTTCCGTTCGCGAAGAAGCAGTGCGAACCATCGGTAATGCTTGCATATGCTTTGCACGAACTTCCCAAAGCATTGAATATGAGGTCAACGTGTTCAGTGGCAGGGGTCACGTTGTCGCTTGTTCCTTGCAGAAATAGTGCGGGCACGATAACATTGGTCGCTGCGGCAACTGCCGAAGGGTCAGTCTCTGCTGGTGCCATGCAAACAATGCATTTGATGTTAGTATTGCCGGAGGCACCGAGCACAGATGCACCACCACCCATGCTATGCCCCATCAGCGCGGCACGTTGCATGACCTTACCGAAAAAAGGTGACGCTTCATCCAGATCCGCAGCCTGCATCCTTGACGCTACAAAGGATAGGTCAAGTCCGAAATTAGTGTGATTCGGTCCGGGCAATAGTGCACTCTCGGTAGTAGGCAGTGCAACAATGTATCCAAGGGGTACAAGGAATTCGCGCCAATTCTGATATGCACCAACTGTCATTGCGAAACCATGACCGAATACAATTACAGGAAACTCACCCTCTGCCACGACAGAATTCGCTCCTGCTGAAACAGCTGGGTAGTAAATGTCGGTGGCAATCGCGCGGTCGTTCCTTGCAGGGTCGATGAAAGTGATGCTACGGCTTCCGATGGCATAGTTCTGTGCCAAAGCGCTGTGTGCAGAGGTTCCGATGGCGAGAAGGAAGAAAAGATGTCTCATGGCAGGACAAAAAATTTTTCGAATTGTGACGACCTTAATAAACCCGTTTTTATCGAGTTTTGTTCGGCATGAAAAGTAGCATAATACCCTTTCTCCTGATATGCGTTCTATCAACCGCATCAGCTCAGGATTCCATTGTCCGCATCGCCTTCGGGTCGTGCAGCCTTCAGTTCGGTAAACAGCGCATTTGGAAGAACATCATTGACAAGAAGCCTGATGTTTGGATATGGTTGGGAGATGCCATCTATGCCGATACCGAGGACATGGCCAAGATGGCCGCCAAGTATGCCCAGCTCGATTCCAATGCGAACTACTGCACCATGAAACAAGCCGTTCCCATCATCGCCACATGGGATGACCACGACTATGGCGGCAATAACTTAGGCAAGCATTACCCTCAGAAAGTTGAAAGTCAGAAGCAGTTTCTGACCTGCTTCAATGAGCCGAAGGACAGTCCGCGATGGAACAGAGAAGGTATATACACCAGCTACAGCTATGGTGCGGGTGACAGAAAGGTGAAGGTCATCCTTTTGGACACCCGATACCATCGTGATGATCCGGGCCCCGAGGCCGACATGCTGGGCGAAGCGCAATGGGCATGGCTTGAGGAGGAATTCCGCAATAGCGATGCGGTCATCAATATCATCGGTTCCAGCGTGCAGTTCGTCAACGAGTTCAAAGCCTTCGAGAATTGGGCGAAATTCCCGGCATCGCAGAAAAAAATGGTTGACCTTATCGTGTCGACAGGGCTGAAAGGCGCCTTCATGATCAGTGGCGATGTACACTACGGTGCACTTGCCAAGCGGAGTTACGAGAGGATGAGCTATCCGATCTATGACTTCACTTCCAGTGGGCTCACGCATGGCAATCAGATCACTGGATTCAAGAACAAGTATCGGGTGCCGGGTTCCCGTTTCGGATTCCGCAATTTCGCAAC
>JAIPBJ010000076.1 GCA_021739625.1 Flavobacteriales bacterium | reverse complement strand
AGCGGTATTGGATCGGTGCCATTCCTCCCAGTGCGGTATGGGGGTGGTTGTGGTTGTAGTCGTATGCCCATCGTTCGGCCATGAGCCGCAGCTGCTCGATGTCATCGAAGATGTACGCGTCCAGCACATCTTCTCTGAACGTCCTGTTGAACCGCTCGATATAGGCGTTCTGAGCAGGCTTTCCGGGTTGGATGTGATGCACCTCCACGCCCTTGGCAGCGCACCACTGCGTGAACGCATGGCTGATGAACTCCGGGCCGTTGTCCACCCTGATGCGTCTGGGAAGTCCCCTGTCGCGTGAGAGCTGTTCCAGCACCTCCACGACCCTCTCGGCAGGGAACGACCGCTCTGCACGCACCGCAACAGCCTCACGGCTGTGGTCATCCAGCACATTGAACACACGCACCTTGCGACCATTGCCCAGCACGTCATGCATGAAGTCCATGCTCCACGTGAAGTTGGCGGCCACTGGCTGCGCCAGCGGCTCCCGTATCCGCTCAGGGAGCTTCCTACGGTGTTTCCTGCGCATGACCAGCCGCATGCCCCTGTACACCCGCAGCACACGCTTCCTGTTCCATTCAAGCCCCTGCGCCCTGATGCGGCCGAAGTAGCAGTCGAAGCCCCTGTTGGGATGGCTCGCGGCCAGCGATTCCAGCTTCTCCCGAACCTCAGTGTCATCACGCTGGCTACGGTAATAGAACATCGAACGGGTGGCTCCGGTGACCCGGCATGCCCTGTGAACACTGACACGCTCATCCTTGAGCAGATGCTCGGCCAGCTCCTTGCGCTCACAGGGCATCAGAGCTTTTTTTCGATGATCTCCTTGAGCAGTTCATGGTCAAGGCTAAGGTCCGCGTACATCCGCTTGAGCCTTGAGTTCTCCTCCTGAAGCTCACGCAACAGCTTGAGCTGCTGCGCCTCCATGCCTGCATACTTCTTGCGCCAGTTGAACAGCGTGGCAGTGGATATGCCGTGCCTGCGGCACACGTCCTCAGCCTTCATTCCGCCATCATACTCCTTCAGGATACTGATGACCTGGCTCTCTGTGAATCGACTCTTTTTCATCTTGACAGTTTGTGGTTTGAAGTTACTCTACTTTCAAACTGTCCTATTTTCGGGGAAGGCTACCCGAGGACGCCACCAAATGTTAGGCACGAGGGAAAAGACGCTTGCGCCTGCGGGAGAAATGAGCCAGGCCCTGAACCACAACCTCTTTGCCGACCTCGCAGCCCAGCTCGACACGGCCACCCAAGGCCGAATGCAAGAGGGCAAAGTGACCGTAGAGGCCCTTCAGAAAGAGCTGCAACAGCTGCGCGAGGAGCGCGATGTGCTGATGCGGGCACTGGGGGCGAGGGTGTAGCCGGTGGCCGGCTCAATGCGCCTCCAGCCAGTTCTTGCCCGTGTCCATCTCACGGCCACGGGCACCTTAAGCGGGATGGGGTTCAAGGCGCATAACTATACCTCTGTGAGAGCTATTCGAGAAGTGAATGAGTGGAATATAGTGTGCAATGCGCAGTCACAGGTTACTTTCAAATTCTTGAACCCACTCAGACTTCACGTTGTAATTGTAAATAGAAAGAATGGCACAAGACCATTTCGCCATTTCTCCATACCATTCTTGTTCTTTCGAATTTCGAGTGAACTCGAAGATTCTACACCGGTCCAAAAACAGGTAGGTAGTTGAACGATGAAAAAAATCAGATGGCGAAACGATGTCTGAAATCAAGAATGCTGGAACTGGAGACAAAGCGGGTTCCCGTGAAAACCAATTCTTCAGAAACCTAGAAACATTCAGCTGTGTGATATGATCAACCCAAGACGTGCCAGTTTTACATTGGCCAAAGCATATCAATTTTGACGCCTGACCATCGCTAAAAGGAACCCAAGCAACAACATCAAGTTTGTCATCTTTCGGGTTGTACGACAAATTGGGGGTTTCGTGAATAGTTCCCTCTGAAAGATCACGAACAAGTGCGGAAAGCTTGGCACTGAAACCGTCACTCTCAGCAGTCCCGAAGACAACAGATTTGCTGTTTTGACCTATATAGCCTGAGAGTGCATTTGCCGCGATTTTTTCGAAAATTTTAGTGCCGTCTATACCTTCAGCAATACGATTGAGGCCCCTCATGTTTTGGCGTGTTGCCAATAGTAAAAACATATAGGTAATCGTCTCAGGTGCGGTCATTGACGCGTTCAACCCTAAGGATGAGCCTTTTTGAAAAATAAATGGATATCGACCGGCACACGCTTTCTGCCTCCGGCATATCTCTGACTGAACATCAGACAAGATAGATTCGTGAACAAAGTCGAACTCATCCTGATCCTCCTCAGCAATATCGTCCGCTATACCGATGATTTTCGAAATATCAATCACAGATGCCGTGAAATCTGCGCGTCTCAGGCATTCCAATTCCCAGAAATCAGCTAACTCTATAACTGACGGTTGTGGGCTTAACCCGTGGTCTAACTTGAAGCTCATAACGCTGATTTACTCACCATCGGTATACCTCTTCCGAACAGGCTGGGGTGATTCACCTCTGTGAATTTCTTCCATTCGTTTATATAGATCATCGGCCAGATTTGCAATCTGTCCAGCAGCTCCAAGCAGAGATTTATCACCAGCGTATCCTTCGTTAACAAAAGACCATGCTTTTTGAAGCTCTCGTTTTCCTGAATACAAACTTTCTTCGAAAACAGAGGTTTTCGGCCTACTTAATTCAAAAGCCTCTTCAAGGCTTACGCCATCTCTCAATGCTGCTATCGACTCTTTCTTCTTAATCACACTTTCAAGCCTGCGCAAATCTGGATTCTGTGATTTAATCGCAGGTTCAACAGACTCCTTTTTGCTACCATACATCCAACGAAGCACTTCCTTTAACTCCTTTGCTTTCTCTATGGGTATCGGAGTGTCTGTTTCAATAGATGCGTCCTCAATCGCCAGGAATTCCTTCACTCCTTCGTATTGAAGGCCCGTATACAAATGAGAGAAGTATAGTCTGTCTCTTTTGACATCGTCTCGATGGAATAAATCTTGGCGCTCTGCCTGCTCTATGACCATCATACCCTGAAATAGCTTCTGCACTGTATTGTGCGTGTCCCCGACTTGATATGCAATCTCTTTTAGTGGAATGCCAAAACTCTTGTGTACCTGAGCAACATACTGTGCTTTGGCAAAACTATTCCACTTCGCAGGCCCGTTTATATGTTTGAAACCAATAAATGTCCACGCATCCTGCCTACTTCCCACTTTTATTACAGGAAGTGTCCTCAGCCTACTCTTGTCAAAAGTTTTTAAGCGTTTGAGGGTTTCTCCATCCAGTCGATTATCTACTAAGCTTGGGTCTAGAATAATTTGGACTGCAGCGAGTCTTCGGTTACCTTCAATTACAACGAACTTCGTCCCTTCCTCAATTACAATGACCGGTTCTGTATCGAAAAAACCATGTGCTACTATAGAATACACAAGCTCTTCAATTGCCATGTGCTCCCAAAGAATCTGCAAAACCTCAACTGGATCCGCACCCTTTTTTATACCAAATTCCGCCAAACGCGGGTTCGCATTATCAAGTACCAACGATTCTGTTGGCAAATGTTCAATCTGTTTATTCGGAGCACTCATTATCCAAGATTATTAATGGAACGGTATTCTTTGAAAGTGTAAATTCTTTAGGCAGGATTAGCTTTTCACTGAAAATCATAAGCTCCTTCCCTCGATATGTAGTCTGAACGCTGTAATTTATATTAAACTCAAACCGTCTGTAGTTCCGGTATAAGTGACCGATAGGTTCTACATTGTCGTAAGACACAATCCAATAACTGTCCGAAGCTTCGCGAAGAGTCTCTTCCACATTAGCATGGTCTGAGTCCTCATAGTAGTTCAAATATAGATTTCTTCCTTGAACGTAGTACGGAGGATCTAAATAAGTTAGAGTCCTGTCTACGTCTAAACGAGAAACAATCGTTTTAATGAACTCAGCAGCATCCAAATTATAAACTTGAATTTTATCACGATAGTTGCTGATTTCTTTCAGCCTTGGAAGTAAATTCGATTTGTTGAATCGAACGTCCAACTTGTAAGTTCCAAGTTGTTCATACCCTCCAATTGGTCCAGCTGATGGTAAAATACCTCCCTTGTTGGTTCTGTTCAAAAAGAACGTTGAAAATCCCACTTCCAATCTTGAGAATTCGCTTGGATTCGCATAAATGTGCCTCTGTTTGTGCCATTCTTCTACGGTAACTGGACATTCATACAGTTTGGAGGTAAACAATTCGATATCGTGCAATACCGAACTCCAAAAAGCATAGATGTGGTAGTCCGCATCGTTGAGAACAATCTCATTGACCTGCTTTTCAATTAAAAGCTTCAACGCTGCTCCTGCTCCACCTGCGTACGCTTCACAGTAAATGCCATCTTCAATATGGTTCACTGAAATAATTTCCGAGAAGAGATTGTACAGAACGGCTTTGCCACCTGGATAACGCAGGGGGCTTGGGTACGTTCTTGCAATTCGTTCTGCCAACTCCATCTCGACAAAACTAATCCTTTACACTCGTCTATTAAGCACCTCCTTGATTGCTCGCAAGTCCTCTCAATGCGCCTCCAGCCAATTCTCCCCAGTGTCCATACTCACCGCCACAGGCACTTTCAGCGTAATGGCGTTCACCATGCAATCTTCCACCAATGCTTTCAGTGCGTCCAGTTCGGAGCGGTGGGCATCGAACACCAGTTCGTCATGCACTTGGAGGAGAAGCTTGGAGCGGAGTTTCTGAGCATGGAGGGCGTTGTGGACGCGGATCATCGCCACCTTGATCATGTCGGCCGCTGAGCCTTGGATGGGCGCGTTGATGGCGTTGCGCTCGGCAAAGCCTCTTACTGTCTGGTTGGCGCTGTTGATGTCGCGCAGGTAGCGTCTGCGGCCAAGGATGGTCTCGACATAGCCGCGCTCCTTGGCCTGTGCGATGGACTGCTCCATGTAGGTCTTGATGCCGCCATACTGCTCGAAGTAGCTCTTGATGATCTCGCCTGCCTCGGTGCGCGATATGTTGAGGTTCTCTGCCAGTCCGAACGCGCTCTGGCCGTAGATGATGCCGAAGTTGACGGCCTTGGCCTTGCTGCGCTGGTCGCGGGTGACATCGGCCAGCGGCACCCCGAAGACGCGGGCGGCCGTGGCGGCATGGATGTCGAGGTTCTGCGCAAAGGCCTCCATCATGCCGGGGTCGCCACTGAGCGAGGCGATGACGCGGAGCTCTATCTGCGAATAGTCGGCAGAGAGCAGCACGTGGTCCTTGTCCCTTGGCACAAACGCCTTGCGGATGGCGCGGCCCCGCTCGGTGCGGATGGGGATGTTCTGCAAGTTGGGGTTGTTGCTGCTGAGGCGGCCCGTGGCGGCCACCGCCTGGTTGAAGCTGGTGTGGATGCGCCCCGTGAGCGGATGCACCATTTCGGGCAGGGCGTCCACGTAGGTGGACTTCAGCTTGGTCAGACTGCGGTATTCGAGAATGAGCGGGATGATGGGGTGCAGATGGGCCAGTTTGCTGAGCACGTCCTCGCTGGTGCTGTACTGCTTGGTCTTGCCAGTTTTCTTGGCGTTCTCGCCTATCTTGAGATGGTCGAAGAGGATCTCGCCCAGTTGCTTGGGGCTGTTAAGGTTGAAATCGGTTCCGGCCTCGCGGTGGATGTCCTCGCGCAGGCGGATGAGGTCGGTCTCCAGTTCCTTGCTCATCACTTTCAGCACGCCCACATCGAGGCGGATGCCTTCCATCTCCATGGCGCCCAGCACGGGCACGAGGGGCATCTCCACCTCCTCGAAGAGTTTCTTGGCTCCGAAATCGTCCAGTTGCGGGGCGAACACCCCGTGCAGTTGCAGGGTGATGTCGGCATCCTCGGCAGCATATTCGACCACATCGGCCAGCGGCACATCCTTCATCGTGCCCTGCCCTTTGCCTTTCTTGCCGATAAGCTCGGTGATGCTGACGGGCGAATAGCCAAGGTAGGTCTCGGCCAGCAGGTCCATGCCGTGGCGCATGTCGGGCTGAATGAGGTAGTGGGCCAGCATGGTGTCGAAACAGGTGGCGGTGACCTCCACCCCATATTCGCGCAGCACGCAGTAGTCGTACTTGAAATTCTGGGCCACGAGGGTCTTGTCGGTGGCGGTGAGGATGGGCGCAAACTCGGCACACACCTGCATGGCAGCCTTCTTGTCCTCTGGAATGGTTACGTAGAATCCCTTGCCCTTCTCGGTGCTGAACGCGATACCGAGCAATTGCGCCTGCAAGGGGTCGAGGCCCGTGGTCTCTGTGTCGAAACATACGATGGGACTTTTCTTCAAATGCGCGATCAGCTCCTTGCGCTTCTCGGCTGTGTCGATGAGCTGGTAGTCGTGCGCCTCGGTGGCGATGGTGCGGTAAGCGCTGGGCTCACCGGTGCTTTCCACCGGGGTGCCCGCCATAGCGAACATGTCCATCTGGTCGGGGTTGGCGGGCTTCTTTGGGGCCGATGGTGCGGCAGCGGTCTGAACCGCTACTTCACCGCCCAATACTCTGCGGGCAATGGTGCGGAATTCCAACTCTGCGAAAAGCTCGGTGAGCAGGTCTCTATCTACCTCTTCCATGATGAGTTTCTCCTCATCAAAATCCACGGGCACGGCAAGGTCGATGGTGGCCAACCGCTTGGAGAGGAACGCCTGCTCCTTGAAATTCTCCACGTTCTCCTTCAGCTTGCCTTTCAGTTCGGAGGTGCGCTCGTACATCGCCTCCATCGAGCCATATTCCTGAATGAGCTTGATGGCCGTCTTCTCGCCTACGCCCGGAATGCCGGGGATGTTGTCCACCGCATCGCCCCACATGCCCAGCACGTCAATGAGCTGGGTGGGGTGTTTCAGGCCATACTTCTCGCAGACCTCAGCAGGGCCCATCACCTCCACGCCATTGCCGCTGCGCGAGGGCTTGTACATGAATATCTTGTCGGTGACGAGTTGGCCGTAGTCCTTGTCGGGCGTCACCATGTAGGTGGTGTAGCCGTGCGATTCGGCCCGCTTGGCGAGGGTGCCGATCACATCATCTGCTTCAAAACCTTCCAGCCCTATCACTGGGATGCGGAAGCCTTCGATGAGCCTTTTGATGTAAGGGATGCTGGCGCGGAGGTCATCGGGCATGGCCTCGCGGTTGGCCTTGTAGGCCGAGAACTCCTGCTCGCGCAGGGTGGCCCCGGGCATGTCGAACGCCACAGCGATATGCGAGGGTTTCTCCTTCTCCAAAAGATCCAAAAGGGTGATGGTGAAGCCGAAGATGGCGGAAGTGTTCAGCCCTTTGGAATTGACCATCGGCTTAGCCCCGAAGGCAAAGAAGGCACGGTAGATGAGCGCGAAGGCATCGAGCAGAAAGAGGCGCTTGTCCTCGGAGGGGTGTTGCTGGGTCATGAGGGCGAAGGTAATGTGAAGGGAAAATGTGGAAATGGCTGGCGGTCGCCTTGACGCTCACTCCTGTACCATGCGCAGTTGCTTCGTTGGTCGAATGACCTTCACTACAGGCAGCCACGCGGCCAGCAGCCCGATGGCAGAGACGGTGAGCAGCACATACACCACATCCATCGCCTGCACTGCCACGGGATAGGATTGGACAATGTAGTTGCCCGAAGCATTGAGCGGCACAAAACCGTATGTGATCTGCGCCCAGCACACGAGCAGTCCGATGACAGCGCCAACGGTCGCGCCACTCAGCGTGATGAACAGCCCTTCGAGCAGGAAGATGCTACGCACAAGGCGGTCATCTGCACCCATACTGCGCAGGATGTTGATGTCCTTCCGCTTGTCGAGGATGAGCATGGTGAGCGACCCGGTGACGTTGAAGATGGACACCATCAGAATGAAAGCCAGAATGAGGAAGACCGCCCACTTTTCGCTCTTCATGATGCGGTAGAGGAGTTCGTTCTGCTGATAGCGGTCCTTCACCACGAAACTGTCCCCCAAGAGCTCGGTCAGCCGGTCGCGCACCGTGACCATGTCTGCATCATCATCGAGATAGACCTCCAAGGCAGAGACCACCTCGCCATGCTCCAGAAGTCTGCGGGTGAGCGTGATGGGAGCGATGACGTAGCCCACATCAAAATCCTGTTGCACCGAGAAGATGCCCGATGGGAACAGATTCTCCACCTGAAAAGCCTTGCTGGGATCCATGCCACCGCGCACACCTCTGCGCGGCACATAGACCTCTATGGGATTGATGGGATCGTTGATGCCCGCATCAAGGAAATAGGCCACGCCAGCGCCCATCAGTAGCCGCGATGCCCCGCCCGCCCGGAGCTGTGCCGTGCCATCGGTAATATGCCCGCCAAGGCCGGATGCTTCAATATAGTTGTCAGAAACTCCCTTGATGCGGGCGAAATACTGCTTGTCGCGATAGCGCAGCAGACAGCTCTCCTCCAGCACATGCACGGTCTCGCTCACCCCTTCAATGGCAGTGATCCTGTCCATCGGCAGCGTGTCCGGCACCATTGTCTTGCCCAGCGCAGGGGTGATGCGCACAGGCGGCTCCGAAATGTTGTAAAGACTGACCACCAGCCCCTCGAAACCGTTGAACACCGAGAGAACGATCACCATGGCCGCTGTGACCACCGCCACGCCCACCACCGAAATGGCCGAGATGATGTTGATGGCGTTGTGCGACTTCTTCGAAAAGAGGTAGCGTCTGGCGATATGAAAAGGGAGATTCAACTACCCGCCTTTGATGAGTTGGTCAATCCGCTCGATCTGATCGAGCGAGTCGTCAATATGGAAAGTCAGGTCTGGCACAATGCGCAGTTGATGCCGCACCAGCCCGCCCAGATATCTGCGTATCTCTGGCGTGTTCCCGCGCACCGCCTTCAGTGTCGCCTCCTTGTCGGGCACAGCGAAAATGCTGAGGAACACCTTGGCCAGACCGAGATCGGGCGTTACCCTGACCACCGTTACGGTAATCATCCCGCCCTTCGCATAAAGCGATGCATTGCGCTGAAAATAGGTGCCGAGGTCTTGTTGGATAAGGCTCGCCACCTTGCGTTGTCTTGTGCTTTCCTGTGTCATAAGGGCAAAGGTAGGTCGTGGCAGCGGGTGCGCGTCCCACCGGGGCATGGCAGCGAGCATGACTACTTTTGCCCGCCATGCCTGCCGCCATCCGCACCGACCACCTTTTCAAGATCTATCCGGGAGCGGACGGCCCAGCAGTGGACGGCCTTTCGCTCTCCGTGGAGGAAGGGCGGTTCTACGGACTTCTGGGGCCGAACGGGGCAGGCAAGACCACCACGCTTTCCATTCTCTGCGGCCTTCTGAATGCCGATTCTGGCGAGGCCGAGGTGATGGGCCATTCCCTCCCGCAACACATCGACCACGTGAAACCACTGCTGGGCGTGGTGCCGCAGGACATCGCACTCTATGACACCCTCACCGCCCGCGAGAACCTCGTTTTCTTCGGGGCGATGTATGGAATGAAGGGAAAGACCTTGACGCAACGTGCCACAGAGCTCTTGGAAGAATTCGGCCTCACCGAAAAGGCCGACAAGGCAGTGCGCACCTATTCGGGCGGAATGAAACGCAGGGTCAATCTTATGGTGGGACTGCTCCACGGCCCGCGCATCCTCTTCCTCGATGAGCCGACCGTAGGCATCGATGTGCAGTCGCGCGCCATGATAAACGCCTATCTGCAGAAGCTCAACGCCAACGGCACCACCATCATCTACACCAGCCACCACATGGACGAGGCCGAGCGCTTATGTGATGGCATCGGCATCATCGACAGGGGAAGATTGATTGTGGAAGGTTCTCCCAAGGAACTGCTGTCAGCAAACACGGACTGCAACAGCCTGGAAGACATTTTTCTGAAGCTCACCGGCAAACAACTCCGCGATTGATGACGCTCGGAATATGGAATATCGAAAATGGTAGTCGCACGGATTCGCCCAAATCGCAAATCGTCTATCGCAAATCGTCTATCGCAAATCCTTTATAGATGACCCGTCTCCGTGCCGCCACCGTCAAAGAAATGCTCGTGCTGCTGCGCGACAGGGCGGGGCTGGCCGTGCTCTTTGCCATGCCGCTTGGGCTGGTGACCATCATGGCCGTGGTGCAGGACGCGCCTTTCCGAGACTACACCGAGCAGGAGATCCCCGTGCTTTTCCTCGACCACGATGGAGGTGAAGTAGCCATACTTGTGCGCCAAGGATTGAAAGACTCAGGCGTGTTCTTTCCATCAGACAGTCTCAATGGCGTTTCTGTGACCGAGGAATCCCTCCGTGAATCCGTTCGGAAGGGTGAATTCCAACTGGGCCTCATCATCCCAGAAGGCACCACGGCCACAATGCAGCAGAAAGTGGATGCATTGGTTAAGCACACGTTGGCAGGACTGATGCCCAACGAGACCGCGCGCGACACCACATCGATAAGCGACACACTTGATATCGTGCTCATCGTGGATCCCACGGCCAAGAGCGCATTCCGCAATTCCATCCGCAGCAGCATCGCACAGTTCCTCGAAAAAGTGGAATCCGATATGCTCGTGCGCACCTTCAGCCGCGAACTGCAACAACTGACAGGCGTTGCCAGTGAAGTGAAACTGGAGGGCGGATCGGTCATTACCATAAAAGAATCCCTTGCAGCAAAGACCGAACTTGCAGGCAAGGTGGCAGGCAACTCTGTGCAGCACAACGTGCCCGCTTGGACCATCTTCGCCATGTTTTTCATCGTCATTCCCATGGCCACCAACATGCTGCGCGAGCGCGACAGCGGCACCATGCAGCGCCTGCGCGTGATGTCAGGTTCGTTGGCACACTATTTCGGAGGCAAGATGTTGGCCTATCTGGTCGTCTGCGCGGCCCAGATGGCATTGATGGTGCTGGTGGGCATGTTCCTGCTTCCCCTGTTGGGCTTGGATGCGCTGAGCCTCGGAGCACATCCGTTGGCACTCATTCCGGCCGCGTTGGCCATCGCCATGGCGGCCATCTCGTTCGGCATGCTCATCGGGGCGGTGTTCCGCACACATCAGCAGGCATTGGTCACGGGCATCGTGTCCGTTGTGATCCTTGCTGCATTGGGCGGAATCTGGGTCCCGCTGCAGATCATGCCCGAAACATTGCAGATCATCGGTGGACTGTCGCCATTGGCCTGGTCCTTCGATGCGTTCAATGTCGTTTTCCTGCGTGGGGGCGGGTTTGTGGAGTTGCTGCCGCACATCGTTCCCCTGTTCTGCTTCGCTATGGTCTGTCTTTCTGTGTCAGTTCTGGTGATGAAAAGGGCTTTACGTTGATTTACGCTTTTTACTTCGGGCAATTTTGAACAATTTCGCCCGCTCTTTATCACAAAGCTATTTCTCTGCTCCCATGTCAGATCTCATCACGCAACTGAAAGCACAGATCATCGAAACCTTGAATCTGGAGGATATGACCCCTGCGGATATCGATGCCGAGGCACCGCTTTTCGGGGATGATGGTCTGGGGCTGGATTCGATAGATGCCTTGGAACTCATCGTTCTGCTGGACAAGGAGTACAGCATCAAGCTCGCCAACCCTGCCGAGGGTCAGGCGGTGTTCCACTCTGTGAAGAGCATTGCCGATTATATCACGGCCAATAGGAAGTGAGCATGACCAGTGCCATCCGCTGACCCAATTGGGGATTGCTCAGATGGACTGTACGGCCATGCATTAGGACCGGTAACCGACTGGTTCGGTTGCGGACGGAGCAGTTTGAAGGGAATGATGTCAGGACAGAAGGTAAAGGTTCAGTTGGGCCGAGAAAAATGCGTGCCGTTCCCTCCGCAGCGCATCGTTTCGCTCGTTCCATCACAGACAGAACTGCTCCATGAACTTGGACTGGGAGAACGCGTGGTGGGCATCACGAAGTTCTGTGTGCACCCTGAGGAATGGTTCCGCACCAAGACCCGCGTGGGCGGCACCAAGGACGTGAAGTTGGACGTTGTCCGCAGCCTGTGCCCCGACCTCATCATCGCCAACCGCGAGGAGAACGTGAAGGAACAGATTGATACGCTTGCCAAAGAATTCCCTGTCTATGTGACCGATGTGGACAATTTGAACGCGGCATTCCAGATGATGCTTTCCATTGCCGAACTGACGGACACGCTGAAGAATGGAGCGAAAGTCGTTCATAGCATTGCTGAGCAATTTGCCTCCATCAAACCTCAGAAGGAACGAACAGCTATCTATCTCATCTGGAAAGACCCGTATATGGCCGTAGGTTCTGACACCTTTATAAATGAGATGATGCGGAGGTGCGGATTGGGCAATCTCGTTTCCGAATCTCGGTATCCGGTTCTGACAAAGTCTCGGCTAAAGGAACTGAATCCCGAACTGGTCCTGCTCTCCAGCGAACCATTTCCGTTCAAAGCAGAACACTTGGAAGAACTGCGGCAATCGCTGCCCAATACCAACGTGATGCTTGTGGATGGTGAATTCTTCTCTTGGTACGGTTCGCGTCTCTTTCATTCACCCGAATACTTCAAGGCTTTGATGGCAGGTTGGGGAGGATAACTTTGTCAGCCCATTGAACACAATAAATGACCGACCGCAAACTCCTGATGATTCCCGGCCCGATAGAATTCGAGCCTGCTGTGCTCGAAGCATTGGCCCGCCCAACGCTGAGCCACGTTGACCCCGCCTTCATCGCCTCTTTCGGGAATGCGCTGAAAATGATGCGCGAGGTGTGGCTGTGCCCCAACGGACAGCCGTTCGTGGTGGCAGGGTCTGGCACTTTGGCGATGGACATGGCCGGTGCCAACCTCATCGAACCGGGCGACAAGGTGCTGGTGCTCGTCACCGGATATTTCGGTCACCGCTATGCCGAACTGCTGAAACGCTATGGTGCGGAAGTCACTGTGCTGGAGGCCCCGTTGGGCGACACCGTGCCTTTGGACGAAGTGGAGCGCGAACTGGCCTACGGCAACTTCAAGCTGATGACCTTCACCCATGTCGATACGTCCACAGGCGTATTCGTTGACCCCAGACCATTGGCCGAACTGGCCCAGCGGCACGGGGTGCTCTCCATCCTCGATGGCGTGTGTTCCATCGCGGGCGAGGAGATGCGGCAGGAAGCATGGGGCATCGATGTGGCGGTGACCGCATCGCAGAAGGCCATCGGAGTGCCGCCCGGCCTCGCACTCATGATGGTCTCGCCCAAGGCAATGGACGTTTGGAAACAACGGAAGACCCCCGTGGGCAACTACTTCTGTGACTGGGGCCTGTGGCTACAGGTCATGCAGGCTTATGAGGAAGGACGCCCGTCCTACTTTGCCACACCGCCCATCAACCTCATCGTGGGTTTGGAAGTGAGCCTGAAACTGATGCTGAGTGAAGGCATGGAGAACCGATCTGCAAGACATATCGCCATGGCCGATTCTTTCAGAGAAGCAATGCGCACTCTCGGTCTGAGTTTTATTCCAGTGAGAGAGGAGGTGATGGCCCACACGCTTTCCGCACCCTATTATCCGGAAGGGGTGACGGGTGCGCAATTGTTGCCCGCAGTTTCGAAGAACGGAGTGGTCATCGCTGGCGGACTGCTGCCATCTATCAAGGACACTTACTTCCGCGTTGGGCACATGGGCATGGTCAACGTGGAGCACATAGCGAGAACCACAATCGCCATTACTGAAGCACTTAAGCCCTAAGAAGCTCCAATGTCCTCGCGCAGCAATGGCATGCTCATGCAATGGGTGCCGCCCCGTGCGCGCGACAGTTCTGCCGAAGGCAAAAGAATCAACGTGTCGCCTGTGATGACATCTTCGAGCTTGGCCCCGGCCTCCATCCGTGCGAGAAAGTCCTTGGACTTGATGATTTTGAAACCGCGATGCTGCAGTGAGCGGTTGGTCTCCGTGTTGCGGTCATAGCCTATGATGACCCCTTCGCGCAACGCGAGAAAATTGCACGAATCGGTCCACTGCTCGCGTTCGGTGAAAGGGAAACGACCACCACCGTTGGGAATGATGTCCACCCTGTCACAGTCGAAATCATCTTGGCTGATCTGCTTCAGCAGGTCTTCCAGATAGTCCAACTCTTTCTTCTGCACCTTGAAACCGTCCTTGTTCGGCTTGCGGATGAACTGGGTGACATAGACCTGCTCCTCCGGTGTCTCCATGTCATCATCCAGCATTCTTCTGAAGTCGATCTCTTCCTTTGAAAGCGAAATGGCCTCACGCGTGAAGGGCGCATACATCACCCACATGTCGCGTCTCAACTGTGTGAAAATGGTGTCGATGTGCATGTAGGCGCGCTCCGCAGGGATGTTCACTACGCTCACCTTGTCCACAATGCCCTTGTTGAACAGTACTGTTATGAGCTGATGGATGGCATTCTGAGAGGTGCGTGCGCTGAGGCCCACCACCAAGTGGCGCGGACTGACCATCATCACGTCACCACCTTCGATACTCACCTCCTGTCGTTCCTTTCCCAAAGAGTCGTTGAGGAAGAAATACTCGTTGTCCTCCAGCTCGATGACCCGTTCGGAAAAACGGTAGTTGTCCCAATCGGCATCTTCACCGAACAGAACGAAATAGGCGATGTAGCGCATGAGCAAAGCCTCGCGCGTCCGACCTTTCTCTGCCGCCTTGATGAGCAGCATGTGGTCGTTTATCACGATGCCGATGTCGCGGGTGAAGATGAGGTTGGGAATCGGTGCGAACAGATAATCCTCCTCACCCTCATAGAGCCAGACCCCGGAAATGAGCGTACGTGTCAACTCATCGGGCGGCATTTTCATCAGGAGCATCTGCGTCTCGAAGTCACATTTCTCCATTGCGCAGACCGCACTCACCAATAACTGCTTTGCCAAGGGATTCTCCAGAACATTCATCAGCAGCTTCTCTGCATCCAGCACCCTGTCTGAGACCAGATATCCGGGCTTTGTCGGTTTGAAGAACTCAGCATCTTTCGGGTCGCGGGCACGCACCACCTCAGGGTCGAGGAACCACAGCAGCACCATCAGATACTGATTGTATTCCTTGCGCATGGCATCAAGGAACACGATGTCGTCATATAGCAGGTCCTGCATCATGCGCGGGGCGATCTTGCCGATTCCTGCATCCGGGCTATGGATGATGAGCCGTTTCAATCTGCCTACTTCCGATGAAACGTGAATTGCCTCTCTCATGACCTGTGATTTAGGTGGGCGAAGGTAGGCAACGGCCCACGCAAGCGCCATTGACAAACAAAGGCAGCGGGCCGATCGGTTAGCTTTGCCGCATGGAAGAAAGGCTGATAAGCACCGTGCTCGAAGTTGTCGCAACGCAGTTCGGCAGCACGATGGATGCATCGCAGGTGCAGTTGCAAAAGACGCGGAAAGAATTTGAGGGCGATGTCACGCTGGTCGTGTTCCCGCTCACGCGCATCACCAAACTCTCGCCTGAGGAGACCGGGAATCGCATGGGTGAGGCTCTGGTGGCACAGCTCGATGAAGTGATGAATTTCAACGTGGTGAAGGGATTCCTCAATATCTCTTTCAGTGCGGGCTATTGGTCGCAGCAGCTTCGCGACATGAGAACGCAGAAGAATTTCGGTTCTGTCGGAAAGGGTGCGCACAGCCGCAATGTGATGGTGGAGTATTCTTCGCCAAACACCAACAAACCCTTGCATTTGGGCCACGTCCGCAACAATCTGCTGGGATGGTCGGTGGCCGAGATTCTGAAGGCCAATGGGCATGAGGTGCAGAAAGTGCAGATCATCAACGACCGTGGCATCCACATCTGCAAGAGCATGGTGGCCTGGCAGCGGTTCGGAAATGGCGAGACGCCCGAAACATCCGACTTGAAGGGTGATAAACTTGTGGGGAAGTACTATGTCATCTTCGACAAGAAGTGCAAGGAGGAAATTGCTGTTCTGATAGCCGATGGTGCAGAAGAGAAAGAAGCTGCCGACAAGGCTCCCATAATGTTGGAGGCACGGGAAATGCTATTGAAATGGGAAGCAGAGGATGCGCAAGTGCGTCAGCTTTGGTCAACCATGAATGGATGGGTCTATAAAGGATTCGATGCTACGTATGACCGCCTCGGTGTGGACTTCGACAAGCTCTACTACGAATCGAACACCTATCTAATAGGTAAGGACATGGTGGAGGGCGGTGTGCGAAAGGGCGTTTTCGAGCAGCAGACGGATGGTTCCATCTGGTGCGACCTCACTGCCGATGGCCTCGACCGTAAGCTGCTGCTGCGCTCCGATGGCACGGCAGTTTACATGACGCAGGACATCGGCACTGCTATCCTTCGTTATAAGGACTGGCCGCAACTCAATCAGCTCATTTACACTGTGGGCAACGAGCAGGACTATCATTTCAAAGTGCTTTTCCTCATTCTGAAAAAACTGGGCTACTCATGGGCCGAGGCCTGTTATCACCTCAGTTATGGCATGGTCGATCTGCCCAGCGGCAAGATGAAGTCGCGCGAAGGCACCGTTGTCGATGCCGATGACCTGATGGAGGAGATGTTCCAAGCGGCAAAGGCGCAGAGCCAAGAGAAGGGCAAACTGGATGGAATGACAACCACAGAGGCCCATGACCTGTTCGAGATGCGTGGACTCGGTGCGCACAAATACTTCATT
>JAIPBJ010000075.1 GCA_021739625.1 Flavobacteriales bacterium | reverse complement strand
GACATCCTGCTCTTTCTGCTGATGGCAACACCTTGGTGTTCACATCTGATGTGGCCGGTGGAAAAGGTGGTCGTGACCTTTGGTCATCCAAGTTCGATGCAGAGAAGAAGCGTTGGGCGGCCCCTGTCAATCTTGCGTCTGTGAACACACCCGGCAACGAGATGTATGCATTCATTCACAACGATGGAACGCTGTACTTCGCTTCTGACGGTCACATGGGCATGGGCGGACTGGATCTTTTCATGGCCGATGCTCAGGGAGAAAGCTGGGTGAATGTCACCAATCTCCGTGCTCCCATCAACTCTGCTGGCGATGACTTTGCCATCATTTTTGAAAAAGAACAGGAGAAAGGTTTCTTCTCATCGAATCGTGGCGAAGGAAAAGGAAGCGATGACATCTATTCGTTCATGCTGCCCGCGTTGAAGTTCACACTTAGCGGAACAGTTATCGACTTTAAGACCCGTAAGCCTATCAAGGATGCTGTAGTTTCTATTGTCGGTACGGATGGTTCTTCGTTTGAAACCGCAACAGATGCTCAAGGCAAATATGCGTTGACCCTTGCTCCTGCCACCTCATATGTGATCACAGCAGGTAAGAAGGACTACTACCTTAATAAGACAGGTAAGACCACCACTGTCGGTTTCGAAGAGGACAAGGATCTGGTTGCAGATTTCGAGCTTGACCCGATCAACCGTGTCATCGACCTTCCGAACATCTTCTATGACCTTGCCAAATGGGATCTGCGTCCAGAGTCGAAAGTTTCCCTCGATGGACTTATCGAAACGTTGAACGACAACCCGACCATTGTGATTGAGCTTGGCTCGCACACTGACACGCGTGGTAGCGACAGCGATAACCTGTCCCTCTCACAGAAACGCGCCCAGTCTGTGGTAGATTACTTGATTGAGAACGGTGTTGAGGCAGAACGTCTTGTGGCCAAAGGATATGGCGAGACCACTCCCAAAGTGCTGGATAAGCAGGAAGGACTGTTCGCAGTGGGCAGCGTGATCAACGATGCCTTCATCAACAAGCAGTCCACCAACGAGCTTAAAGAAGAAGCTCACCAGTTGAACAGAAGAACTGAGTTCAAAGTGCTTCGCAGCGACTTCGTTCCGAGGGGCAATTAATATTTCAGGCAATGAGACCAGAAAAGCATTCCGCAACGCGGGGTGCTTTTTTGTTGATACAGATCGATGAGCGCAGGAGAACGATACAAGCAACGGGGTGTGTCTGCCGATAAGGAGGATGTACACAAGGCGATAAAGCATGTGGACAAAGGGCTTTTCCCAAAGGCTTTCTGCAAAATTGTTCCCGATACTTTGACGGGGTCTGATGAGCATTGCCTCATTATGCACGCTGACGGAGCCGGCACCAAGAGCGCGTTGGCCTATATGTATTGGAAAGAGACCGGTGACCTTTCCGTTTGGAAAGGCATTGCGCAGGATGCCATCGTTATGAATACCGATGATCTGCTTTGTGTGGGTGCGGTGAGCAATATTCTCGTTTCGTCCACGATCGGGAGAAACAAATTCCTGATTCCAGGGGAAGTTGTTGCTGCGCTGATATCAGGTACGGAAGAGGTGTTGCAGATGCTTCGCAACAATGGGATGGACATATATTCAACTGGGGGTGAGACCGCTGATGTGGGCGATCTGGTGCGGACAGTGATAGTGGACAGTACGGTCACCTGTAGAATGGCAAGGAAGGATGTCATCGACAATGCCAATATCAGACCCGGCCATGTGATCGTGGGCCTTTCATCTTTTGGGCAGGCCACCTACGAGACGACCTACAATGGAGGCATGGGCAGCAACGGACTCACATCGGCTCGGCACGATGTGTTCCACCACCTGTTGAAAGCGGAATTCCCTGAGAGTTTCGATCCTGCACTTGCCGATGATCTTGTTTATCAGGGAAAGTATGCGCTGACCGACAGGGTGGAGGGCGTGCCAGTGGACATGGGCAAGTTGGTCCTTTCTCCCACAAGGACTTATGCTCCTATCATCAAGGCAGTATTGGACAGGCATCGCGCGTCTGTCCACGGCATGGTACACTGCTCGGGCGGTGCGCAGACCAAGGTGCTGCACTTTGTGGACGAGATGCATGTGATCAAGGATGCCATGATGGAAGTGCCACCACTGTTCCGGGTCATTCAGGAGGAGTCGCGCACACCTTGGCAAGAGATGTACAAGGTATTCAACATGGGGCACCGCATGGAACTTTATGTGGATGCTTCCGCAGCAGACGGGATCATCGCCATTTCAAAATCCTTCAACGTGGATGCGCAGGTGGTCGGCAGAGTGGTGGAAGGCCCTAAGAAACTGACCATCAGGTCGGAGTTCGGGGAATTCGTTTACCAGTAGCACTTAGACTGTGTCTGTGCCACGGAAGGCACTCCTCGCCCAATGCCTCAGACAATCGGATATTCGTAACGATTCGTAATTCGTATCAGCCAAAGTGGAGCTTTTAGATAAACTCAGAGACATTCGGAGACGATACTCAGATCTGGAGACCCAGTTGGGTGACCCGGGCACAGTGGCCGACATGAAGCGTTTCGTGCAGATCAACCGCGACTATCGTTCGCTGGAACCAGTGGTGCATGCTTCGACCGAATATGAGGATGTGCTGGCCAACATCACCAGTTCGAAAGCGCTGCTACAGTCAGAGAAAGATCCTGAGTTCATTGATATGGCCAAGGCCGAACTCATTGACCTTGAACTGCGGAAGGAACAATTGGAGGAACACCTGCGTGTACTGATGCTGCCCAGTGACCCAGAGGACATCAAGAATGCCATTGTGGAGATCCGTGGCGGTACAGGAGGCGATGAGGCGGCCATTTTTGCGGGCGACCTCTATGATATGTATGTGCGCTACATCGCTGGCAGGGGCTGGAAGATGGAGGTGATGAACGAGAACCAAGGCACTTCTGGAGGCTACAAGGAAATCGTGCTTCTGGTGACAGGTGAGGGTGCTTATGGGATACTGAAGTATGAGAGCGGTGTTCACCGTGTGCAGCGCGTGCCGCAGACCGAGTCGCAAGGGCGCGTGCATACCTCCGCTGCATCAGTTGCGGTGCTGCCAGAAGCTGAGGAGGTGGATGTGGAGTTGAACCCTGCCGACATTGATTTCCACACATCACGCTCGGGCGGGGCGGGCGGTCAGAATGTGAACAAGGTGGAAACCAAGGTGCAGCTGACGCACAGACCCACGGGCATAGTCGTGGTATGTCAGGTGGAACGCTCACAGTTGAAGAACCGCGAACTGGCGATGCAGATGCTGCGCACGCGCATCTACGAGATAGAATTACAAAAGCACAACGATGCCATCGCCAGCAGGCGGAAGACCATGGTGAGCACAGGCGACCGCTCGGCCAAGATCCGCACCTACAACTATCCTCAGGGCCGGGTCACAGACCATCGCATCGGTATGACCATGTATTCCCTCAGCGATTTTATGAATGGCAACATCCAAGAGATGATCGATGCGCTTCAAATGGCTGAGAATGCGGAAAGGCTGAGGGTAGGAGAGACTATTTGATATAAACAAAAAGGCCGCCCCTTGCGGAACGGCCTTTCTTGTCATCCGAGATTTCGGGGGGAATCACATCATTCCGCCCATGCCTCCCATGCCACCGGGCATGCCGCCTCCATTCTCTTCCTTCTCATCAGCAAGCACACATTCTGTGGTGAGGATCATGCTGGCGATGGACGCTGCATTCTCCAAGGCCACGCGGCTCACTTTGGTAGGGTCGATAACGCCTGCTGCGTAGAGGTTCTCATACTGGTCGGAGAATGCATTGTAACCGAAGTCGCCTTTGCCTTCCTTCACCTTCTGAACGATGATGCTGCCTTCCAGACCTGCGTTGGCTACAATCTGACGGAGTGGCTCTTCCACCGCTCTGCGAACGATTTCGATACCGGTCTTCTCGTCAGCATTGACTGCTGTAAGCTTGTCGAGGGCAACCACCGCACGGATGTAGGCCACGCCACCACCGGGAACGATCCCTTCCTCAACTGCAGCACGTGTGGCATGCAAAGCATCATCCACGCGGTCCTTCTTCTCTTTCATCTCCACTTCTGACGCAGCACCGATGTAAAGCACAGCAACACCACCGGCCAATTTGGCGAGACGTTCCTGCAACTTCTCACGGTCGTAGTCTGAAGTCGTGCTCTCGATCTGCGCCTTGATCTGGCTCACACGTGCAGCGATGAGTTCTTTCTCACCGGCACCGTTCACGATGGTCGTGTTGTCCTTGTCCACCTCGATCTTCTCGGCAGTGCCAAGGTCGGCCAGTGAGGTGTCCTCCAGTCTGCGGCCCTGCTCCTCGCTGATCACCGTTCCACCCGTGAGGATGGCGATGTCTTCCAGCATGGCTTTTCTGCGGTCACCGAAACCTGGGGCCTTCACAGCGCACACTTTCAGCGAACCACGGATCTTGTTCACCACGAGGGTGGCCAGTGCCTCGCCATCCACCTCCTCAGAGATGATGAGCAGCGGGCGGCCGGTCTGAACTGTTTTCTCCAGGATCGGAAGCACATCCTTCATGCTGCTGATCTTCTTGTCGTAGATCAGGATGTAGGGGTTCTCCAACAGTGCCTCCATCTTCTCTGCGTTGGTCACAAAGTAGGGCGACTGATAACCACGGTCGAACTGCATGCCTTCGACCACTTCGACCGAAGTCTCGGTGCCTTTGGCCTCTTCCACAGTGATCACGCCTTCTTTGCCCACTTTCTTCATCGCCTCGGCAATCAGTGCACCGATGGTCTTGTCGTTGTTGGCAGAGATGGTGGCCACCTGCTCGATCTTGCTGTTGTCGTCACCCACGTCCTGCTTGATGTTCTTCAATTCGGCCACAATGGCAGCAACTGCCTTGTCGATACCGCGCTTCAGATCCATCGGGTTTGCACCGGCAGCAACGTTCTTCAATCCAGTGCTGACGATCGCTTGTGCGAGTACTGTGGCGGTGGTTGTTCCGTCCCCGGCAATATCACCGGTCTTGGAGGCCACTTCCTTCACCATCTGAGCGCCCATGTTCTGAATTGGATCGGAAAGCTCGATCTCTTTCGCAACCGTCACACCGTCCTTGGTCACCTGCGGTGCTCCGAACTTCTTGTCGATGACCACGTTGCGGCCTTTAGGGCCGAGGGTCACCTTCACTGCATTGGCCAGGGCATCAACGCCCTTCTTGATCTGGTCGCGTGCTTCCAGGTCGAATACTATCTGCTTTGCCATTTGTCTTTCTGTTTTTTTAATGATGTTGAACTTTCAATTCACTTTCACACGATGGCGAAAATGTCAGACTCCTTCATGATGAGGATCTTCTGACCATCCACTTCGATCTCGGTGCCGGAGTATTTGCCGTAGAGCACGGTATCACCGACCTTCACGGTCATCGGCTCATCTTTCTTGCCATTGCCCACTGCAAGTACGGTTCCGCGCTGTGGCTTCTCCTTGGCCGTATCAGGTATGAAAAGCCCTGAAGCGGTCTTCTGTTCGGCCTCTGCGGGTTGCACTGCAACACGGTCGGCCAATGGTCTGATCTTCAATTCTGCCATTGTAGTTGATTTGATTGGTGAATGTTTGATTGAGTTTCCAAGCCCCCGAACGGGGACGTGCCGCGCCTTTCACATTCCGTGCCATGGGGCCGGTGCGGACAGACTTGCAGGGTTACCTGACTTTCGGCCAAAAAAAATGTCAGGATGCGTGACATCCTGACATTTCTACAGGTCGAAAAACAGATGTTACTCTGTGACCGGGTCGGAAGGTGCCTGTTGTGGAGCTGGTGCCTGCACTGGCGCAGGTGCTGCCTCCATGCGGTCTTTGATGGCAGATTCATTGTCTGTCCCTGCCTCGGCACGGTCGATGAAGAAGTTCGATCCCATGCTCAGCACGATGAGCGCCCCGGCAAGGTACCAAGTGGCCTTCTCCACAAAATCGCCTGTTCGCTGCACACCGATGATCTGGTTGCTTGCACTGAAATCCGATGCCAGACCTCCGCCCTTGCTGTTCTGGATGAGCACAACGCCAACAAGGAGAACACAGATGATGAGAATGAGAATGATGATGAGGGTGTACATCTGACTATTGATTACTGATGATTGATTATTGGGCCGCTGTTATTGGCCTTGCCCTTTTTCCAAAGCTGCCAATTTGCGGGCGGCAAAGTAACTGCTTTTGTCGGGATATTTCAACGCCAGTGCATCAAATGCCTTGATGGCGATCTCGAACTGTCCCTGTTGCTCATAGATGTTTGCCAACGTCTCGCTCACAGACGTCATGTCCATGGTGTTGCTGCGCTCGGCCGCTCTGCTTGGCCTGAAGAATTCTGCACGCTGCGATCTTCCATCCTTGGGCTGTGCGGCAAGGAAGTCCTCGATCAGGGCGATGTTGTCCTTCAAGGAGGGGCGAGGGACAGGGGACAGGGGACGAGTGGACGCTGGAACAGCATCTGACGAACCGAGGCGGGCCAGCCATTGGTCGAACGGCAGCGCATCCGGCTCTGGTGCTGTCTCTGCTTTCGTCTCGGATTCGGTCGGTGCAAGCTCATTCAATAGGAGGTCTTCTACCCTATAGAGTACCGGTTCGGGAATAAGTGAAAGGTCGAGGGCATGGTGAGATGCTTCGGGTTCTGCGGACTCTGCCAATACTTCAGTCAGCGTCTCCGTCCCGGCATTCTCCTCCTGCGCGGAAACAACGGATTCCAATGCCTCCTCAGCCTCAATCGATGCAGGCTGCACGACCACAGCCTCTACCACACCATTTTCTATCTCCCCATTTTCAATTTTCTCTGGAGCCACCTCCTTCGGAAGACGTCCTTCCATCAGATCCATGAGCAGGCTGCGGTCGGCAGCATAGATGGCTGCCAGATGCAATTGCCTGCGCTGGTCGATGTGGTCGGTGTCCTTCAGGCTCTTGGCCAGCAGCAGGCGCGGGGCCCTGAAATACGGATAGCGCCTGTTCAGTTCCTGCAACAGCGCAATGCTGTCGCGGTCCGGCCCTGATGGGTCTGCCACAAGGGCATGGAAGCTGTCGCCTGTCATGGGGCCGAATTTCGGGGTTATTCGATGATGGGACACCGCTCGAACGGCTCGGATTCAACCGAACAGTTCATCTATGAGTTCTTGTTTCGACCTGTTGAGATGCTGGGAAACATCGCCAAGGATGGATGCCAATGTGCCTATCCTCAAGGGGTCGTGGTTCGGTACAGTGATGGAGTGTCTGCCGTTCATCTCCGTGGTGAGTCGGATGTGGCTGCCCGTCTGTCTTGTCACCTCATAGCCCAATGGCCGCAACTTACGGATGAGCTGTTCGGCCGATACACTCCGTGGCATTTTCATGCTGCCAATGAAAAGAGCTCTTCCTTGGTGAATATCAAACGGATCAGCTTGGGCATGTCTTCCTCGTCAAAATGGCATTGTACCGCATCCTTCACCATTTGGCGGAGCTCTTCGATGGTGTCGGCCTCGGTGTGAATGCTGTGGCCCATGGCTTTGGCCGTGAAACCGCCCTCGGCAGCCTCATTGACGTGAAAGATCACTTCTGTCATCTGATTTTCTGTTGTTGATGCGAAGGTAAGCTTTAGCCGCGAGGCATCGCGGCTCTACTACTCAATGATTGGGCACCTTTCAAACGGTTTCTCCCTGTCGAACAGATAGCGGTAGGTGGCGTGGGTGCGGATGATGGACGCACCCAACTGCTTGCACACGTGCATCATCTTGGGGTTGAAATCGCCTATCCAGTTCATCTCGACCCGAGTGTAGGGCAGTCCCTCTTCCCAGGCCACCTTGGAATAGGCCACCACGATGGCGCTCTCCACGCCCTTGCCGTGCCATTCGGGAACCACTCCGAACACGATGCTGAGCATCTTGGTGTTGCCACCCCTCCATTTGTGAAACAGGAATTTGAGTTTGCCCCACCAGTTCATGTTGCCATTCACATACTTGAAAAGTTGGTTGAGCTCGGGCATGGACAGGTAGAATGCAATGGGACGGTCCTTGTGAAAACCGAAATAGAGCAGCCGCAGATCGGCAATGGGCTTCAACTTCTTGAACATCTTCTCGGCCTGCTCCAATGTCATGGGCTTCACGCCCTTGTGGCCGCCCCATGCCTGGGTATAGACCTCATGGAAATAGACGTGGGCCCTGTCGAATTCGTCCTTGCGCAGGTAGCGGAACGTGATGTCGGGGTTGTCCAACGCCTGCTGTGCACGTTCATAGAACCGGGGTTCAAGGTCATTGCCTTCCTTGCTCACAGATCGGCCGTAGGTGTACTGGTTGAAATAGAGCCCGAAACCGTAGTTCTCGAACAGCGCCTTGTAATAGGGCGCGTTGTAGTTCATGCCATAGTTCTGCTCTTCGAACCCATCGATGAGCACGCCCCAGTACTTGTCGCGCTCCCCGAAGTTCACAGGGCCGTCCATCGCCTCCATGCCCCGCGCCTTCAGCCAATCGCGGGCCGCATCGAAGAGCATGTTGGCCGCCTGTTGGTCGTTGATGCAGCCGAAGAAGCCGCAACCGCCCACGGGGTAGTCCTCCAGCCTCGCGGTCTTGCCGTTCACGAAGGCCGCGATGCGCCCTATCGTATGCCCGTCCTTTTGCAGCAGCCAACGGATGGTGGCGCTGCCCTCATAGGTGTAGAACTTGTTCACCTTGCGGTCGAACACGTCCATCACCTCGCGGTCTATGTGGCGGATGAAGTTGGGGTCATCCTTATATAAGGTTACGGGAAAGAGCACCCATTCTTTCTCCTGCGCTGGGGTGGTGACCTCTATGAGTTGCATCATGGTGGGGCTGTTCTGATTGCTCGTTTAGGCTTTCTTTCTTCTGAGAACGAATGAAAAAATTGCGGCATTACCATAACCAGATTCGTGTGAATTGAATACTTCCCACCCCTCATCCTGCATCTTGCTCACAAGTTCGAAAAGCTTCCTATGGTCAGCATTACCATCTGCTTCTTTGCCAAGTGGCAATTTCTCAAGTGGTTTCCCTTCAATTGAAACCTGTAGTATGCTAGCCCCCCATTGCGTCACCGATGCAAACTCATACTTGTCCTGCGCCTGTGCGCCTGTGGCAAGGCCGAGGAACAATAGTCCTGTGAATAGGATGGTTCTGATCTGTGTGCTCATGGGGATTAGGGTTTTTGGTGGATGTGAGTTGTCAAAAATAGCCAAGGAAGGGAATCTTCCACCGCCTGCGCATCCAATGAGCATATGCGGGAATTGTGAGTGAAGTAGTGGTTAGGTTCAGAGCGGCCTTGTCCTTCCGGTCGAAACACATCCTTTTTCCCTAAAAGACCCCTGTTTTTCCCTTAATAGTACAGTATCGAAGGGCAGTTATCCGCTACCGATGAATAGTTCTATATTACCATAGCTCAGTTATACAACACCATTTGACCGCAGCACAAGACCATTTATCCGCAGTACAAAACCATTGCATAGTTCTACATAACCGAAAGTCAGCAGCACAAGACCATTTGGCGGTAGTACGTTACCGAATGGCAATAATACATTTGCGTGAAATTTCTGAACTTCGGGGCGTTGAAAATGCGCTGCTGGCCTTCGGACGGCAGCAACTGACCGACAAAAACCAACAACTTGAGCCATGAAAAAACTGACGAAAGACGAAAAGGAAGCTATTGCAACCCGCCCCTTGTCGAAGAAGAACATCGTGAGGATCTATCTCCTCAAGATGAAGGTGGAGGACATCATCCTTGTAGAACCTAAGGACTGGACATGGAAATCTGCCACGCCCGCCTATCTGTGCCGCAGGGTGGAAGAGCAGCAGCCCGGCTGGAAATTCGAGGTGGAAAGGGTGCTTCCGCCCGGAGCAGGGTGGATCATCACAAGGGTGCAGTAGGAGCGGAGTAAGCACGGCCTGCCTACCTTCATCACCCCATCTCCATGACCGACCCCGAACTCCTCCAACGTCAGGCAGCGGCCCGCAAGGACACCGACCGCAAGCTCATCGCGAAGCTGAAAAAGAAGAATCCGCGCGAGGTGGACCGCCTGATGCACACGGCCCATGCCGAGGTGTTCGCCTGCACCGACTGCCTGCAATGCGCCAACTGCTGCCGCACCACTGGCCCGCTGTTCACCGACCGCGACATGGAGCGCATTGCCAAGCATCTGCGCATGAAAGTGGTGGATTTCATCGCCACCTATCTGCGGGTGGATGAGGACGGGGACCACGTGCTGCAACAGGTGCCCTGCGCCTTTCTGGGTGACGATAACATGTGCTCCATCTATGATGTGCGGCCCAAGGCATGCCGCGAGTATCCGCACACCGACCGCGAGAAGCAGCATCAGCTTTTGACCCTCACTTTGCGAAATGTGGCGGTGTGCCCTGCTGTGGCCGATGTGCTCGACCGTGTAGCGGAACGGATATGAATTATTGCCAGCGCCTGTGAGGCGTGCGCAACTCTCGGCCCTTCTCAGCGTCCGATGTCCGTTGCGTTTACATTTGCCACAGATAAATCCCCCGATGAAACGACTGATACTTCTGCCCTTTGCGGCCCTACTTTGCATTACAGACACACAGGCCCAGTGTCCGCCCCAGCAGGTGCAGGTGACCGTTGAACTGCTCACCGACAATTATGGCTATGAGACCAACTGGCAGTTGAGCTATGCCAATGGTGGCATCATCGCATCGGGAGGGGCCGACCCCACATACGCCAACGCCACGCTCTATACGCAGAGCTTCTGTGTGTCGGCCGGGGCATGTCTCAGATTCGAGATATTCGATACGTTCGGTGACGGCATGTGCTGCGGCTATGGCAACGGATACTACAACATCTACATAGATGGAGAGGTGGCGGCCACGGGCGGCAGTTTCACCAATTACAGACTGGAGCAGTTCAACTGCCCTCCCGGCACCACCTGCGGCACCGCCCTGCCCGTTGAGGAGGGCACGCACATTGCCCCGGCAACAGACACGTGGTACACCTTCACCCCTGCCGAGAATGGCACTTATGGCATTCTGGCGTGCGACAACAGTTGCGACACCAAGATCTGGGTCTATGGCTACTGTTCGGGCCTTGTGCCGGCCGAGAGCAACATCGCCACCATCTATTATGATGACGACCAAGGAGGCTGCGGCCCACAGGCCATGCTGAGCACGCTGCTGCTGGAGGCGGGCGTGCAGTATTGGATACGCATAGGCAGCAACAATGGGGCCTGCACAGGTGCCATCAACTGGGAGCTGGTCTATAACGGCCCCATCACAGGGTGCATCGACCCTTCGGCCTGCAACTACAACCCGTTGGCCACGGTGCAGGACGGCCCGTGCTATTTCACCGGTGATCCCGAGTGTCCGGAAGGCCCCGACCTTGTGCTCAACGAGGAGATGCTGGCCTCGTCCATGTATCTGTCGTCTCTCACGACCGGTTCCAACGACTGCCGCATAGATGAAGGATGCCTCAATGGATATGGCCTGCGCAACGTGCTGCGCTTCAGCACGCACATCTACAACATCGGCAACACCGACTACTATATTGGCAATCCGACCCTTAACCCTGACCAGTTCAGCACCATCAACTGCCACAATCACACCCACTATGTGGGCTATGCCGAATACAAGCTTTATAGCGCAACAGGTGTGCAGATCCCTATCGGTTTCAAGAACGGGTTCTGCGTTATGGACCTCGAGTGTTGGAGCGGTGGTGGCACCGGTCAGTACGGTTGCAGCAACATGGGCATATCCAAGCAGTGTGGCGACATTTATGATGCTGGACTGGACTGCCAGTTCATCGACATCACCGATGTGGACACGGGCCTCTACACCTTCGTGAACACCACCAACTGGGATCAGAGCCCAGACGCGCTGGGCCGTCAGGAGCTGAACTACATGAACAACTGGGCACAGGTGTGCATCTACATAGGTCGCGATGACAGCGGTGCACTCTATGTGGAGCAGCGCGATGAGTGCCAGCCCTACACCGACTGCATGGGCGAGATATTCGGCCCGGCACAGCCCGACTGCACGGGCGAGTGCGGTGGATCGGTGCTTCGTGGCGACCTCAACGTGGACAGCCAGCACACGGTGGTCGATGCGCAGGCCTACGTGTCGCACATCCTTGCCGATGACATTGACGCCCAGCCCTGCAATGACCTCAATGCCGATGATGAGATAGATGTCTATGACGCGGCACTGCTCAACGACTGTGCGTTGACCGTTGACCTCCACCCCACAGGATCGAACCACAACCATTGCAATTTCCCTTATGGTCTCACCAACACCTTTGAGACCGTGGAACTGAGCATCGGGGCCATCGACCTCAGCGCGCAGACCATCGACATCTATATCCGCAATCCCGATTCGGAGGTGGTGGCCTACGAGTTCACGGTCAGCGGGGCGCAGATCTCCAATGTCACCAACCTCATCGACCCGGTGCAGTATCCCATTGCCCCGGCCAGTGTGGTGGGTGGCGACAGGGTCATCGGCATCAGCTATCTCGATTCGCTCATCGACCGCAACAACATTGCCGTGCCGCTGTGCCGCATCAGCTATCTGGCCCTTACGGACGAGGAGGTGTGCATCGGCCACATCCAGTCCATCGTCAACGGTTTCTATGAGGAGACCCTCACTGCCATCACAGGCGAGTGTGTGGCCAGCCACGTAGGCGTTGACGAGCTGGACAATGGTGGCATAGACCTTTCGGTGTTCCCCAACCCGTTCAGCGATGGGGCCACCGTGCGCATCGTGAACCGTTTCAGCACGCAGGTCTCTGCAACCGTCACAGACATCACAGGCCGCATGGTGCGCGATCTGGGCAACATCACCTCAGAGCGTGTGGAACTTGGCCGTGGCGACCTCGGTGCGGGTGTCTATTTCGTTCAGGTGATGGACAGCCAAAGGGTGCTTGCCCGCGAAAAGGTGGTGGTGCAGTGATCGGAGAGAACGGAGACCGGGCCGGAGCAGATGGCGTGACTCGACAGACCAATGGCTGACGGCTAAAATCTCCTTTCCCTTGTCGAAAGCATACATCCAGCTCCACGTTGCCATTTTCCTGTGGGGTTTCACAGGGATTCTCGGCCGTCTCATCACCCTGCAGGAATTTCCGCTGGTGTGGTGGCGCATCCTTATCACCGTGACGGTGCTCGGGGTGTTCCTCAAAGTGCGGGGGCAGTTGGAGCCGCCCCCTTGGCACGAGGTGAGGAAGATTGCGGGCGTTGGCGCGCTAATCGCCATGCACTGGGTCACGTTCTACGGTTCCATCAAGTATTCGAACGTGTCCGTAGCGCTGAGCTGCATGGCCAGCACTGCGCTTTTCACCGCCATCATCGAGCCGCTGGTGCATCGCAGGCGGCCTGTGCCGTTGGAACTGTTGCTTGGCCTTTTCACCGTGTTGGGCATCTATCTCATCTTTCAGTTCCAACAGTTGTATGCCGTGGGCATCGGCATGGGGCTGGTCAGTGCGTTCCTCAGTGCATCGTTCACCATCATGAACAAATCGCTGCTCCAGCATCATGGCCCGCGCAACCTGATGTTCTACGAGCTGCTGGCCGGGCTGGTGGTGCTCACTGCGGCCGCCCCGGTCTATCTCTACCTGTTCCCAGTGCCTGTGCTGATCCCCGACCTGGCCGACAGCGGCTGGCTGCTCATTCTCAGTGTGGTCTGCACGGTCTATGCCATGCAGTTGTCCTATCAGGCATTGCAGCACGTTTCGGCCTTTGTGATGAACCTGTCCATCAATCTGGAGCCCATCTATTCCATCATCCTTGCCATCATCATCTTTCAGGAGAACAGGGAGCTGAATGCGGGCTTCTACATCGGTTCGGGCATCATCATCGGTTCGGTGCTGCTCAACGGGCTGGTGAGTTTCGGCAGGAAATGGCGGCATCGCAGGCGCAGCATCCCTGTGTCCTGACAACACTTCCGCGCAATAGATTTGCACCATGGCCAAAAAGACAGTAGCGAAGAAGCCCTCAGTGGGCAAGAAGTCGGGTGGGGGATGGGCCCGCAAGCTGTTCCGTGCGGTGTGGAAGACCCTGTTGGGCCTGTTCTTGTTCAGCATCGGTCTGGTCATCGTTTACAGGTTCGTGCCCATTCCGGTCACCATCCTTCAGCTCACCCGGTGTGTGCAGCAATTTCAGAATGACAAACCCCTCAAGCTGCAGAAGGACTGGGAGCCGATAGAGAACATCAGCAACCGGCTGCAACTGGCGGTGGTCTGTTCAGAGGATCAGAAGTTTCCGCACCACAACGGTCTCGACATGGAGGCCATTGGGAAGGCCCTCAAGCGCAACAAGAAGGGCAAGAAGCTGCGCGGGGCCAGCACCATCAGCCAGCAGACGGCCAAGAACGTTTTTCTGTGGGAAGGCAGGACGTGGGTGCGCAAGGGGCTGGAGGTCTATTTCACCGGGCTGATAGAGCTTTTATGGGGCAAGGAGCGCATTCTGGAGGTCTATCTCAATGTGATTGAGATGGGCGATGGCATCTATGGCGCACAGGCCGCCTCGCGGGCCTATTTCAAGAAGGATGCGAAAGACCTGAGCCGGTCCGAGGCCGCGCTGCTGGTGGCGGTGCTGCCCAGCCCGAGGAAATACTCCGTCACAAGGCCCGGGCCCTACATGTACAAGCGGCAGGGCTGGGTGCTGGGGCAGATGGCCCAGTGGGGCGGCAAGCTCGACCTCGATGCGCCCGACCCCGAAGAGAAGTGAGCTGCGACCATGCGACCCCGTTCGCATATTCGTTCGTATCCGTAATTCGTAACCGTTCATGATCAGCTACAACCCCAAGGAGTGGTTCTCCATCATCTTCCAATTCCACAGGAGCGATACGTTGCGCACGCTGATGCCCGCCATTCTGGGGCTTGCCGTGCTATCGGGCGTTATCTGTTTCGTGGAGATAGAATTGATCGATCTGGCCTACACCAGCACCATGGCCATGCACTCGCTGGTGGGCTTCGTCATTTCGATGCTCCTTGTGTTCCGCACCAACACGGCCTACGAGCGCTGGTGGGAAGGCCGCAGGCAGTGGGGTGCGCTGGTCAATGTGTCGCGCAACCTCGCCATGCGCCTGGCCGTGACCATTCCTGCCGATGACATCGCAGCACGGTACTATTTCCGCATCCTCATCACCAATTATGCCTTTGCCCTCAAAGAGCATCTGCGCAACGGGGCGCAGCGCAGCGAAATGGAGGGTCATGCCCACTTCGACCTCGATGCGGTGTTGGCACAGGCCCACGTGCCCAACGCCATCGCGCAACGCATCTATGCCGCATTGCTCAGGCTGCGTGCCGATGGCCGCATCAGCGAGCAGCAGCTCATTTCGTTCGATACGCTCCACAAGGAGTTCACCGACATCACCGGTGCCTGCGAGCGCATCCGGAAAACCCCCATACCATACTCCTACAGCTCATTCATCAAGAAATTCATCTTCCTCTATGTGCTGTCGCTGCCCTTCGGCATCATCAGCGATTTTGGCTATGTCACTATTCCCGTCACCATTTTCGTCTTCTACATCCTCGCCAGTCTCGAACTTATAGCCGAGGAGATCGAGGATCCGTTCGGCTCCGATACCAACGACCTTCCCACCGACCAAATCGCCAGGTCCATACAGGCCAGTGTGCGGGAAATTCTGGTCTGAGGCAGGCAATTCTGAAATTGTCCGATGCCCGGCACCCATCCATTTGGATGGATGCAAGTGCGATGCCCCATGTGGATCCGGCCATTTGGATGGACAGGCATTCAGACCTCAGTAGGGCCCCCTTCTGACCAGCACGTAGGTAACCTGCCTGAACAGACCGAGGAAGCGGTATTGCTCCACCGCCTCCAGCGCGAGTCCCAGCCTGTCGAACGTTTCGCGCCAAGCGGCATCGCTGCGGTTGGTGTGCGGATGGCCATGGAACTCGCCATTCACCAGGCTGTCGGCAAGAAAGGTGAGGTGTTTCTGCAATGGGCCCTCATAGATGTCCTCCATGATGATGATGCGGTCGGCCACGCGCATCGCCTCGCTGATGATGTGCTCCGTGTCGGGCGTGTGGTGCAGCATGGTGATGAGCTGGCAGGTGTCGAATCGCCTGTATTCGAAAGGAAAGCGGCCCCCGTCATACAGCATTGGCACCACCTGCGGAAAGATGGAACGGTCGGCAATGTCAAGCGCAGTCACCTCATGGCCCTCCTTGCGCAGCAGCAGGGTGAGCGCCCCATTGCCACCGCCCACTTCCAAGATGTTCTCTGCGGAAGGATAGAACGGCACGAGCCTCTTGCGCTTCACCTCGGCCCTGCGCAAGGCCCACTGTCTTTCTATTCTTCGGAAAAGACCCGTCTCCAACCCCATCCATAGATATACGGGCAGATATTGGAGTGCGATGAGCCAAAGGTTCTCCTGCACCCCATCGGCAGTGAAGGCATGGTAGCTCAGCGGCACCAGCAGCACCCACACCATTGCGAAGCGGTACTTCACAAAAGGCAGGAACACCGCCAGCACGGCCACATACCAAGGGTTCACCGTGGTGGCGAATAGGTAGTACACCGCCCATGCCCACATCCACATGGTCGGAAGCTGGCCCACCGTGTTCCACCCCTGTCCCCCGTCCCCCGTCCCCCGTCCCTCTCTCCAAGCGATAAGCAGAATGATCCCCCCAACCATTCTCGGCAGCCACACGGCC
>JAIPBJ010000074.1 GCA_021739625.1 Flavobacteriales bacterium | reverse complement strand
GGCATGTACTGAGGAAGCCTGCGGTCGGCACAAGGCGGGCCTTTGCAGCAGGACGGCAGGTGGTTGCACGCCTACCGTGGCAGGGCGCAGCCCTACGGAAGCCGATAGCCTGAGACCTGCAATGGAACTCCGTGCCCATGCGGTCCACAGACGACCGTCCACAGGCTATCGACCATCATCAAGGAAGAACCACTGCACGTGTGCAAGAACCTCGGACGCTTTGATGAGGCCCTGTCCCACTACGGCTTTTTCCGAATCCATCAGCGTCACTTGGTCAACTTGGAAAACATCCTAAGCTTCCGACATAAGGGAAAGGGCAACAGTGTTGTCCTGCTGTGCGATGGAACCTCGCTGCCCGTATCACGGCTGAGGAAGACCGATTTTCTGAACAGGTGGCAAGAAGTAGCAACGGTGATGGGGTAGCATGTAGTCCCCTCTCTCTTTCTCCCTACCTGTACCGTTTCCTTATCGGAGCAAGAAACCCCACGCCCACGTTGAAATTGAGCAGATAGTAGCTGAACAGCCGCGCCTCGGCATGGGCCCTGAGGTCATCGCGCTGCGTGGGCTTGTCGATGTTGCCGTCCATGCGCTCGAAGTAGGGAACTATGCCGCCCGGCACGATGCCCAACTGCACCCCCGTGCGAAGCACCAGTGTGTTGAAGAAGATCCGCTGCTGTCCCACTGTGATGGACAGCATGGGAGAGAAGAACTGCTCCTCGTGCCCGTGCGAAAGTCCTGCTTCTCGGTCATAAGGCCTCACGCGAAGATCCAACAGCATGACATCGAACTTGGTGTAGCCCCCGATGGGCGCAATGCCGCCCTTGGCAGGATTTCGGAACACCTTGTAGTTGACGCCATATCCATACCCGCGGATCTGCCCATGCGTGAAACTGACACCAATGTCCGGAACCAGGTGCGACTCGAACTTGGAGGCCGCCCACTCATATTCCATCCCTGAGAAGATGAGGTCGAAAGTGAGACCGATAGAACCGTTGCGGGCCACCACATAATCCAGATCGAATGTGCTGCGGATGTTGAACCCGAACTTGCTGAGTCCGCTGTTCATGTTGTGATCGGGATTGAACAGCGCATTGAAGAAACTTGCCTCGCCAGTGATCAGGAGGCGTTTCCCCATATAGCCCGGGGCCTGTGCCCAAACGAATTGGCACAACAGCAACAGGGCCATGGTGAGCAGGTTTCTCATTTTTCCTTTCTCGGCCTGCGTTTCATCTGCCACATCGCGTCATACAGATTGCTGTTGACGATGTCCTGTGCGTCCTTCAAACGGAAATTGCTGTAGGCGATCATGGCGGGTTCGCCAGTTCGAAGGTCGAAGGTCAGGCAGTAGAAATACGTGTCGTAATTCGGTCTCACGAGATAGTAGATGGCCAGAGGTATGGCGGGCGGAACAAGTGCATAGAGCAGATAGAAGTACATCAACGGCTTGTTCTCACGGTAATTGATCAGACCGGTCCATGCAAAGTGATGTGCCCCGTAGCGCTGCATTATCCCATCGAGTGCCGAACGGTCGAGGCTCACCATGTCCACATCCATCTGCAACAGCCGCTGATCGACCCACTCGTTCAGGAACGCGATGTCGTTGAAGGTCTGTGCCCCCATCGAATCAAGCATGGTGGACTCCAGGATCTGTGTGTTCATGGCCAGCAGCGATGCGTTGCGCCCGATCCTTTCATGCAGTTTCACCTTGGCCGATTCTGCATCGAGGAAACGGTGTTTCTGCCGCTTGCGGAGGTCCATCTTTGCGTAGGCCGGAGTTACCATGACCACACTGTCGATGCCCAATGCCCTGCCCGTATTCTTCCATCTGCGCTGTTCCTCCCGCTGCTGTTTTTCCAACTCATACTGCGTTGGCCCATTGGCCGGGCCCATCCAACGCTCGCGCTCCCATCGGTCGAACTGCGCATTGAATGTGGTGTCATCGAACAGATCGACAAATGCCAGCCTCATCATGGCAAATCGCGGATCTTCCATCCGTTTCTGCCTCAGACGGTCGTACTTGCTCAACTGTCCGTTCTGCGCAGTGTCCTGTTGGGCCGTGTCCGCGACCGGAGCGGTCTGGCCTATCATGCCCGGCACATAATGGTCGATCATGAACTGATGCAGCAGGTCTTCGCTCATGGCGATGAGATCGGCATCGTCAGGATGGTCGAGCCGCAACCTCCAGATATGGCCGATGGCCAGAACCGCGAGTTCATCGGCCTGCATCCGGTAGAACAGATGATAGAGCTGCTGCGACTCGCCTTCAATGGCGGACCATCCTGGATGCACGTGACCGAATTTTCCGGCCATTTTGAACTTGGCCAAAGTGTACACGGCCCGTGCCACCTGCTCCTTCAGAAAGCGGTCGTCCGGATGCCTCCTCAGCAGCAGAAAGGCATTGTACACGGCCATGATGGGCCGATTGGCCGCCATATACAGCCTTGTGAGCTCATATCGGGCCGTTTCGCGGAGCTTCAGAAAATCCACCTCCGACACGATGAACCGCTGCCCGGAAGGGTGTCCCTGCGGAATGAGCTTGCGCAGCACCGCCTGTCGTTCGCTGGGTCCCGGATGGCTGGCATCGGCCGTTTCCTTACCGTCCAGCGGCTCTGGCGAACGCACCTTGTCAAGAAAAAAGGTCCCATCGACCCGGAAATGACCGTGATTGAAGAAATCGCGGTCGAACGGCACATCATCGAACGGCAGATGGGCATAGCGCATCACATCGAAAACTCCGCTCAGACTTGCGACATCATAGCCGGTGCGCAGGAAACGGTGAAGCCCATCGCGGTCGGCCTCCTTTTCCAACTCCTTGCTGTAATGGCTCTGCGCAAGCAGCTGCTCCTCCATCGATGACTGTCCATGACGGCCACGGCCCTCACGGATATCGACACTGCGCACATGGGCGTTGATGATATGGTTGCGCTCGAAATGCACCAGCTCATGACTGAGAATGAAGGCCAACTGGGCCTCGTTCTCCAATTGCGCCAACATCCCAAGACTCACCAGAACAATGCCGTCATCGGTGGTGAACGCGTTGACCACTGCCGAACGCAGGGCGAAGACCCGCACCCTTTGCCTCAGTTCGGGGTCATCGGCCAGCACACGGTCGAGCACCTTTGACAGATAGACGGATACCGGATCGTTGAAGAGCACCTTGCCACTGGTGAGCAATTGACTCATCATGAAGTTGCTTTCCAGCAGAAACTCATCCTTGTCGCGGGTCTTCTGCCTTCCATCCCTTTCTCGGTCGAGCCTGCTCTGTGAATTGCGATACTTCTCGGAGGAAAGCTGTCGGAATTCAAGCGGGATAGGATTCTCCGATTGCAGCGGTCGATGGCCGCCCATGTCCTGCGCCCGCAGCACAGACGCCACCAACAGGGCCAACGACAGAAGGAGATGACGTTTCAATCGCAATTCACGATGCTTTGCACAAATGTAAGTGGAGGGTTCCTGCCAAGCGTCCGATCATCCATACAAACAGGGAGGACCGAGCATCTGCAAAGCCTCCGGGGTGAAGGAAATACTACCGACATTGGCCCGTCAATCCGAGTCTCCACCTTGCCAAAGAACGTACTGATCACAGGTGCCACGGGCTTCATAGGAGGCCACTTGTCCTCTGCCTGTCTCCTCAAAGGCTGGCAGGTCAGAGCATTCGTGCTTCCTGACGATGCAGGCGCAAGGACATTGACAGATGCCGGGGTCGATGTCCGTTATGGAGACATTGCAGATGCGCTGGCGGTCGAACACGCAGCGGACGGCACCGACATTGTGTTCCATTGTGCGGGGATGGTCACAGACTGGGCCCCCGAAGAACTGTTCCGCAAAGTGATGGTGACAGGGACCGAGAATGTGTGCAGGGCCGCGTTGATAGCTGGCGCACGCTTGGTACACATCAGCACCAACGATGTTTTCGGAAGGATCGAGGGCCGGACCATTATGGAAGACATGCCATTGCGGCCTTGGGGCGAGCCCTACCCTGATTTCAAGATCAAGGCCGAAGAAATCGTGTGGAAATTCCACCGCGAACTGGACCTGCAGGCCACCATGGTCTATCCCTGTTGGGTATATGGCCCGGGCGACCGCACCTTCGTCCCATTGCTGGCGGACGCCATAGTCAAGAAGGAAATGGTCTATTGGCGAAAGGATGTCCTGGTATGGCCGACATACGTGCAGAATCTTGTTGACGTTCTGCTACTGATCTCAGAAAAAGAAGAGGCCAATGGACAAGGATTCCTTGTGCATGATGGTGAAAGCACCACACTTGAAAAATTCTGTTCGCGCATCGCGGAAACAATGATAGTTCCGGCCCCTTGGTTGCGCATTCCATATCCAGTTGCCTACGCAGCGGCTTTGCTGATGGAGTGGGTTTGGCGCACGGGCCGATTCAAAAGCCGTCCATTGTTGACAACCTACGCGGTAAAGAACCTCGGATCCCGGTTCAGCTACTCCATTGACAAAGCCGAAAGCCTTCTCAATTGGAAGCCGAAGACCACACACAGCGAAGGCATGAACACCACCATGCGCTGGCTGAAAGACCTCGACACATCAACTCTCAAACAGAAATGAACCACCGACCGATCATCATCATTCAGTCCATCACAGGCGTTGGTCTGTTTCTTTTTTGGCTGGCCTTTTTCACCATTGGCCTTGCACCTGAGAATCCGCCCGCAGGGTATTTCACGTTTGAGCATGCTTTCCCCCTGCCTGACATTGCACTTGGCATCGCCCTGCTGACAGCAGCCTACGGACTGACAAGGGGAAAGGGCTATGCAAGGCCACTTTCATTGGCCTGTGCAGGTGGCATGCTCTTTCTCGGCCTGGTCGATTTCAGTTTCAACATTCAGAACGGGATGTATCTCATTTCCACAGCAGACCTTGTCATCAATGTGGTCATCAACATCTGGTGTCTTGGAATGGGAACACTGATGTTCTTGAGGATGAGATGATCTCCTCAGAAAAGTAGTTTGTACTGCAAAAGCGGATAGACTCCGAGCTGATTCACATTCACCAACTGGTTCTTGGATTGGTCATAGCGCAGATAAAGCGGATTGGCCTTGTCGGTCACATTCTGGCACGAGGCCGAGAACTCCTGTGTGAGCCGTCTGCGGCTCATGCGATAAGTGAGCCCTAGATCGAGGCGATAGTATGGGTCGAACTGCTCGCTGAAAGCAAGGCCGTCAAGATAGACCGCCCCGCCCTCGGCAGCCGATGCATCGAGGTCGATGGGCGTGTAACGGGCACCTCCGGCAATGGTGAATTTCACATCGAATTTCAGCGAATGTGAGGTTCCCTCCTTCTGCTTCTGCTTTTTGTTCCAACGGGCCAGACCTTTCTCACTGAGTCCTTCGCGTGGCACTTTCACTTTGGGATGTCTGCGTTTCAGTTGCAGCTCATAACCGCCCAGCACATTCACCACATAGTTGCCGTTGAACACCGTATTGCGCAGCACGCCATCGCTTCCAGTGTACTTCGAGTCGTAGAATGATGCAGTAAGGAGCCAATAGTAGCCTTTGGTGAGAAATTTCTCGAACGTGAGCTCCAGCCCATAGTTAGTTCCTGTGCCTCCATTGACGATGTGGTCAGGACCGTCCATGGTGAAACTGCCCACATTGAGTGTGGAATAGGAGCTGCTGTCTGCGCTGATGCCTGCATCATAGATGGACTGGAAATAGGCCTCGGCCTTGAAGCGCATGTCCAAGGGCAGAGACCAATCGTAGCCCAGCACCACGTGGTGGCTTTTCACAAAACCAAGGTCGCGATTGGGCATCTCACGGTTGCCGAGCGAATCCTCCACCACCAGGAAATACTTGTCGAGCGATGCCATTTGACTATGAAGGCCGTAGGCCAACGAAAGGCGGTGGCTCGGGTTGACCTTCCACTGTAATCCTATGCGTGGTTCAACGGCCATGGCCCCATTTAGGGTCAGCACCTGCGCATGAAGGCCTGTGTTCAGCGTCCAAGCATCGTTCCAACGCCATTGCCATTGTGCATAGGGCTGAATGAGACCTGTGATGCCATCAAAATCCGTAAGCGTCTGATACCGTTCCCAGACCGGAATGAACGCGCTGTCCTTCAGCACGGAATAGAACACTGTGCCACGGATGCCAACGAGCAGATTGTGTTTGGCACTGAACTTCTGCTTGTAGTAGAACACCCCTTGAAAACGATGGTCCTGAAAATCCTGTCGGTACCAGTCAAACGGAATTCTGTCTGAACTCACGCTGTCCACCACATCCTGATTCATCTGCGTGCTGGCAGCGACAGTGAACTTGGTGTAGCCATTGTTCTGAAAGAGAAAAGTGTGGGAGAAACCCACGAAACCCGTCTTGGTACGGTCATAGACATCAATTGCCCCATCGGTATAGAAATTCTGATCTGCGGTGTCAGCCTCGCTGGCAAGGAAATCAATGCTGCTCATGCCACCCATGCCGAAAATCTCAAATGTCCCTGCCTTTCTGGTGGGCATCCTCACTTTGAAACTCATGTCGGTGTATTGCGGAACGGCATCGCCCGTGCCGAAATCAACGCCACCGAGCTTGAAAAGGGCGAGCGTAGAATAGCGGAAGTTGACGAGATAGGAAGCACCGGTCCTGCGCGAAAGCGGTCCCTCGGCACCAAGTTCCACACCATTGAACCCCAACTGGGCAAGGAACTCATGCTTCTCGTTGTTGCCATGGCGCATCTTCAGATCGAACACACCTGAAATACCGTTTCCGTACTCTGACGGGAACGCACCTGTAAGGAAATCGGAATTGGACAGCACATTGGTATTCAACATGCTCACTGGGCCTCCAGTGGACCCCTGATTGCCGAAATGGTTGGGGTTGGGAATGTCCACGCCCTCCAACCTCCACAGCAGGCCTGTGGGCGAATTGCCTCGGATGACGATGTCGTTGCTCGCATCATTCGCCCCGCGCACCCCAGCGAAATTGGTGGCCATCCGCGAGACATCATTCCGAGAACCTGCATAGCGCTCGGCCTCTTCAGTAGAAAAGACCCTTGCCGACACGGTGGTCATGGCGTTGATGGTCTCGTCCTTCCTGCGGTCGGCCTTCACCACCACTTCCTGCTGCCTCATCACCCTCTCTACCATCTGCACGTTAAGCACCAACTCCTTGCCGCTTGTCAATTCGAGGCCCGACATCATGCGCGGCTCATAGCCGAGATACGTGACCTGAAGGTCGTGACGGCCAATCGGGACCTTCTCCAACTTGAACTTGCCGTCAAGGTCGGTGGTGGTGCCCACAATTGGATCGCTGCCCACAAGGACCACGGCCGCACCTATGATGGGCATGCGGCTCTCCTGATCGGTCACTGTGCCGCGGATGGTCTGCGTTTGGGCCATTGCCCACAACGGCAGCATCAGAAGGATAAACAAGGGGTAACGGTTTCTCATTCGCGATGGCGCGAATTACTGACTATTTGTGCGGATGCAGATGCGTGAATCCTCTTAATTCTCAAATCATGCAGAGAAAGAGGTTCTGCCATCAGAGATGGAGGCAGGATCTGGTCTGCAAAACGCTATTGTGCCTTCCGAAACTGGTGGAACTGAAAGTTCGACTTCGCATCCAACAGCCACAGCATAGCCGATCAAAATCCGACAATCGAGGTCGGAGAAACAAGCAATAAGGCCCTTTGAACTCCGGATATTCCGATCTTTTTTTAAGCCTAAATTTTCGATTATTTAATTTTGCGTGATTCACGTAGCCAATGTGCATCGCGACATAGCAAGGACATAATCTGCCCCAATAAAAAAGAGAGCACTGATGTGTTGTAGGTTCAAGGTGCATGGATACACCGTGGTTACACTTTGCTAAAGATCGCACCCGAGCTCTAATAGCTTATGATTTTAATTTTCCGACAACATCGACTGCATTCAAGCAAGACCTATCACTTCACTCATAGCTCTAACTTCGCGTTACCAACTGCCACCCCCATGTACAGACCATCCTCGCTTGCGCTCATTTTCGCGTGCATAGTTTTTAGTTTCATCACAATTTCAGTTACCAAGGCCCAGACCGATGGTGTCATCGTGACCGGTCTGGCAAACCACGCACAGGTGCGAGATGCATCAGCAGTGTTGGAAGGTCATTCCGACAATCAGGGATTTCTGGTGCCTCGGCTTACACTTCTACAGCGCAACGCCATCACGTTGCCGGCCACAAGTCTGCTCATCTTTCAGACCGACAACACCCCAGGATACTATTACAACTCGGGAACACCGGCCGCTCCTGTGTGGGTGCGTCTGTTCTCAGGTGCCTCGGGCACCCCTGTCACCGGTAGCGGTGCCGCTACGCGGGTAGCCTTCTGGGATGGAACCAACTCACTGTCATCCAACGGAAACCTCTATTGGGACAACACCAACGGGAGACTTGGCATTGGCACAGCCGCCCCAGCGGACATACTTGAGGTGGTTGGCGGTGCGCTGACCCTGTCCAACACTTATCTCGACATCAACCGTGACGGTTTTTCGAAAAGCGGTATCTCCTGGTACTCCAAGACGTATCCGGGCTGGAGCACCTACATGGCGCAGGCAGGCCAGACAGGTGTGGGCCCACACGGTGACCTGACCGCACCAACAGGTGCGTATGTCAACAGTTGGGCGTTGCGCAACTATATTGAGAATCCTGCGGGCTATGGTTGGACATTCGAATCCGCGGCCAACCCATCAACAACGCCTGCCGTGAAATTCGAGATACGGGCCAGTGACGGTCTTTTCCATGGTTACGGTGACGGCTATGTTGACGGAGTACTGTATGCAGGGGCTTCGGCACGTATGGGTACCAACATATCGGCCGGCTATTATCAGGATGCCACAAACGGTGCCTATCGGTCGCTTGTGAGCGCTGCAACGACCAACGGCTATTATTTTCAGACCAACGCAGGGGCCACCACCACCATGTATGTCGGTTTGGGCGGCACATACAATAACAGGGTGGGCATTGGGACCAGCACACCCAACTCTGCACTTCAATTGGCGGGGAACAACTATGCCACTTTCGGCCCTAACTCTACATGGAATGCTACACTGCGGGTGGGCGGCAATGGCAACGTGGACAACAATGCTTCGGTGGCGGCCACCAATGGGAACCTCCATTTGGATGCTGCCAGTGGGGCGTTCGCTACCTATCTCAACTTCTACAGAGGCACAGCAGGCGTCATCTTCGGCAACGGTGCCAGCGGTGGCATCGGATCTGTGGACAACAGCGGGTATATGAGCATGAACAACGCCATCAACAGTGGTGTGGGCTATCGGATCAGTGGAACAGCAGGAAGTGGCCAGTATCTACGTGGAAATGGGACCAACTTCGTATCGAGCGGTATTCAGGCCGGAGACCTTCCGGCAGGAAACGGCAATTATATTCAGAATCAGGCAGGAGCAGCACAGACGGCCAACTGGTGGATCAGTGGCAACGGAACTGCGAATGGCACCCTGAACGCACTTTCGCTTGGAGTGAGCAATACTGCAAGCAACACCGGCCGTGGGCTTTCGCTGTACAACGGCCCCACCGCAGGGCAACCATCCTACGGGATCATGTTCGCAGGAACAGGGACTTTCGGCACATACGGAAGCGTCAATTCGGATTGGGCAACCTATTTCACAATGAATGACAATACTGCCAGAGGCTGGATCTTTAGACGCGCGTCCACGAACGTGGCAAGTGTTTCTGCTGCAGGAAACCTTGCTTTGGCAGGAGTTGTGACCACGATACAAGGATATACGCCTGCGAACAATGCCATGCGTATGACCCCTAATTTTCACCTGAATGCACCTGCGGGAAACGCAATAATCGTGAATTGGGACAATGGTGCCGTTGGAGGAACAACGCAGCAGTTCCGCGTTGGGAACGGGAGTGGCACGGACCAGTTCTATGTGCGGGCTGACGGGGCCGCCTTCGGCCGTATCTGGTATGACCTTGACAACAGCGGCTATTATCTCAACGGTAACGGCACATCCTATCTCAGCACCATCATCTCTGATGCCAACATATATAACGCTGGCTGGTACAGAGGGGGCACTGCCGACAACGGCCACGTGAAGTTGTATGGCAACAGCAGGACGGTGGTGTTCCGCACAGATGGAAGCACAGCCTATGGCAACAACGGTGGTTATCCCTTTATATGGAACTATGGCGGAGATGATGCAACGAACAGACGTATGATTCTCAGCAATGACGGGCATCTATGGATATCGTCTCACGGCTGGCTGCACGATGCCTTCTCCCTGAGTTCTCACGCCCACACATGGGCGCAAGTGACCGCTAAACCTGCTGCTTGGCTTGACGGGACCAACCTGATCGCAGACCTGGCAAATTTCAACAACTCCGTTCCCAGCGGATTCTATCAGGGCAGTGCCGTGCCAAATGCCCCGAGCGCAACCTGGTACAACCTGATAAACGTCCGCCACAGCAATGCCGGGAATGACCATGGCTTTCAGATGGCCATGTCCTACTATGATGAATACGCTTACACGAGAACCTATCAGGGCGGTTCCGGTGCGAACAATGGGTCTTTCACCCCTTGGGCCCGGCATCTGACCAACAGACCGGGCGACTGGGATGTAGCCTCCAATTCGAATGCCACAGGATACAGCAACGCAACGATCGAATTGCGCGAGACCAACTTTGCAGGAGCTGGCCAACAGCCTCCGCGATTGGGATTCCATTGGAGCGGAGTCGTTGCCTCGCAGATCTCCATTGAGAGCAACGGCACCATCTCCATCCGCAACAACCCGGGCAGCGGTTATGAGAAATTGCGCTGTCTCACCTTGCGAAGCAACGGATTCATAGAACCATCTGACGGGCGTTTGAAGAAGAACATCGCCCCGATATCCGGTGCGCTTGACAAAGTAATGGCGATTCAGGGGGTCACCTACAATTGGAGGAAAGAGATTCCAGCAAATGAGGGATTGGATGATGGGCTTCAATATGGCCTCATTGCCCAAGAACTGGAAAAGATCATCCCTGAACTTGTGGACACTGATGAGGAGGGTTGGAAATCTGTCGAATACAGCCACCTGGTGCCCGTACTGATAGAAGCGTTGAAAGAACAGCAGGCAGAGATCGTATCGTTGCGAAAGACTGTTGATGACGACAGGGCGGATATTGGATTTCTCAAGAAATACCTGACCGATCTGGAAGCGCGCATCAACAGTGGCGATGCTCCATCCACCCAATTGACGACCACCCATAAGTAAGGGCAGTTTTTTCCAATTGAACTTCATCGATTCAAGAAAACAGGTCATGAGACGTTTTTGGTTGTTTGCGGCACCCCTTTTCCTTACAGGCCTGCTTTGGAGCGCCCATAGCCTTGGGCAGTGCAGTTGGTCGGGCTGGTCAGGCACAAACCATCCTGCCATTCCCTGCAACTCATTCACTGGCAACATTCCTGTCGGCAGCGGAACCTACACCTATTTCACCGCCTATGCCGGAGTGAACTACACCATCAGCACCTGCGGAAGCAGCTTCGACACGCAGCTCACCATCTATGATGCCAATCCGGCATGGACATACCGGGCCTATAACGATGACAATGGCCCTGACTGTGGAGGATTGACAGCGTCCATCAACTACACTGCCACTTTCACCGGTGACCACCTCGCCATAGTTAACCGATACAGTTGTCAGCAGCATGATTTCTCTGGGGTTTCGGCCATACTGAAATTCCGAAAGAATCCTAATCCATGCACCACGCAGGCAGCCAGCACTTGGAACGGATCGGCAAGTGGAGACTGGTTCGACAATTGCAACTGGAGCAACTGTGTTCCAGGAAGCATTACCAATGCTACGGTTCCAGTGGTGTCCATCTATCCGGTCATCAACGCAGCGGCCTTGGTGAATACGATCACAGTCAATCCAGGCGCTACCGTGACCAACAACTCCACGTTGACTGCCACGCAGTAGTAGTAGCAACACCATCGGTCGGCATCAGCATTAAAGCATTTGTTGAGCCTATGCGATTCTTGGCCCGCGTATGATTCTGGAGTCCGCTCCGATTCCCTATCCTTGACCCATGCCACCGATCAATGCACCGGTACTGGGAATGCTGCTGACCGCTGCGGCAATTGCGCTCACGCAATGGGCCTTCCGATTCCACATTCCGCAGACTCCGGTAGATTCGTTCATCCGTCTGTTGGTCTGCATTGCCGATGTGCTGACCATCATTCCGGCCATGGGTTTTCTTTTCTCACCTGAGAAAAAGATCACCGTGGCACTGAGGGGCTTTCTGAACAAACGGCCAAGACTCACAGTCATATATGTCGGTTTGCTGTTGGCCTTCGGAGCCATTCTGGTGGTTGAGTTTTCCTGCCGCTATTATTTCAAACACAGATACGCCCCTCCGCACACCGAACACACCTATTGGAATCCATCGCCCAATCCTGTGAAGGCCAAGGGAGACACCATCAAGCACCGCTATTTCGTGAATGATTCGCTGGTGTATGATCTGCACTATGCCATTGACAGCGTGGGAAGACGGCATGTTCCTTTGCTAAGGCCTGATTCTTCATATCAACAATTTGCGCTGCTCACTGGCTGTTCGTTCATGTTCGGCTATGGTGTGGAGGACAGCGGGACTTTCGCCCATCATGTTGACAGCTTTTTCGGACTAAGGCCCTACAACTATGCGGTGGCAGGTCAAGGGCCGCAGCATCTGCTCACCATGCTGCGCGATTCCAACCTGACCGGCCAGATCGGACAACATAACGGACGACTGTTCTATCTCTATATAGACGACCACATTCCTCGCCTTATCGGGGCTCGCAGGCTCATCAAGATGTGGGCGAGGCATTTCCCCTATTTCTTCTTGGAGAATGGGGAATTGAAACAGGATGGCACATTCACTACGGGCCGTCCCATCCTGACCGCCATCTATCGCATCCTCACGCAAAGTGCATTCATCGACCTGCTCGACCTGGAAATACCATGGTGGACGTCTGATGCGCACTTGGAACTGGCGGCAGCAGTCCTGTCTGAGTCGCAGATTGAATTCCATCGGCAATTTCCTGATGGGGAATTCCTCGTCATCATCGGGCCGAACAGTCAACATGCATCACGTCTTTCGGAACAGCTGAGCAAGGTTGGCGTGCCCTTCGCAGATTATTCGCGGCTATTGGACAAGGAACAACCAGCGTTCAAGATTCATCGTACAGAAGGCCACCCGAATGGACTGTATTATCAGCGCATTGCTGAGGAATTGAAACACCGATTCGATGAGCATCCATTGCCATGAGCGCGTGCAACGCGCTTGAGGGCTGAAAGAGATGCACAAGCAATTGTCCCTACAAGAGACCCGAATGCTTCAGATCGGCCTCATCGTCAAGGTCGCTCAGCATCGGAAGCGTAGACACGCGGAGTTGGGACTTGCTGGCGTCAGCAATCGTGTCGCTCAGTACCAAGCCGGTACTCCAGTGCTTGTTGCGGAAGAACTCCGGATGCAATGCTCTCATTCCAAGCAGATAGTATCCTCCGTCCTTGGCCGGGCCTACGGCCACATCGTGGTCGTCCAAGGCCACGAACGCATCATCGATGATGGCTGAGAAGATCTCCGGGCAATCGCTGCCGATGATGACCGCCTTTGCAGCCCCTTGGGCAAACACACCAGCGAATGCGTTCATCATCCGCTCGCCAAGGTCATTGCCCTGCTGCACATGCTTATGGAAAGCATCAGGGTTCCAATCATCCTCCAACTCTACACTATCAGAGTAATACAGATGCCTTGTGCAGGCCGCTCCTAAGGCCGCAGAGCGTGTTATGGCCAGTAACCGATGATACACTTCCAATGCGGGCCCATCACCGATGGTGGCCGCCAATCGCGTCTTGACCCTGCCCAGCACCGGGTTCTTAATGAAAATGATGAGGTGCCGGTCCATGAGGCAAACGTAGTGGCGATCGGTGGTCCCTGAAGCCTGAAATTCGTGCTCTTGCCCGTATGGGTCGGAAGTTTACTTTTGCACGCCATTAAAAGACGGCATTCTTAACTTCTAACCTTAATAGAACATGAACATCATTTACATTCTCCCGCTGTTCGGGGTGGTCGGACTGCTTTTCGTAATGTGGAAAAGCGCCTGGGTCACCAAGCAGGAAGTCGGCACCGAACGCATGGCCGCAATCGCCAAACACATTCAGGTGGGAGCCATGGCCTTCCTCAAGGCCGAGTACAAGATCCTGGCTATTTTCGTTGTTGTTGTGGCAGTGCTCTTGGGATTGAAAGGGCAGGCTGAGGAAAGTTCAAATGGTTTTGTGGCGCTGTCATTTGTGATGGGTGCCTTGTGCTCGGGACTTGCCGGATACCTCGGCATGGTGGTTGCCACCAAAGCAAACGTCCGTACGACCAACGCGGCCCGCACCTCGCTGGGCAAGGCACTTGAAGTGGCCTTCGGTGGCGGTTCGGTGATGGGAATGGGTGTTGTGGGTCTGGGTGTTCTTGGACTTAGCGGCCTTTTCCTGCTTTACAACGAATTTCTCGGCCCTGACTGGGGCATTGCCGAAGTGTTGAACGTGCTTGCAGGCTTCTCTCTCGGTGCTTCCTCCATCGCACTTTTTGCACGTGTTGGTGGTGGTATCTACACCAAGGCCGCTGACGTTGGGGCTGACCTTGTGGGCAAGGTTGAGGCCGGCATCCCTGAGGATCATCCGCTGAACCCCGCCACCATTGCCGACAACGTGGGCGACAACGTGGGTGACGTGGCCGGTATGGGCGCTGACCTTTTCGAATCTTATGTAGGTTCCATCGTGGGCACCATGGTTCTGGGCGCGATTTTCGTGACCGCTCCTGAGTTTGCGGGGAAGTTTGACGGCCTTGGTGCCGTTCTTCTGCCAATGGCCTTGGCTGCTGTCGGTATCCTTGTTTCCATCCTCGGAACATTCTTCGTGAAGGTGAAAGAAGGCGGCAGCCCACACACCGCTCTGAACATCGGTGAGTTCGGTTCGGCCGGCCTGATGATCGTGCTTTCCTATTTCATCATCGGCCATTTCCTTCCCGAATCATGGGTGTTGGATGGCAAGACCTTTACTGCCAATGGCGTATTCTTCGCAACCTTGGCGGGTCTTGGTGCTGGACTCGGTATCGGTAAGATCACGGAATACTACACCGGTACAGGTACTCCCCCGGTATTGAGCATTGTGCGCCAATCGCTCACAGGCCCGGCCACCAACATAATTGCCGGTCTGGGTGTGGGGATGATGAGCACCGCCATTCCTGTTCTTCTGATCGCTGCGGCCATCCTTGTGGCATTCCATTTCGCTGGTCTTTACGGTATCGCCATTGCTGCGGTGGGCATGCTGGCCAACACCGGCATCCAATTGGCTGTTGATGCCTACGGCCCTATCTCTGACAACGCTGGTGGTATCGCTGAAATGGCCAAACTGCCGAAGGAAGTGCGCAAGCGTACCGACAAACTCGATGCGGTGGGCAACACCACTGCTGCCATCGGCAAAGGTTTTGCCATCGGTTCTGCGGCATTGACCGCTTTGGCCCTGTTCGCTGCCTTCATGCAACAGGCCAACGTGAAGACTATTGACATTGCGCAGCCTACCGTAATGGCCGGTCTGCTGGTAGGTGCCATGCTTCCGTTCGTATTCTCGGCCATGGCGATGAACGCTGTGGGCCGTGCCGCCATGGCGATGATCGAAGAAGTGCGCAGGCAGTTTTCCGACATCCCTGAGTTGAAAGCAGCGCTCGCAGTGATGAAGCGCAACGAAGGCACCGAGGAAGAAACTTGGAGCACCGAGGACCGGGCCATTTTCGATGCCGCTGATGGCAAGGCCGAATACGACAAGTGTGTGGAGATCAGCACCAAGGCGTCCATCAGAGAAATGGTGATGCCCGGACTGCTGGCCGTGATCGTTCCAGTTGCTGTCGGTTTTGCCGGTGGCCCTGAGATGCTGGGCGGTCTGCTGGCGGGTGTGACCTCTGCCGGTGTGCTGATGGCCATCTTCCAATCGAACGCAGGCGGTGCTTGGGACAATGCCAAGAAAATGTTCGAAGAAGGGGTTGACATCAATGGCAAGACCTACTACAAAGGTTCCGATCCGCACAAGGCGACCGTTGTGGGCGACACCGTGGGCGATCCGTTCAAGGACACTTCAGGCCCATCGTTGAACATCCTTCTGAAACTGATGTCGGTGGTTGCGTTGGTTATCGCACCATCAATCGCGCTGGACCTTCCGGCCAGCACAGACCTTGGTGCTACGGTGATCGAGATGACCGGGGCGGTTGAAGAACCCGTTCTGGTGATGACCATTGTAGAGGAGCTTGATGAGAACGGAAATCCAACTGGTAAAATGGACACAGTCTATGTGGAAGGCCCCGCAGCTTTCGAGGCCACCGAGGTTCCCTCGTCCTCTGGTCAATAGACACCATCCGCTCAGAAATTTCAGAGGCCGCTTCTCATTGTGAGGGGCGGCCTTTCTGTTTGCCTTGAGCGGGCGCCTTGCGATCGGCAGATGCTTCTGTCCAATGGTCAGATCAACATTCAGAGCCGTTGAACGACACTTGACTGAGAAACCTATCTTTGGCGGCAATTGGGTTCCCACCATAATACTCCGACATGCGTCTGTTCAGCCATCAACTGTCCGCCATCTGCCTTACCGCAGCCATTCTGATCTCTTTCGGGGCCAATGCCC